>NZ_LIXE01000012.1:0-86875 GCF_003584965.1 Vibrio sp. PID23_8 | reverse complement strand
ATTTTGGACCCACCTGATTTCCATGCCGAACTCAGAAGTGAAACGAAATAGCGCCGATGGTAGTGTGGGGCTTCCCCATGTGAGAGTAGGACATCGCCAGGCTTTTAATTTAGAAAAGCCCACTCGAAAGAGTGGGCTTTTTGCGTTATTAAAGCAAATAAATATTATTTCAATTCTGTTCTAGAATAGTAATAAATTAAGCTCATTCACGCTTATATTCTGTCTTTCTAATTCCCTCTTCTCGCATCTCACCAGTATGCTAAATCTTGTTCTTCATCACGAAGAACGTCTATTTTTCGACACTTATTGACGTTTAAGGTACGTTTATCTCAAGCCAAACTCATTACAGTTCAAATCAGTGTCTGAACATTCTTACTTAAGGCTTTTAACTTTGTAATTAGAGTAACGACAAAAGCCATCCCCAACCAATCGATTTTTCAGTGTAATTCCCTGATCCAGACTGCTCATTTATCCCAATTAAAATTTTTCTATTTGGACAATATAAAAAAGGCAGCCACTTGGCTGCCTGATAATTTAGAATGCGGAATCTACGCTTCTTGAGATGCTTTTTCGGCTTGCTTCGCTTTTTCTATCATTGGTGTAATTGTCGAGCCTTGAATTAAGATTGAAAAAACGACGACAGAGTAAGTCATGACTAAGATGATTTCTTTTACGTCGATGAGTTTATCTGGAATGACCCAAATACCCGATGGAATAGATAAAGCCATAGCAAGCGCTAGGCCACCACGTAATCCCCCCCAAGTTAAGATCTTCACTGACCAAGGGTTATATGTTCTAAAGCGTTTAAAGCCGACATAGGAAATAGCGACGCTCAAGTAACGTGCAGTTAGAACAAGTGGTACTGATACAGCCATCATGATCCAGTCTTCTTTGTGGAATTCAAATAGAAGCATTGACATACCAATGAGCAAAAATAGCACACCGTTTAGGAATTCATCTACCAATTCCCAGAAGTGATCAAGATGATCCTCACTCTCTTTAGAGAAGCCAATAAAGCGTGTCCAATTCCCGATCATGATACCTGAAACCACCATAGCCAGTGGACCGGAAACATGTAGATATTCGGCTAAGGCATAGCCTGCCGTCGGAACACCTATGGTGAGTAGCAATTCCATTGAGTGGTCGTTTGTTGCACTGATTAAATAGTGAAAAATTACCCCTAGAACTAAGCCGTAAACAATACCCCCAATTGCTTCTTGAACAAATAGTAATGCTACGCTGCTTACGCTCGGTGCTTCTATTCCAAATGCGATGGTAAATATGGTCACGAAGAGCACTAGACCGAAACCGTCGTTGAATAAGGACTCACCTTCAATTTGGGTCGAAATACGCTTCGGTGCATTAAGTTTTTTGACGATCGCTAAGACTGCAATTGGGTCGGTTGGAGAAATAAGCGCGCCAAAAAGTAAGCAGTAGACGAGCTTGAATTGAATACCGATCAGTAGGCAGAAACCGTAGAGAACAAAACCGATGAAGAAAGTTGAGAAGAGAGTTGCGCCTAGAGCAAGTACTGTAATTTCCCATTTTTGGTCTTTGAGGTTAGGCAGTTTGACGCCTAAGCCACCCGCAAATAATAGAAATCCTAGGATCCCCTTAAGTAGAAAATCTTCAAAGTCGATGCTAGTGATGGTTCGTGTTGCGATATCTGTAAGTTGAAACCAATCATTTTGACCCGCGATGAGAATGAAGAGCGAAAGTATCATTGAGCCTGCGGTAATGGCTATGGTGGTTTGCATTTTTCCTATCTTACTGTTTATAAAGGCAATTAGAATTGCTGCGGCAGATAGGAAACATAAAGTATGATAGACCGACATAGAGCCCTCTATTTGTAACTTTTTATGAATGGAAATTCTCGGCCTATGTTGGCTAAATAGCAAACATTTTTTCGTGATTTCTTTGTAACTTGAAATGGACGCTAAATAATCACTAATTCTACTTTTAGACGTCTAGACTCCTTTTGTTTGTGTGATAGGATGAGAAGATAATTAAAGGAATGAGGCTGTACTGTGGGAAGTAATGTAAGAGAGCAGATAGAAGCTCAATTGAAACAACGTATTTTGCTGATTGATGGTGGTATGGGTACCATGATTCAGGGTTACAAACTTGAAGAGCAAGACTATCGAGGTTTGCGTTTTGCAGATTGGCATTGTGACCTAAAAGGTAATAACGACTTGTTAGTGCTTACTCAGCCTCAATTGATTAAGGATATTCATAGCGCATACCTCGAAGCGGGTGCTGACATTCTCGAAACAAATACTTTTAATGCAACCTCTATTGCAATGGCTGACTACGAGATGGAAAGCCTGAGTGAGGAGATTAACTTCGCCGCGGCTAAGCTTGCTCGTGAGGTCGCCGATGAATGGACAACAAAGACGCCTAGTCGTCCCCGTTATGTTGCCGGTGTTCTTGGTCCGACAAACCGTACTTGTTCGATCTCTCCGGATGTAAACGATCCGGGCTACCGTAATGTTTCTTTCGATGAACTCGTTGAAGCTTACTCCGGATCAACTCGTGCGCTGATTAAAGGTGGTTCTGATCTTATTCTGATTGAAACTATCTTTGATACACTCAATGCGAAAGCGTGTGCCTTTGCGGTAGACAGTGTCTTTGAAGAACTAGGTGTTGAGTTACCAGTCATGATCTCCGGCACCATTACCGATGCGTCTGGTCGCACGCTTTCCGGTCAAACGACAGAAGCGTTCTATAACTCTCTGCGTCATGTAAACCCGCTTTCATTTGGCTTGAATTGTGCGCTTGGCCCTGATGAATTGCGCCCTTACGTAGAGGACCTTTCTCGCATTTCTGAATCTTTTATCTCAGCACACCCTAATGCTGGTCTACCAAACGCTTTTGGTGAGTATGACCTCTCGCCAGAAGATATGGCGATTCATGTTAAAGAGTGGGCGGAAAGTGGCTTCTTGAACCTGATTGGTGGCTGTTGCGGTACGACGCCAGAGCACATTCGCCATATGGCAATGGCAGTTGAAGGTGTGAAACCTCGTGATTTGCCTGAGCTTACGGTTGCGTGTCGTTTGTCCGGTCTTGAGCCTCTTACGATTGAAAATGAGACGCTGTTTATCAACGTGGGTGAACGTACTAACGTTACCGGTTCTGCTCGCTTTAAACGTCTGATCAAAGAAGAGCTCTACGATGAGGCTCTGGAAGTTGCTCGCCAGCAAGTTGAGAACGGCGCTCAGATCATCGATATCAACATGGATGAAGGTATGTTGGATGCAGAAGCCAGTATGGTTCGCTTTCTAAATCTATGTGCGTCTGAGCCAGAAATTTCCAAAGTTCCAATTATGGTCGACTCTTCCAAATGGGAAGTGATCGAAGCGGGTCTGAAGTGTATTCAGGGCAAAGGCATCGTGAACTCCATCTCTTTGAAAGAAGGGAAAGAGATGTTTGTTAAGCAAGCGAAGCTGATTCGTCGATATGGTGCTGCGGTTATCGTGATGGCATTTGATGAGGTTGGTCAGGCAGAAACGCGTGAGCGTAAGCTAGAGATCTGTACCAATGCTTATCGCATTTTGGTTGATGAAGTGGGCTTCCCGCCGGAAGATATTATCTTTGACCCGAACATTTTTGCGGTTGCGACGGGTATCGAAGAGCACAACAACTACGCAGTTGACTTCATTGAAGCGGTTGCAGATATTAAACGTGATTTACCACATGCGATGATCTCTGGTGGCGTGTCTAACGTTTCCTTCTCCTTCCGCGGTAATAACTACGTTCGAGAAGCGATTCACGCGGTGTTCCTATACCACTGTTTTAAAAATGGTATGGATATGGGTATCGTTAACGCGGGTCAGCTAGAAATCTACGATAATGTTCCAGACAAACTGCGTGAAGCGGTCGAGGATGTGGTGCTAAACCGTCGTGATGATTCAACTGAACGACTGCTCGATATTGCTGCTGAGTATGCAGATAAAGGTGTCGGAAAAGAAGATGATGCCTCTGCGCTTGAATGGCGTACCTGGACGGTAGAAAAACGTTTAGAGCATGCGCTGGTTAAAGGCATTACCGAGTTCATCGTAGAAGATACTGAAGAAGCTCGCCTTAATGCGTCCAAACCACTTGAAGTGATCGAAGGCCCTTTAATGGATGGTATGAACGTGGTTGGCGATCTATTTGGAGAAGGCAAGATGTTCCTTCCCCAAGTAGTAAAGTCGGCACGTGTTATGAAACAGGCAGTTGCTCACCTTGAGCCCTTCATTAACAAAGAAAAACTAGCCGGTTCATCCAACGGTAAGATCCTGCTTGCGACCGTTAAAGGTGATGTTCATGACATTGGTAAGAACATTGTTGGCGTGGTGCTGCAATGTAATAACTACGAGATCATCGATCTTGGCGTAATGGTACCGTGTGAAAAGATCCTGAAAGTGGCTAAAGAAGAGAATGTCGACATTATTGGCCTTTCTGGCTTGATCACGCCATCTCTGGACGAAATGGTTCATGTCGCAAAAGAGATGGAGCGTCTAGATTTTGAACTTCCACTTCTGATCGGTGGTGCGACCACATCAAAAGCGCATACTGCCGTTAAGATTGAGCAGAACTACAAACACCCAGTAGTATACGTAAATAACGCTTCTCGTGCGGTAGGTGTGTGTACATCACTGCTATCAGATGAACGCCGTCCGGCTTTTGTTGAAAAATTGGATGAAGACTACGAACGCGTACGTGACCAACATAACCGCAAGAAGCCTCGTACCAAGCCTGTCACCTTAGAAGCCGCACGTGCTAATAAGGTTGCGATTGATTGGGAGGCGTATACACCACCTGTACCAATTAAACCAGGCATCCACATTTTTGAAGATTTTGATGTCGCTACTTTGCGTAAGTATATCGACTGGACGCCTTTCTTCATGACTTGGTCGTTAGTCGGCAAGTTCCCAACAATCTTTGACCATGTAGAAGTGGGCGAAGAAGCACTGCGTCTGTACAAAGATGCAAATGAGTTGCTTGATCGCGTTGAGCGTGAAGGGTTACTGAAAGCACGAGGTATGTGTGGTCTGTTTCCTGCGGCTAGTGTTGGCGATGATATTGAAGTTTACACAGATGAGTCACGCACCAACGTTGCTAAAGTGCTGCATAACTTACGTCAGCAGACAGAGAAACCAAAAGGCTTCAACTATTGTTTGTCTGATTATATTGCACCGAAAGAGTCTGGTAAGCATGATTGGATTGGTGCCTTTGCAGTAACGGGCGGTATTGGTGAGCGTGAACTTGCTGACGAATACAAAGCGCAAGGTGATGATTTCAATGCCATCATGATCCAAGCGGTGGCGGACCGTCTTGCAGAAGCGTTCGCAGAGTACCTACATGAGCGTGTACGTAAAGAGATTTGGGGTTACGCTGCGGATGAAGAGCTGTCGAATGAAGAACTGATTCGTGAAAAATACCAAGGCATTCGACCAGCTCCGGGTTATCCGGCATGCCCTGAGCATACTGAGAAAGGACCGCTATGGGAACTGATGAATGTTGAAGAAAACATTGGTATGTCACTGACAACAAGTTACGCGATGTACCCAGGAGCGTCCGTATCGGGTTGGTACTTCTCGCACCCTGATTCTCGTTACTTTGCGATTGCTCAGATCCAAGAGGATCAGCTACAAAGCTACGCTGATCGAAAAGGTTGGGATAGGATCGAAGCAGAAAAGTGGTTAGGTCCTAACATTAACGGTTAATCGACTCAGATAGAAACAACAAGGGCTGCGATGTGTAGCTCTTGTTGTTTCTTGGTGAATTAAAGTTTTATCGTTGAGTTAAAGCGTTCTTACTGTTCAAACAGCTCTGTATGCAGTTTTTGGATCGCTTGACGTGATACTGACTCGTGGACAAGGAAGCACAGGTTATGTGGGCTTGCTCCGTAACAGATCATACGTAGGTTGAAGTCTTCTAACGTGCCAAACACTTGCTTCGCGTAGCCTTTGCTTTCACTCATATTGTTACCAATCAGAGCGACAAGACATAGGTCGTGTTCCACTTCTACTTTACATAGTTCTTCAAGTTCCTCGCGTGCCGCTTGTGGTAATTGAGGTGCACCGCCTGACGTGTCTGTTTGATCAAGGGTGAGTGATACACTGATTTCAGATGTGGTGATCAGATCGACAGATATTTTGTGTTTCGCTAGGATCTCAAATACCTTCGCTAAGAAGCCGTAGGCGTGGAACATGTTTGCGCTGCGCAGTGTCACCATGGTTTGGTTACAGCGCAGAGCAAGTGCACGGAATAAAGGTGAGCTTTCCACTTGATGACGGATCCATGTACCGCCTTTTTCTGGCTCTTTAGAAGAGCCTACGAATACTGGGATGTCGTGACGAAGTGCCGGAACCAGTGTTGAAGGGTGCAGGATTTTTGCGCCGAAGTTTGCCATCTCTGATGCTTCACTAAAGCTGATCTCTGGGATTGGCGCTGCTTTTGAGGCGATACGTGGGTCTGTGGTGTAGATGCCCGGAACGTCGGTCCAAATCTCTAGACCTGCTGCTTTCACCCCTTCTGCAATCAATGCTGCGCTGTAGTCACTGCCGCCACGACCAAGCGTTGTCGTGTTACCTTCTTCATCTGAGCCGATGAAGCCCTGAGTGATAACAACATACTCTTGGCATAGTGGAACCAACTTTTCTTGTGCGAGTTGTGAAATGGTTTCGACATTTGGTTCAGCACGACCAAAGGTAGCATCGGTTTTTAACACGTCGCGAATATCAAAACGGATGGTGTTAATACCACGCTCACGCATTAACTGCGCAAGAATGTGAGTCGACATTAATTCGCCACAAGCGACCAAATGATCGGTCAGTTTGGTGTTTGCTTGGATAGAAGTGGCCTCTGCCAAGCTTGTGACGGTATCAAGAATCGAATAAACCTCAGCCGCCGCTTCGGTTGCGTCTTCAAGTTGCGACAGAATCGATTCGTGAATGTTTGCTAGTTTCTGTAGTACTTCCGCACGATGTTCTTGGTCTTGAACACCATTTGCGAGTTCAACTAATAGATTAGTGACACCTGAGCAAGCGCTGCTGACGACAAGGCGAGTATTTGGGTTGTTTTCTATGATAGTGGAGCAACGGCTCATTGCCTCAAAGTTGGCAACACTGGTTCCACCGAATTTTGCTACGTTAAATGCGCTCACTGCGTTCTCCCACGACTTCCTGAAAAATAACAACAATTAATTGGTTGCCTAATACATCCAATGTTTGGTGAGGAAAGGAACAGAGCAAATAGAGAGGTAGTTAGAATGTAATTTGAAAATTTACCCTCAGAAGCTCTTCATCATACGGCACTGATGACAGTTGATGGGACTCAACCCAAGTCAACCGACAAGTCAAATCCTGCAACTTTGACTTACCTCGGCACTGCTCCCCCTGAGTGATTGGTATTGGAATTGCGGCTCCACAAATCACCTGCCTGGGCAGTGCTCCTCTTCTGCATAAAGCTTAAACATTGAACGGTTTTGTTGTCACATTGTCAACCAATATCTCAACCATTATGAAAGTTTTTATTAACGAATTTGTGACAGTGGTTTGACCTCTATACTTAGGGTTAATTGCCGATAGAGGAAAAATCTATTAGGGTGAAAACTTCGATACCTGAGCCAGCCTTTGAATAGAACTTTTATAACGCTCAGGATGAAAGACTGCAATCAAGGAGCTGACATGCCGATCCAAAGCTTTATCCCCCCACACCGTATTTTGATGGGACCTGGTCCCTCTGATATTTCACCTCAGGTTTTACAGGCGCTTAGCCGTCCAACCGTTGGTCACCTAGATCCCCTTTTCATTGCCATGATGGATGAGCTAAAACAGTTGCTTAAATACGCTTTCCAAACAGAAAATGAATTCACTATCGCTGTCTCAGCTCCGGGCAGTGCGGGCATGGAAACGTGTTTCGTCAACCTGATTGAAAAGGGTGACAAAGTCATCGTCTGCCGTAATGGTGTTTTCGGTGAGCGCATGCGTGAAAACGTGGTTCGTGCTGGTGGTGAGGCCGTTGTCGTCGATGATGAGTGGGGAACGCCTGTATCGGTCGATAAAGTTGAAGAAGCGTTAAAGGAGCACTCTGATGCTAAGATTCTTGCTTTTGTTCATGCAGAAACATCGACGGGCGCGGTAAGTGACGCTCAAGTCTTGGGTAAGCTTGCGAAGCAATACGGTTTGCTATCGATCGTCGATGCCGTGACTTCGCTTGGTGGTGTGCCTCTAAAAGTCGACGAGTGGCATTTAGATGCGGTGTATTCTGGCAGCCAAAAATGCTTGTCCTGTGTTCCTGGCTTATCGCCAGTGACGCTTTCTCCTGCAGCCATAGAGAAGATTCAATCCAGAACGACACCGGTTCAAAGCTGGTTCTTGGATCAAAGCCTAGTATTAGGTTACTGGAGTGGAGAAGGCAAACGCAGCTATCACCACACAGCGCCGGTGAACAGTTTGTATGCGCTGCATGAAGCTCTACTGATCCTTAAGAATGAAGGTTTAGAAAATGCGTGGGCGCGTCACCAGTTAATGCATGAGAAGCTCAAAGCTGGTTTGCAAAAGCTAGGTTTTGAATTTGTGGTAGAAGAAGCGTATCGCCTACCGCAACTTAATGCGATTTATGTCCCCGAAGGGATTGATGAAGCAAAAGTGCGTAATCACTTACTTGAAATCTATAATCTAGAGATTGGCGCAGGTCTTGGCTCACTGGCTGGCAAAGCATGGCGCATTGGTCTGATGGGTTATGGTGCTCGACCTGAAAATGTCGCCTTGTGTTTACGAGCTTTAGAAGAGTCGTTGATCGAATAACGGATTTGGTCATAGGATAAAGAAAAGCGAAGGTTATCCCTTCGCTTTTTTTATTTATTGCTTAGCGCTTGGGGCTGGCGTTGGTGAGGCTGAAAGAGCCTGATAAGGCGGTTGATAATTCACATCACTGAAATCAATGTTAGGGAATAAGAATTGTGCTTCTGCACGAATTTGCTCAGCCTTACTTGTCTCATCCAGCCCTTGATACGCTCGTATCAGGTTGTTGTAGAACGCTGGGCGTGGTTTGTCTTTAATGATCTCTAATGACCAATCAATGTATGGCTGAATCAACGTTGGGTCTTGCTTATATAAGCCAATATTTAGGAAGGTACTGTACACATCCCAATCAAAGCGATCTTTCCATACCACGGGATTAGAGACCTGATTGAGAATGTCTGGATTGGTTGGACGCGTGGTTTCAAACTTGGTGAGTACGTAGTTTGTGTGTAGAGCACTCACCATATAGAAAGTGACCACGATAGGGAACAATAGACTACAAATGCGCAGCAAACTTTTGGTTATGCGACTAAAGCCTATTTGACGGTAACGTGAGACTCGTTGATCCACCCAATAAAGCAAAATGATAAAGATCAGCCAGTGCACAAGAGAGTGATAGAACGGGTACTCGAGTTGTGAATGCAAAACAATGGGAATGAATAGTGCTAGCAGTGCCAGACGTGTGCCTCGGTTCGCCTGATAAATTCGGTGTAGCACTAAAGACATCGCCAAAAAGATGCCAAGAATAGGCAGTAAACCGCCTTCAACGCCCCAATAAAACAGTTCATTGTGTGGATGGTCCATTGAGGGGAGGCCTGGAGGGTATTGCTCATTCAATGCGTGCTGCCGAGCCGTATACAGTATGTATTCAGATTCAAACTTCCCATAACCATATCCGGTAAATGGTTTCTCAATCACCATATCTAAGGCTTGCGGGAAGGTATAAGTACGAGGCGATTCCATGTTTACTTTTTCACTTGCTAAGCCCCCTCCACTTGGAAAGGCGATATGCATAATGAAGACAGCAAGGGCGAGCCCGGTGAGTAAAGCGGCTAGCCAACGTAAAAAACGCCCTTGAGTGGCATAGCGGTACATGTATGGAATAACTAGCAAAATAGCGATGATCGAAGCCAGCCAGCCAGTGCGAGAGGCAAGTACCACAATCAGAGGGATAGTAAAAATTGGGACGGTGTAGAGTAGATAAATATCACTTAACTTACGTGAATACTTGTATGGCTGGCGAGCAAGTAGGTAGCTGGCTATCACCAGCCCGGTGGCAAGGAAACTCGCCATCACATTGGGCTGTTGAAAGATACCATAAGGACGGTTGGCCTCTGTGTTGTAACCAAATATATTCCCCGGTTTAAGGTACAAGTATTGTGTTAAACCAAAGATGCTCTCTATAACGACAGCGAGAACAATAAACCACAGTAGGCGTTGACGGTGCTTGTTACTGAAGTGGAATTGTTGTAGCACAATAAAAAATAGCATGCCGCTCCAAAGCCCTATCAGTTTGCTGGCGGCCAATATACTGTTCGCATTAGGATAGAACACTGGCAGCGTTATGATGATGCAACTAATGAACAATCCAATGGTTAATTTGGAGTAGCGTAACTCACGATTTGTAGCGAATTGATACAAGCCGATACCTAAAGCAAAACTGAATGCAATCCACGTCGTCGCATTAAATGAGAGTGCTAACCCAGAGCCCCCAGGGTTAGGCATAAAGAAATGCATCGCCAGCAAAAACAGTGCTGCCAATACCATAAGGAACTTGCGATTGAGGGGAACGAGAACTTTTTCAGGTGAAAGTTTGGTTCCACTTACATGTATAGTAGCCATAGAGATTGCATTGTTTTAAATGAAAAAAAAGACCAGCAATGGCTGGTCTTTGTACTTTACCTGTTTTTTCTATTTCAACATAGGCTTAAGGAAGCGAGCAGTGTGCGAACCTTCGATCTGAGACACATATTCCGGTGTGCCTTGAGCAATTATCTCTCCGCCACCTTGTCCACCTTCTGGCCCTAAGTCGATGATCCAGTCAGCGGTTTTAATCACATCGAGGTTGTGTTCAATGACGACAACGGTATTTCCATGGTCGCGCAAACGGTGTAGTACAGTTAGTAGCTGCTGGATATCGTGGAAGTGCAGACCGGTTGTCGGCTCATCTAAAATGTACAAGGTTTTACCTGTATCACGCTTAGACAGTTCTCGAGCCAGTTTCACACGCTGAGCTTCACCACCAGAAAGCGTGGTTGCCGCTTGACCTAGGCGAATATAAGACAAGCCCACATCCATCAGTGTTTGCAGTTTACGGGCAATCGCTGGCACAGGGTCGAAGAAAGTACGGGCATCTTCTACAGTCATCTCTAGTACTTCATCGATCGCTTTGCCTTTATAGCGAACTTCCAACGTTTCACGGTTATAACGCTTGCCCTTACATACATCACATGGCACATACACATCGGGCAGGAAGTGCATTTCTACTTTAATAACCCCATCACCTTGACAGGCTTCGCAACGACCACCACGGACGTTAAAGCTAAAACGGCCTGGCTTGTAACCACGGGAGCGTGACTCTTGCGTACCAGCAAACAGTTCACGGATTGGGGTAAAGATCCCCGTGTAAGTCGCAGGGTTTGAACGCGGTGTTCGACCAATAGGGCTTTGGTCGATATCGATAACCTTATCGAAGTGCTCTAGACCCTTGATGGATTTATATGGTGAAGGATGCGCGGTTGTTGCACCATTCAACTGGGTATGAGCAATTTTAAAGAATGTATCGTTGATTAATGTGGACTTACCTGAGCCAGATACTCCGGTAATACAGCTAAATAAGCCGACAGGAACCGAAAGGTCGACATTCTTTAGGTTGTTGCCAGTTGCGCCAACCAGCTCAACGGTTTTCTTGGGATCGCATGGCGTACGTTCTTTTGGTACGGCAATCTCTTTAGTACCACTGAGGTATTGCCCAGTCAGTGAGTTTGGGTTAGCGATGATTTCAGCCATGGTGCCTTCCGCAACCACATTGCCACCATGAACCCCGGCACCTGGACCAATATCAATCACGTGGTCAGCACAGCGAATCGCATCTTCATCGTGCTCAACGACTAATACGGTATTCCCCAAGTCTCGTAGGTGAGTCAGGGTTTTCAATAAACGTTCATTATCTCGCTGGTGGAGGCCAATAGATGGCTCATCCAAAACATACATTACACCGACAAGACCCGCTCCGATTTGGCTTGCTAAGCGAATGCGTTGTGCTTCGCCACCCGACAGTGTTTCTGCGCTGCGTGAGAGGTTGAGATAATTCAGGCCAACATTGACAAGAAACTGTAAGCGGTCAGTGATCTCTTTCATGACCTTCTCTGCAATTTGAGCGCGTTGTCCTTCCAGTTTTAGCGTATGGAAAAACTCGAGGGAATCAGCAATGCTCAGCTCGACAATCTCTGGCAGAGTTGTATCGGCAATGAATACATTGCGGGCTTCGAGGCGTAAGCGTGTACCGCCACAGCTTGAACAAGACTTAGTTGAGATGTATTTCGCCAACTCTTCACGTACGGAGTTTGATTCCGTATCTCGGTAACGACGTTCCAGCGTATTTAAGATCCCTTCGAATGGATGACGCTTAACACGAATATCACCACGATCGTTGATGTATTTGAATTCAACGTCAGTGCGGCCTGAGCCTTTTAGAATGATTTCTTGGGTTTTCTTCGGTAGTGAGTTAAATGGCACATGAAGATCAAACCCGTAATGATCCGCTAAAGAAGACAGCATTTGGAAGTAGTAGTAGTTTTTTTGATCCCAGCCGCGGATCGCGCCTTGTGCTAAACTCAAAGAGTCATCTTGGATCACTCGACTTGGATCAAAGTACTGTTGTACCCCTAAACCATCACAAGTGCCACACGCACCAGCAGGGTTGTTGAACGAAAACAAGCGAGGCTCAAGCTCTTGCATGCTGTAGCCACAAATTGGACAAGCAAAGTTGGCAGAGAAGATCACCTCTTCACCGTCACCATCCATTGGTGCAACGACAGCAATACCACCAGAAAGCTCCAGTGTGGTTTCGAATGATTCAGCTAAGCGTTGCTGCAAATCTGGGCGTACTTTAAAGCGGTCGACAACCACTTCGATGGTGTGCTTCTTGTGCAACTCTAGCTGCGGTGGATCAGAAAGGTCGCAAGTTTCACCATCGATGCGTGCGCGAATAAAGCCCTGAGCAGCAAGATTCTCCAAGGTTTTAACGTGCTCACCTTTACGCTCTTTCACGATGGGAGCAAGTAGCATCATCTTACTGCCTTCCGGCAACGCTAACACTTTGTCTACCATCTGGCTGACAGTTTGCGCAGCAAGCGGCGAATGGTGCGTTGGACAGCGGGGCTCACCCACACGGGCATACAGTAGACGTAAGTAGTCGTAGACTTCGGTTATGGTACCTACGGTTGAGCGAGGGTTATGGGACGTCGACTTCTGTTCAATAGAAATTGCAGGAGACAAACCTTCGATGTGATCCACATCAGGCTTTTCCATAAGAGACAAAAATTGACGGGCGTAAGCCGATAATGACTCAACATAACGTCTTTGGCCTTCTGCGTACAAAGTATCGAAAGCGAGGGATGATTTGCCAGAACCACTTAATCCTGTAATCACGGTTAGTTTGTCGCGAGGGATCGTGAGGTTGATGTTTTTGAGGTTATGAGTGCGGGCACCACGAACTTCTATTTTGTCCATCATTTTTGCTCTATGTGTCACCAAGTGAAGCAAGTATTACATAGTCGGAGAAATGTGCAAAGAAGGCACTGGATAAAAAAACAGTAAAAAGCTCGGCAAGTGCCGAGCTTTTTGAGTTGTTCTATCTGGAGGCGCTATGCTTCTTTTTTGGTGGCGTGTTTACCTAGTTCTGACTTCTTTTCATCTTTCAGATAGAGGTGCTCGAAACAGTAGTTAGTTGCTTCGATGTAGCCTTCTACGCTACCACAGTCAAAACGTTGACCTTTGAATTTGTACGCCAGAACACAGCCCGCTTTGGCTTGTTTGAGCAGCGCATCCGTAATTTGGATTTCGCCGCCTTTGCCTGGTTCGGTATTTTCAATTAACTCAAAAATATCGGGTGTGAGAATATAGCGGCCAATGATCGCTAGGTTACTTGGTGCAGTACCTGGATCTGGTTTCTCAACCATGTCATCAACGCGGTAGATATCGTCTTTGATCATTTCACCAGAAATAACGCCATATTTGTGCGTTTCTTCTGCTGGTACTTCTTGTACGGCAACAATTGAGCAACGGAACTGTTTAAACAGGGTGACCATTTGCGCCAATACGCCTTCGTCTTCATTGACACATAGGTCATCAGCAAGAACAACGGCAAATGGCTCATCACCAACGAGTTCACGACCAGTCAAGATCGCATGGCCTAGGCCTTTCATTTCGCGTTGGCGAATGTAGGTAAAGTTGGCTGAGTCAATGATCTCACGAATGTCTACTAGCAGCTCTTCTTTATTGGTTCCACTGATCTGATGCTCAAGTTCGTAGTTCTTATCGAAGTGGTCCATGATTGAGTGCTTGCCACGGCCTGTTACAATACACATGCCGTTCATCCCTGCTTGAATCGCTTCTTCAACGCCGTATTCAATCAGTGGCTTGTTTACAACAGGCATCATCTCTTTTGGCATTGACTTCGTCGCTGGAAGGAAGCGCGTACCGTAGCCTGCCGCAGGAAATAGACATTTTTTAATCATTGGGGGAATATCCTTTCTTATCATTTTTAAGAATCTACGCGCTACTTTATCATGAGACACGCAGAATAATCATGAACTAAGTATGAGAAATGTGTGAAATTAGACCAACTAACAAGCTTGATTCTTACGACATTAAGTTTTGGTCTGCCCAAGCAATCGCTTGGACGCGGTTTTTGACTGACAGTTTTTTGAAAATCTGATAAAGATGCGACTTAATGGTGAACTCACTCACGAATAACTCTTCAGCCATTTGGTTATTTGAGGAGCCAGCCTGAAGGCAGCGTAGAACCTGTAACTCTCTAATGGTGAGATCCACTGTTGCAGGTGCTGTATGGGTGTTAATGACATTGCGATAGTAGTGCAACAATTGGCTCGTGACATTTCTTGGCAACCAGTTCTGCCCGTTAATGATCCCTTTGAGGCCTTCTCCGATGAGCTCGATAGCCTCATCTTGATAGAACACGCCTTTCAATTGACCGAAAGTAAGCAACTCATCCGTAGTTAAGCGCTTGGGGACATTAAACACCACCGTTTCGAAGTTTTTCCAAATCAAAGGCAGATTCTTAATCGTTCGAATAAGTGATTTATGCTCGTTGAAGTCTATCAGTAAGATTTTGTTGCGATGCTTTGGACTCGCCTCCATTAAGGCCTCTGTAGAGATCACTGGAATGTCGATATCGGTGTATCTCTCCAATGCATTAACTTTCTTCTTTGCATGCTCTTCCATACTAATCAGAAACAGTTTTCTCGCATAAGCCGATTTTTTCACGCGCCAATCTCTCCAAAGTTTACACAATGTTAATACGTTGTCATTAATGATTACTAAGAGCTATAGGGCAGGCAAAAAAATGCGTTGAGATTCAAAGGATCAGGAAACGATGTCTGCAAAGCGAATCAGAAATGCTACGTGAGGGGGGGGCATAGAGATTCAGACGCCAGAGCTTTGCCGTTACAACTCATTCGGATTAGGCTTTAATCAATTCACCAAAGCGTGTTATTCTAATGCGCTAAAATTTTATATATCCAGAGTGAAACGGAGCACATCATGGCCAGCCGTGGAATTAACAAAGTTATCTTGGTGGGAAATTTAGGTAATGACCCAGAAATTCGTTACATGCCTAATGGCGGTGCAGTAGCAAACATTACGATTGCTACTTCAGACTCATGGCGTGATAAAGCGACTGGCGAACAGCGCGAAAAAACAGAATGGCACCGTGTTGTGCTATTTGGCAAGCTAGCTGAAGTCGCGGGCGAGTACCTTCGTAAAGGTTCGCAAGTATACATTGAAGGTCAGTTACAGACTCGTAAATGGCAAAACCAGCAAGGCCAAGATCAGTACACAACAGAGGTTGTTGTTCAAGGCTTCAATGGTGTAATGCAAATGCTTGGTGGTCGTGCTCAAGGTGGCGCTCCAGCAATGGGTGGTCAGCAACCGCAGCAAGGTGGTTGGGGACAGCCTCAGCAGCCAGCCCAGCAGCAGTACAATGCCCCTAAGCAACAGCAGCAGGCTCCGCAGCAGCCACAGCAGCAATACAACGAGCCTCCAATGGATTTTGATGACGATATTCCGTTTTAAATTTCATTGCTTCTGAATTTGAAAGGCCGCGAATACGCGGCTTTTTTATGTGTTAAGCATGACCAATACCCATTACTGTGAATCATTGCTCAACCTAGCTTAGTAAAAGGGGCGAGTTTTGACTTTGAATTCGCGGGTAGATGAACATCATAGTGTTGATTCACTCGAGCTTAGATTGCGTTTTGAAACTCAATAACTTTCCGCCTCAGACTCTCACAATCAAACGAATCAGATTGTTTACTGATTGCTTATCAAGTATAAGTCATTCAATAAGGTATATGATGAATAAAAAAGGGATTTGGCATTCATGAGGTATACCCCCACTCTTAAGTTAAGCACGCGTCTGGTGGCATTTGTCACCATGATAGTTATTTGCGCAATGTTTATTTTGTTTGTCGGTGGCACCCTCTCTTTTAAACGACTAGGACAAGAGTATCTAACCCATTACTTGGAGGGGATCGTCGAGGTTGTTGATAAAGAGATGGAAGATCCAGATGCCGCGTATTCAATGCAGCGTTGGATGCCAAAAATGCTGCAAGCGAGCAGCATCGTCGAAATGACACTATCGACCAACAACGCCGTTGTTTATCGTTTTAAAGATACTTCCCATAAGATGGATAATGCGGTTTTATTTGAGCAAGAGTTTCGACTTACTCATAACCAAGATTATGTCATCTACTTCAAAGCGATTCCCCCTTACCTAGGCTATGGCTACTCAATGCAGGCGCTGTGGTCAATTACGCTTGCCGTTATTTTGATCATCTTTTGCTTAATGCGTGGTGTCGCATGGCTAAAAGAGCAGTTATCAGGCTCTGAAATGCTCGAAGAGCGTGGCCGAATGATATTAGCTGGTCGCGTAGAACAATATGCGAAAGGTGATGAAAGAGAGTGGCCTTACACTGCCAGTGAGGCCCTGGATGTTTTAATCGAAGAGCTTCAAGACGCGCGTCAAGAACGCAGCCGCTTTGATACCTTTATCCGGACACAAACTTTCCTTGATAAGTTAACGGGCACTGCTAACCGTGTATTGTTTGATAGCAAGCTTGAATCTGCGCTGTTGGAGAGTGGCGCAAGCGGGGCCGTATTATTGGTGCGCATTCAAGATTGGAAGTTGGTTGAAGAGGAGCAAGATAAACAAACGTGTGATGAGTTTATCGTTGAAGTCGGTGGTCTGCTATCCAACTTAGTACAACGCTTTCCAGAAGTCGTCTTTTCTCGTTACTACGATGCTGATTTTGCCCTTTTTCTTCCTCACTATGCTGGAAAGGATGTGGCGAATTTGGCCTCGCAGTGTATTCGTCAATTAGAGAAACTACACCCTCCGTATCCATTAGATGCAGAAAACTGGTGTCACATTGGCATGACCATGTATAAAGAAGGCGAGCGTCACAGCCAAATCATTGATGAAGCAGAAACCGCACTTCGTAGTGCCCAGTTACAGAATAGTAATAACTGGAGTCGGTTTAAAAAGTGGAATCATGATGAAAATGTACGCGGTAGCGTGAGGTGGCGTACGCTATTTGATTCAGCGCTTACATCTGAAAATGTGATAATCTACGCACAATCTGCTTATTTGATAAGTGATTCGGCGCATAAACAGACACTGCATGAAGAATTAACCTGTCGAATTCACGACCCAGAAAATGGCATTGTGAAGGCTTCCCGCTTTATCTCTGCGGTAAGACAAGTCGGTTATGAAGCGCAAATGGATCGAGCTGTTATTAATAAATTCTTAAATGATTTTAAAGGTAGCATCGATAGAACTCAGTGTTATGTCCTTAACCTTAATGTGACTCCTTTTAGAAGTAGAGAGTACTTCAAGTGGTTTCGTTATGAACTCTTGCAGTTATCACGAGAACAAAGGCAGGCGCTGATATTTGAGTTTGTAGAGGCGCAATTCGTAAAACACTTAGATTTTATGCGACCAGCGGTAAGAATGTTGGCCGGCTTAGAATGTCAGATCATGATTGGGCAGGCGGGTCGAACAATTGTGAGCACCCATTATTTAAAAGAAGTGGAAATTAGGTACTTGAAGCTGCATCGCAGTTTAGTTGCCAAAATTGACCAGAGACATGAGAACCAACTGTTTGTCCGTAGTATGTTGGGGGCGGCCGCAAACAGTAAAACTAAAATAATAGCAGTGGGAATTGAGAATAAGCATGAACTAAATACTCTGGTTGAGTTAGGGGTTCATGGCGGCCAAGGGCGTTATTTCTCCGCAGAGGAGCAGTACCTTCCTCGTCCACAGGCAAAGCAAAGTTCTCATTCTGAATCTCAAGTGAAGTTGGGAAGAAGAAATCGCTGGCGGAAATAATAAAGATAATGAACATGGATTTTAAAGCAGTATTCGGCAAGCTCAAGCGCTCATCTGCCGGTGATCGCACGTGCTTTTTGGTGATCCAGCCAGACGCCGTTTATTTATCATCATCAGCGACTCGCAGTCGGCCATCTAAGATTGACATTACAGAATCAAACTGGGAACGAGCCTGTGAGCAAGCATTAAGTGTTGCAGCAAGCGCTTATGACTCTCTGACGGTGATACTTTCGCATAACTACTATCAGATGTATCAGATCGACAAGCCCGCAATGCCGCGTCAAGAGTGGCCTTCAGCGTTGCCTTTTTTGTTGAAAGAACTGATATCTGAACGTGCAATCGACATTATTTCCGATGCCGTAGAACTGCCGAATTCGAATAAAATTCAGGCATATGTGTTGTCTCGGAAAATTGTAGATAAGCTCGTTCTGCTGGCGAGTCGAGTACACCTAACATTAGACGCAATTGTTCCTGAAGATGATGTTTGGGGTAATACTGCGGGTGAGTTAGGTAACTTCTTGTTATTGCAGTACAGTACACGTGGGCACTTCCGAATCAGTGCTTTTGTTGATCACACCATTGCTTTCCATCGTTCAATTCGCAGCGTGACACCACCATTAACCGGGGTTCCATCTAGCGAACTGCAGATGGACGGTCTTTCGCTAGAGTTACAACGTTCGATTGACTACCTCTCTTCACAGCTTCGTCATGTGCAACTGCATCAACTCAAAGTGTGTTGTGATGAGGAAGACGAGAATGAGTTAGTCCAGTCGCTCAATTACCGCCTCAGCACCAAAGTATCACCACTGCTTCCGGGGGGGCATGAGCTCTCTGGGCATTTATTGGCTGACACGGCAGCAAACGCTGTTACGCAACGGGTGAATTTATACCCAGACTTTCTAAAGCCGAAAAAGAACCTTCTCACACTGAAAAATGTGGCGATTTCTTGGGGAGTAACGGCTGCGATGATCCTTCTTTCATACGGCTATGTCACTTGGCAAAGTAATGGCGTTGAAGATGAAATTGCGATTGTGAAGAGCAAAGGCAATATCCTGAACTCTGAGCTTGAGCGCTATCAAGTTCGCCTTCGTAAGCATCAGCCTGACACAAACAAGTTAGCGGCGAAAGTGCGTCTTGAGCGAGAAGTCAAAGCAAAACGCGATTCAATGAAAGCAGTAGGTAAATATGATGACTCTCAGCGTACGGGTTACTCTGGGGTGATGCAGTCTTTAGCTAAATTGGGCAGTAATAATATTTCACTGTCAGAAATCGATATCAATAATGATACGCTTGACTTGAAAGGGTTAGCCAGGTCACCAAGTGCCGTTCCTAATTGGGTTCGCCAATTTAAAAATGAGATCAGTTTAATTGGTCGAACATTCGATGATGTGACGATTGGACGTAATGATGAAAACGTAGTGACCTTTGAGTTGAAGACGCGCGGAGATAAAGAGCAATGAAGGAATTTTGGCTCTCATTGGAAGAACGCTTTGATGAAATGAGCGCACGTGAAAAAGTGCTGGTTGCACTGTGTGGTTTAGTTGCAATCGTGATGCTGCTGTTTACTTTGGTTTTGGAGCCAAAACTAAAGGAAATTTCCAGTAATGATAAGCGACTAAGCAACTTGAAGTTGACCAATCAAAAAACAGAAATTGATATTTTACGCATTCAAGCGCAATTGAAGAAAGACCCGAATGCGGAAATTGATCAAGACATTTCTGATCTATTGGCAGAGAGTCAGTACCTTTCTCTGCAATTGTCTGAGATTATTGAGCATTTAATTACGCCTTCTCAAATGGCAGAACTACTTGAAAGCGTGCTTGAACAACAAAGTGGAATTTATTTGTTGTCGCTAAAGACCTTACCTGCAGAACCGATTACTGAAAGCAAAGAAGCGTCGCAATACTCTGGTTATTACGTACATCCTGTGCGTATGGAACTGATGGGGGATTACTTCTCGATACTGAATTACCTCTCTAAGTTAGAGCGCTTGCCCACGAGTTACTACTGGCGCAGTTTTAATTACAAGGTAGATGAGTATCCAAAAGCGAAACTGGTGTTAGAAGTGTACACGTTAGGTTCTCGAGAGGAGTTTATCGGTGGTTAAAAAACGCATTATTTCAGCGATGCTGATAGTTGCTTCAGGTGGGGGGTGGGCGAATCAAGACCCAACGGCACCATTAGGCTGGAAGAAGCCTGTGGCTGAATCGAAAGCAAAGTCAAGAGTGAAGCAATATCGCTTGCCAACACTCAACAGCATTGTGTGCCAATCCAGCACAGAATGTATTGCTACTTTAAATAACCGAATTGTTGAACAGGGAGCACTGTTCAATGGCTATCGTGTTGTAAGAATTAACAGTGAATTTGTAACGTTAAAGCGTGGTGACCGCCAGTGGAAGCTCGCGCTTTTTGGTTTGAACGTAAAAAAATAATAACCAGAGCCTGATCAGATATGCGCAAATTAGTGGTAGGAATAACAATTGCTTCCTTAATGGGATGTTCAATGGGACACCGCGACCCAGTTGAAGTGAAGCAAGCTCTCAACGAATCTATTAATCAAGCAAACAGTCGCGCGCTTGAAGAGCTCCCATCTTCAGTAGAAGCCGATTTAATGCCTAATCTAGAGAGCAATGTGGCATCAGGGCAAGGCATGTTGAAGCGTTTTATTATTCAAGCGAATGCGGTCGAAGCGCGCAGTTTCTTTACTTCATTGGTCAAAGGTACTGAGTACAGCGTCGCTATTCACCCTGCTGTACAAGGTAACGTCACCGTCAACCTTTCTGATGTGACATTGGATGAAGTACTGCGCGTCGTGCAAGATATGTATGGTTACGACGTGGTGAAGTCAGGCAAAGTGATTCAAGTATATCCAGCAGGTATGCGCACGGTAACCATTCCGGTTGATTACCTGCAGTTTAAGCGCTCGGGTCGCTCGTTGACGAGCATCGTTACTGGCTCTGTCACCTCTGCCGGAACATCGAGTTCTGGTGGTAGCTCAAATGATTCAGATTCATCCAACTCAAACTCGAGTGATAGTTCAACCACATCGACGGGTGGCACGCGGATTGAAACCATTACCGAAAGTGATTTTTGGCCAATGTTGCAACAAGCGGTCGCAAACCTGATAGGGTCCGGAAAGGGACAAAGTGTGGTGGTGACGCCGCAAGCCAGTGTGATTGTGGTTCGTGCTTTTCCTGATGAAATCCGTGAAGTGCGTGAGTTCTTAGGTGTCTCTCAAGAGCGTATGCAGCGTCAGGTGATCCTTGAAGCGAAGATTTTAGAAGTGACTTTGAGCGACGGTTATCAGCAAGGAATCAACTGGTCTGATATGACAGCATCGATTGGCAATTCAGGCAGTATAGTGGTGGAGAGAGCGGCATCAGCATTACCGCCATTGGATGCGATTGGCTCACTATTGGGCGGTCAAACCAATGTGACAATTTCGGATGGCAATTTTGAAACCGTACTGAGTTTCATGTCGACTCAAGGTGACTTGAATGTGCTTTCTAGCCCGCGTATTACCGCCGCGAATAACCAGAAATCGGTTATCAAAGTGGGTACCGATGAGTATTTTGTTACTGAGCTTTCAAGTAACGTTGGTAACGGTGAATACTCTAATGCTGTACCTGAAGTAGAATTGACCCCGTTCTTCTCGGGGATTTCTCTCGATGTTACGCCTCAAATTGATGACCAAGGTAATGTATTTCTGCATGTCCACCCGGCAGTTATCGAAGTGGAAGAAGAGGTGAAGCGGCTCAATTTAGGTGGCGATTTCCAGAATATCCAACTGCCTTTGGCAAAAAGCTCGATTCGAGAGTCAGATTCCGTGATTCGCGCGAAAAATGGCGATGTGGTTGTGATTGGCGGCTTGATGAAACAGCAAAATCGTGAGCTTGTTTCAAAGGTTCCATTCCTAGGAGACGTACCAGCATTAGGTCATTTATTCCGTAACGTGAATAACGTAACAGAGAAAACCGAACTGGTGATTTTACTTAAACCTACCGTGGTTGGGGTAAATACGTGGCAAAAAGAGTTAGAACGCTCGCGTGATTTGCTACAAGAGTGGTTCCCTGACGCTCAGTAAAGCGCACGGGAGTCGTATTTTGCCATGGCGTTGTGATTAGCTTATGTACTTGTCGCATTTCGGATTCCGGATCCAACCTTTTTCTTTGACGCCAAATACGGGCATGTTTTTGGGGTTGGAGCCTCATTATGAAGCCATCCAAACCATCTTGGCAGCGGTGAAAATGGGTGAGGGAGTGATCAAGGTCACCGGTGAGGTAGGCACCGGAAAAACCATGGTGTGCCGTAAGCTGATTGAACAAATCGAATCGCAAGTTGAACTCGTTTATTTGCCTAATCCGGCACTGAGTGGCGAGCAACTTCAGTTTGCTGTTGCGAGAGAGTTGGGAATTGAAGAGTGTAATCCGCTGTGTATTGTTTCTCTTATTCAAGAGCATTTAATTCAGGTTCACTCAAGCGGTAAGAGAACGGTATTGATTGTCGATGAGGCGCAGGTGCTGTCTGCTGAGGCGCTAGAAACATTGAGGCTATTTGGTAACTTAGAAACGGAGCAACACAAGTTGATTCAACTGGTGTTGTTCGGTCAGCCAGAACTCGATGAGCGATTAGGAACCCATGAGTTAAGGCAGTTTCGTCAGCGGATAACCTTCAGTTGTCAACTTCGTCCTCTTTCGATTGATGAAGGGGTCGCTTATATCAACAATCGCTTAGATAAAGCCGGAAATGGTGCCCATATTTTCTCAATCGAGCAGAAAAAGGCAATTTGGCGCTCTGCAATGGGGATCCCACGCCTGATAAATCAGATCAGTCATAAAGCTCTACTTTCCGCGTTTAATGATCGTTGCAGCTTTTTGAAAAATCATCACGTTTATGTGGCGATTCACGATACGTTTGACGCCCGAAAACCTAAGTTTAAAACCCCCGTATTTTGGGGATGGAGTCAGCCTTGAGTGCTATCAATAAAGCATTATCAGAACTTGCTGAAAAAGAATCGCCTTCTGCGCTAATTAAAGCAGAAGTTCCGTGTGTATCGAAGAATAAGCCGTGGCTTTGGCTGGTAGGGGGCTTTTCATTAAGCCTCGCGGTTGGTGGGTGGGCAGTGTCTCAAGAACCAACTTTCGCAGAGCAAGACAGGGTTTCCGTTCCTACCTTGGCAGTAAGAGCTCCGGAATCTGTCAACGTGCCTGTCACCACCTTGACCAAGGTGAGTGAGTCACCAACTAGCAAAGCGACGCCTAAACTGGATAACGTCATTTATACCAAGCGAGTGGAATCTCCACAGCCTGAGGTGAAGGTTGAAGATGTTCATCAGAAGCTGCTGGCGGATAAAGCGTTGCATGATACCGAACCACGCCAAGTGCCCCCCCCTGTACTGCTAGCCAAGGTTATCCCGCTGCCGAGTGCTCCATCGGCCTCAACGCCGTCGAGTTCAATGCGTATTGAGCAGGTAGAATTGACACCTCAACAGTTGGCTGAAAAAGCGTTGGTTCGTGCTGATAAGGCAATGGATGCCAATGATATGAAGAGTGCATTGGCGGCATTTAATGAGGCATTACGTTATCAACCGACCAACGTTGAAGCGCGTCAGAAATTGGCGGCGCTCTATTTTGGCAAAGGCGATACACGCGAAGCGTACGATATCCTTCAAGCGGGGATCAACTTAGATAGGAATAACCAGGTTTTGCGCTTGGCGTTATCTAAATTATTGGTTAAAGCGGAACAACTTGAAGCGGCACTGAGCCCTCTCGTTCATATGCCGCCTGCGCCAAGTCGTGACTATTTAGCCATGCGAGCAGCATTAGCACAAAAGCAAAAACAGAATGAGATTGCATTGGAAAGCTATCAGCTGCTTACCTCGCGAGAACCTGAAAACGCTCGCTGGTGGTTGGGGCTTGCGATTCAGCAAGAGCGAGCATTGGCGTTTCAATCCGCAATTGACTCATACCAACAAGCGCTTGGAAAAGTCGGCATCTCAAATCAATCACAAGCTTTCATTCGTGATCGCTTGAATCTTTTAAAGCAACTGGAGAGTGCACAATGAAAATTCAGTTGAGAAAACGCTTAGGCGATCTGTTAGTAGAAGAAGGCATTGTCTCAGAAGAGCAAATTCAGCAGGCATTATCGGCACAGCGAAGTACCGGACAGAAGCTTGGCGATGCCTTGATTGACCTCGGCTTTATTACAGAAAAGCAGATGTTGGAATTTTTGTCTCAGCAATTGGCCTTGCCTTTGATTGATCTAAGCCGCGCTCCTGTTGATGCGGATGTTGTGCCGATCCTTCCTGAAGTGCATGCCCGCCGTTTGCGCGCGTTGGTGGTGGCAAAAAATGACGACACGTTGCGTGTTGCCATGAGTGATCCTGCCGACCTATTTATCCAAGAATCGTTGATGAACTTACTTGGTCAATACAACCTAGAGTTTATCATCGCACCAGAACGTCAGTTGATTGAAAGCTTTGACCGTTACTATCGCCGAACCCAAGAAATCGCCTCTTTTGCAGAGCAGTTGCAAGCGGAGCACCAAGACGTTGAGGGATTTAACTACGGTATTGATGAAAGCGACAGTGAAGACGTCACGGTAGTGAAACTGGTTAACTCGATGTTTGAAGATGCGGTGCAAGTTGGCGCGTCAGACATTCATATCGAGCCAGATGACAAGGTGTTGCGTTTGCGTCAGCGCGTTGATGGGATATTGCATGAGACGATCCTCAATGAAGTTAAAGTAGCCCCTGCTTTAGTGTTGCGTTTAAAGCTGATGGCGCACTTAGATATTTCTGAAAAGCGTTTACCACAAGATGGTCGATTCAATATCAAAGTGCGTGGCCAATCGGTCGATATTCGTATGTCGACACTACCAACCCAATACGGTGAGTCAGTGGTGATGCGCTTGCTTAACCAATCTTCCGGTTTACGCAAACTGGAAGACTCTGGTTTACCACCTGATTTACTGGCGCGCTTACGTCGCCAGCTCTCGCGTCCGCACGGCATGATCTTGGTGACCGGACCTACGGGCTCGGGTAAAACCACGACGCTTTACGGCGCATTGAGTGAGCTCAATGACCCGGGCAAAAAGATCATTACTGCAGAAGACCCTGTAGAGTATCGTTTACCGCGTATTACTCAGGTTCAAATAAACAGTAAGATCGACCTGACTTTTTCTCGTGTGCTGCGCACCTTTCTACGCCAAGACCCGGACATTATTCTTATCGGTGAGATGCGTGACCAAGAAACGGTTGAAATCGGCTTGCGAGCAGCCCTGACAGGGCATTTGGTTCTGAGTACCTTACATACCAATGATGCGATCGAAAGTGCATTACGTATGATTGACATGGGCGCGCCTGGTTACTTGGTGGCAAGTGCGGTTCGCGCCGTGGTGGCTCAGCGACTTGTGCGCCGAATTTGTACTGATTGCAAAACGACGGATGTGTTAGATGGCGCTCGTCAGCAATGGCTAGCTGAACGGTTCCCGAATCAAGTTGGAACTGTATTCCATCGAGGTAATGGTTGCCAAAACTGCAACATGACGGGTTATCGCGGCCGAGTTGGTGTTTTTGAAATACTCGAACTTGAACAAGACATGATGGATAAGCTGCGTGCTAATGATGCGGTCGGGTTTGCACAAGTGGCGCGTCGTTCTCCAAATTACAAGCCGCTTTTGGCATCGGCGATGGAGTTGGCGTTGCAGGGAATCGTGAGTTTGGATGAAGTGATGGCGCTTGGTGAGGGTGATGCTTCTGGTCAATTAGCCCCGATTTTGATGTAGGTAAGTGAATGCCAACTTTTCGTTATCAAGGCCGTTCTTTGGACGGCAAGCCAACCAGTGGCAAAGTGGATGCGGTCAACTCAGAGGCGGCGGCTGAGGCGTTGATGAATAAAGGGATCATCCCGCTAAACCTGCGTTTAGAAAAAGAAGCGATTAAGAACAAGGTGAGCTTGTCAAAGCTGCTCGTACCGGCCATTCCGCTGGAAGTGATTATTCTGTTTTCTCGTCAACTGTTCAGTCTAACTAAAGCGGGGGTGCCGCTGCTGCGCTCTATGCGCGGTCTGCTGCAAAACTGTGAAAACAAACAGCTAAAAGACGCACTTGAAGACGTCGTGTCCGAACTCAGTAACGGTCGAGGTCTATCGGCATCGATGCAGCCGCACACTAAAGTCTTTAGCCCGCTATTTGTCTCGATGATCAATGTCGGTGAGAACACGGGTCGTTTAGATGAGGCGTTATTGCAGCTTGCTAACTATTACGAGCAGGAATTGGAGACGCGAAAACGGATCAAAGCGGCAATGCGTTATCCGACCTTTGTGATCGTGTTTATTACCATTGCGATGTTTATTCTCAACATTTTGGTAATTCCGGAATTCGCCTCTATGTTTACCCGCTTTGGAGTCGAGTTGCCATTACCGACGCGTATTCTGATCGCCACATCCAACTTTTTCGTTAACTATTGGGGCATGCTGATCGTGACCATGGTCGGTGCTTTTTTTGCATTTCAGGCATGGGTTGCAACTGCGGATGGGCTGGAGCGGTTCGATAAGTTCCGCCTGCATTTACCAATAGTCGGGGACATCGTCAACCGAGCACAATTGTCCCGTTTTGCTCGCACTTTTTCTTTGATGCTTAAATCGGGTGTGCCACTGAATCAGTCTTTGGCATTGGCTGGTGAAGCCTTGGGTAACAAGTTTTTAGAAAATCGAATTTTGGAAATGAAAGCCTCTATTGAGGCGGGCAGCACTATTTCGGTTACCGCTATCAACAGCAAAATATTTACCCCGTTAGTGATACAGATGATCGCGGTCGGTGAAGAGACGGGGCGAATTGATGAATTATTGCTGGAAGTCTCGGATTTTTATGACCGAGAGGTAGATTATGATCTTAAAACTCTCACGGCTAGAATTGAACCATTACTTTTGGTTATTGTGGCCGGCATGGTAATGGTGTTGGCGCTTGGTATTTTCTTACCAATGTGGGGAATGTTAGACATTATCAAAGGCGGCTAATGCGTGGTTGAAAACCAAACAAGGGCGTCGGCCATTCTTGGTGGATTCGTGGTGGTCATTCTGCTTGTTGCTTTGATTTATAACCTCAAACCAATTGAGCAGCAAGGCCAAGCGACCGGTGTCAATATGGCTAAGGCTTGGATGCAAGATAGCGTCCTGCGTTATCGCCACGCATGGTTACTCAATGGTGAGCCCAAAACACTGTCGATGGATGGTTTTGAGCTGCTAATGACGGACGAAGGGTTAGTCTCACCTTTTGTCGCTGGCGGAGCGCTCGATTGTGACTATTGGCTGACGGTGCACTTTCCACAACGTAGCATTATGTCGAGTGAGTTGTTGGAAACTCGTGGTGTGGTTAAAAGTAATCATTTTCTGTGTGACTATGCTTACGAAAATGGTTATAAAATTGTAGTTAATTCGAGTAATAACTACTTGAAATTGAGCGTCAAAAGGCTGGCGGAGTGAATTTTTTGGCACTTTAGCGCTACAAATGACCAGTAAAGTTAGTATAATCCAAGTATTACCATAAGAAAAAGGTTGTAATAAAAAGTAAATTTACCATGTTTACTTTTTGTCATGCTTTGAATGAATAATGACGAATCGTCATTTTGCTCAAGCGGTAGAGAAAGCGCTCATCTTGCCAATTCAACAAAGTAGGGTGAGGCGTTATTCCGTTTTAGCATTATCTAAAAAAATGGTCACGTGACCGATAAAATTTGCAGTCACACTGCATGCTTACATAGAGAGAAAAAACAATGAAAAGACAAGGTGGTTTTACCCTTATCGAGTTGGTAGTGGTTATTGTGATCCTAGGCATTCTAGCGGTGACGGCAGCGCCACGTTTCCTTAACCTGCAAGATGATGCGCGTAACTCGACACTTGAAGGTCTGAAAGGTGCAATGGTTGGCGCGGCTGGCATTACTTATGGTAAAGCAGCTATTGCAGGTCAAGAGGGAGATACTGGTGCAATTTCAATTGGTACTAGCACTTTGAATCTAGTATGGGGTTATCCAGAAGCAACATCTCAAGCTCTTGGCTTGGTAGTTGATGGGTTGAGTGAGGATTGGGTTGTTAAAGGAACTCCTACAGATACAGTTATCCGTTTTGGTATTGATGGTTATTCAAAATCTTGTGTTAAATACACTGAAGGTACAGCGAACGATGCCGCTAAAGTGGAAGTTGTTATTCCAGGTGAGGGTGATACTGAGTGTGACTAACCCTTAGTTAAACTAAATTGGTTGAGGCCAGCCAGTCTGGCCTTGTTCTTCCTCATTCTGGTTAATCTCGGAATACTGAATATGCGTACATCCTCCGGCTTGAGCTCTGTTGAGTTCGCAGTGGTTTTAATCCTCCTCGGTGTGGTTGGCTATGTGGTATTACCAAGATTTATCAGTTTTGAATCTGAGCAGGTTGAGGCGCAGTGGGAAGTCACTAAGCAAAAAGCACAACATGTTTCGGAATCGCTGAGTAACAAAAAAACTTACGATCGTATTGAGGAAGAGCTTGAACGCGCAAAGGGTGAGCGTCACTAGCAGACTAGCAGTTACGATTTACACGCGTACTCACACTTCATGCTTAAGCTTTGTAAGCCTCTCATTATCCTAGACATTTCATCGTATACTTAATTCGCTTGTCCTAAGCTTAAGGTTGGGTTATGAAAATTCGCAGCTCTGCATTAGGGTTCACTCTGATGGAATTGATCTTGGTGATCGTACTCCTTTCTATTCTCTCGTTTTACGCGGCCAGTCGCTTTGTTGGTACGGCCAGTATTTCCGCCTACGCATTACAAGAACAAGCCATCTCCGTCATTCGCCAAGTACAAATCAACCGCATGCAATCCAACATTGACGGTGAGGATGATAACTTTATCCTCCAAGTATCCAGTTCGTGTATAGGCTCTAAGACCGCATGTGAATTGAGTAGCAGCCAACGTGAATCACGCAGTGATTATGTGGCAGACCCTAAAGCGGTGTTTAGTTTGAGTGGGGCGTTCTCTCCAATTAAATTTGACTTGTTAGGTAATCCTCAAGACGTCAGTGCTGGAGTTTCTATTCTGATAGAAGATAAAAATGGCGGTAGCCGCTGCCGCGTCGAAATAAACAGTCAAGGTTACGTGTCGGAAGGAGCCTGTTCATGAAGCGCCTAATTAGGAAGCGCTTAATCATCAGAAGGCTAAGCATGAAGAGCCAAGGCGGCATGACCTTGATTGAAATGGTGATCGCCATCGTGCTGATGGGCATCGCGATGATCGCTTACACCTCCTTCTTGGTACCGCAACTGCGCGATTCCGCGACACCACACTACCAGGCCCGCGCGGCGGCATTGGCACAAGGTGTTATGTCTCAGATCTTAGCGCGTGGCTTTGATAATCATAGCGATTTTGATGGTGGTTTAATTCGTTGTAGTGAAAACGGTGCGCCGAGCTGTACTGCGCCGGATGACTTAGGGCCGGATAGCGGGGAAACGCTGCCAAGCCACTTTAATGATGCGGATGACTATATCGGCTGTTGGAGCACGCCAATCACAGCCAGCCAATGTATTGGCGAGAGTCGCGGTAACATTAGCGATGTCTTAGGTGAAGACAGCAAAGACAGCTATCGTAATTTCCGTGTCGAAGTGGCGGTTGCTTACGATGACCTCACAGGCACTCCGCCTAATGGCGTAACGAACTACAAAAAAGTGACGGTGACGATATTCTCCAGTAACACGCAGCCGCTATCGCTGAGCGGGATTAGAGGAAACTACTGATGAACGCACGTGGTTTTACTTTAGTTGAAATGATCGCCACGATTGTGATCGGCAGCTTTATTATGCTCGGCATTGCCGGCTATGTGCAGTTAGGCATGAAAGGCTATGCCGATTCAATAGATCGCCAACGTTTACAAACTCAAGCCCAATTTGTGTTGGAAAAGATGTCGCGTGAGATTCGTCATGCGGTGCCCAACAGTTTTTATGAACCTAACGGTACCACCAACTGTTTAGCGTTTGTCCCTATCGAGTATTCTGGTTTTTACACTCTGAATGGTCAGGACTTGGAATTCTTATTAGGTAATGATACGGCGCGAACGGTAATGCCTAAAGACAGTTGGTTGGTCATTAATCCAAGCCGTTATGACGATCTGTTGCCATCTTCACCGCAGAGCTATTCTGTAAGTCTACTTTCCAAAGACGATGGGGTGTTTAAGGTAAATGGCGCAGCCGATAGCATTGATAGCTCCTCTATCTCGAGCCGTCATTATGTTTACCAGGAGAGCGCACAGATAACCTACTGCTTGGACAACAATCAGGTGACTCGCCAAGATGCGGCGTTTCCAGATCCGGTGATCGTTGCTGAAAATGTCGATACTGCGGCAAGTCGAATGTATTACAAAGAACCAACGCTCCAACGTGGTGGTTTAGTACACATCAATCTCGAGTTTGTCCAAGATGGCGAGCGCAGTGTTTACCAACAAGACGTGCAGGTGCTCAATGTTCCATAGCAGAAAACAACAAGGCAATGTATTAATCGTTGTGCTGTTCGTCATTATTGTGATGGGCTTCTTGGCTTCGTCATTAATGCGTGTGAATTGGTCGAACCAAAGCACACTCACGCGAGAATTTTTAGGAACCAAAGCGTGGTTTATTGCTCAATCTGCCAATGAGTGGGCACTGACTCAGCTTTACCCATTAAATACCCCAAAGCCCGATGTTGCTAGGTTATGTTTAAGCCAAGTCAGTGGCGCAACGCCGAATGTGACACAGGGAACGGGGTGTCAGCTAAAAACGATAACATGTTCAACGATCGGTACCTTTAATCCAGGTACTTCTGAAGCAGAATCCCTCTTTAAGGTACAAGCGACAGCGATTTGTGGCTCCGGGGTGATACAGGTACAGCGCCAGCAAGAGATATGGGTTAGGGAGTAAAAATAATGAAAAAGTTGTTCAAAGTCGTCACGCTGATGTTGTTAGTTAGTGCATCTAGCTTAACGTATGGGCAGCCATCTCTAGGAATATGTGAAATTCAAACGAATAGTCAGTTTTCAGTTGGCTTTACTGTGACCGGAAGTGATGCGTTCCAAGCCGTGTACTTTGAGCACAGTGGGAACCATGCTGATGAGGTTGTTTGGTATACACAAAGCAAGAAAAGTGACACTGATAGTAAGATATACCACTTTAATGAACAGCACCTGACAAGTGGTCAAGTCTATGAAATAAAAATATTTCATGATGCGAAGAGCAATAACCTATCAAAGTACTATCGACGAATTCAGGGTCAATCTCGCTGGCAATTGATTGGTACGATGAATAAGGCGATGAAGCACGGTAAGTTAAGTGTTTATGCAAATGGTACAGATATCTCTGGGGGACATTGTGACCCTAATGCCACCGAACCTCCTCTAACGGATCTGCCTGATTACGTCTGTGAAGTATTTCCAGAGCCAATCCAAGGATGGAGAGGTTCGACAAGCACTCTAAATATCTCCAACGATAGCGCTCGAGCCTTAGGGTGGTCTGAAGAATATAAGACTTACCCTGATAATATCTATCGTTATCAACAAAGTGGGTCTAGTAGCCGTGCTTGGGACAATATTCGAGTGGGTTTCGATATCGGTACTGAGCCTTGGCCGCTATACGAGAACCCAGCAGTGGAAATCTGTGATGGCTTAGGATGTTTTCCTAAAAATGGACGTTCAGCTTCTGACCAGACTGCTGGCGATGATGGGCTTACCGAAGCGAGAAAAGTGAAAGCGCCAGCAGAGTTTACCCCAAACTTTGGTCGCTTTGACTTACACGTCAGCTCTGACCTTATAGGGAGCGGCGATCAAGCTCGACCTGAAATAGAGTCGATTTGTGATGATAATCCGGATATTTGTCGTTATGAGTACTATGGTGATAATCGGCTTAAAGTCAACGTTCTGAGCAGTTTAAGTCGTTTGGAGATCAATAATCCAGGTGATAATCCGCTATTTGACGAACTGACGATTGAGCTTGCTAATGGCATGCAAATTGGGGAATTAGAAATATCAAATGGTCGTAATGTTGTATTTAAAACATTAGATAATTCAGCGATCACTCTAGGTACATGGAAAGAGAACACGGGAGATACCAAGTACTCATTTGGTCTGAACTCCATAATAAATATCTCGTCATCATTTGTTATGAGCAATCCTATGGATCTTGCGAATAACAATAGTGTTTTGTTTTACGCGCCGACAGCAAGCGTTCGCTTTCAAACCAAAACTAATGAGTTCTATGGCTACATTTTGGCGAAGGAAGTGAAATTTGAGAACCCGATAACGATTTATGGTGCTGTTACGTCTCAAGATTTAACGATGAGAAACCGTGTCGTGATTCAAAAACCGAATTACTCCTGTCCTTTTACCCCAATTGAGGATGGAAATTTTTTTGTAGAGCCTCAATGGCAATATGGTTTGACCTGTGATCGAATTCCTGTCGAATTTAAACTTCTAGATGAGCAAGGTGAATATATTGAATCCAATGCGAGTTTCTATCCTACCGTCAGTGGCGATCAAGGTACTTCATGGTGTGAGTCTGCGGTAGGCGCTGATTGTGGCGTGACGAGTGCAAACTTGAGCAGTGGACGCAAAACCTTGTATCTATCAACCACCGACATTGGCAAGTTGCAAATTGGAGCGACTTATGAGTCAAAGCCGTATTCTGGGGGGGAAGTGGAGTTTGTTCCCTATAAGCTTCATGCTCAACTGAGCCCTGTTGAAATGATTGCTGGGCGAGCTGTCAATGTTGAAGTGAAAGCCTTGGCTTGCCGTGGTGAACAGGCAACGGCAATAAAGGGTTATAACCAAAATATTGTACTGAGTGAGGATAGCTTCAACTTAAAGAGTCCTGCTAGCGGGAAGTTATACGACTTTGATTCTTCAGACTTGCTCTTTAAGAATGGTGTCGCATCGACCGTCGTGTCTTGGAGTGATGTAGGGCATGCGCGTGTCGCGTTTGAAGATAAGGCCTTCGACTGTCGTCAATACCAAGAGGCTGAAGATAGTGGTATTTATTGCCCTATTGATGGTGGCGTGTTGAAAGGTGAGTTCAGTATTAAGTCTCGCCCTTGGAAAATCGCGGCTTGTAATATCATGGCCACAAAAGATGGAAAACACAATCCTGCCAGTCAAGCAGGCGGTGAGGGCTTTATCCCATCATCAGAAAGCTTTAGTGTGACGTATAAGCCTGTTGTTCATAGTGACGGCAAAGGTAATGCAAACACTGTTTGTGATTATCCTGTCACACAAAACTATTTTTCGGATGCAGATGTCAGTGCGCCATTGAATACGGAGTTTTCAGTCGCGTATCCATCAACAGGAGATATCGCCAATTTAGCTGGTGGGCAGCACTTAGCTTTCAGTAAGGAAGAGGCAAAATCAGGAAAGGCGGTTGAATACGTTTGGAATGAAGTGGGGTCGTTGAACTTAAAAACAAAAACGACTTATCTTGAAATGTCGTTAGATGAAGATAATGCCACGATTGGGCGCTTTTACCCGAAATACTTCCAAGTGAAAGGCAGTGCTTGGATTTACCCTGACGGTCAAAACTTTGCTTATATGGGGCAGCCTTTTGATGGCGTTTCGTACTCTGTTGAGGCATTGAACGCTAATGAAGGTTCACTAAAAAACTATGCGCTCTTTGAGTCTGCGAATCAAGCGATGTTTAACATTGATGAGCTAAGTCCATTAAGTGAACGGTTCGATGCGCCGGACTCTACAGCACGCTGGGGGTTGGTAGATAAATCCCAAAGTATTGGTGATTTCACGATAAGTGGTAATTCGCTTTGCGGGGTGGATTCTGCAAATAGAAAGCAAGGTAGCGCATGTTGGATTAAAGACTTCTCTAAGATCCACGAGCCTAAAGGATATGCTGATGGGCCATACAACACGAATACTGGCGGAGACGCCTCCCACATTGGATTGGTGTACGGGAATAATGCCGATCCAGCTTCATATTTGAATGAGGGGGAGATCCGTGATTCGAGGTTAATTAAGCAACCCGATATCCGCTTTGGTCGAGTTAACTTATCTGATGCGGGCGAAAAACAAGGCACAGATACGGTGATTCACATTCCACTTCGAATCGAGTATTGGAATGGTAGTCGATTCACTCTCAATTTAGATGATAGCCAGACTCGTGTTCTCGGCGATAAAGCGAAACAAGTGCACATGTGGCCAACGGGAGACGATGTTAAGCAGGCTGATGTTGAATTAAGCGCGGGTGGTCAGGTTATTTCTGGGCGTTCGCGTTCTATCGAAGCGCAACAGGTGGAGTCAAACCGCCAACAGACTCGTGTGTGGCTTAATCTCGATCTAAGTGGTAACGACTTACCATGGCTCAAATACAACTGGGATAAAGAGCAAGCCGGAGAGGAGAACCCATCGTCAGTGGTTACCTTTGGTATTCACCGTGGCAATGACCGCGTGATTTATCGTGGTGAACCGGGTATAACCGGACAATGACCATCGTCGGTTTCTTGCGTTAAGTAAGGAAACTGCAAGAAATTGAGGCTTTCTGCTCATGTTTATGTACCAATGCCTTGCTGTGACAGCGAGGCATTGGTACATTTAGGACAATTTTTGTCTTCTAAATTTTTGCAGGATGAGCGAAGCACATGTTTAAAAAACTTCGTGGCATGTTTTCTAACGACCTATCTATCGATTTAGGTACTGCCAACACTCTAATTTACGTAAAAGGACAGGGCATCGTTCTTGATGAACCTTCTGTCGTTGCTATTCGCCAAGATCGTGCAGGTTCTGCAAAAAGCGTTGCTGCAGTTGGCCATGCCGCAAAGCAGATGCTTGGTCGTACACCGGGCAATATCTCCGCTATCCGTCCAATGAAAGATGGCGTAATTGCTGACTTTTACGTGACTGAAAAAATGCTACAGCACTTCATTAAGCAAGTGCATGACAACAGCATTCTTAAACCAAGCCCACGTGTACTTGTTTGTGTTCCTTGTGGTTCGACTCAAGTTGAGCGTCGTGCCATCCGTGAATCGGCATTAGGTGCTGGTGCACGTGAAGTTTACCTTATCGATGAACCAATGGCGGCTGCAATCGGTGCGGGCTTGCGCGTTTCAGAACCAACTGGTTCAATGGTGGTCGATATCGGCGGTGGTACGACTGAAGTTGCGGTTATCTCACTAAACGGTGTGGTTTACTCATCTTCGGTACGTATCGGTGGTGACCGATTCGATGAATCGGTGATCAATTACGTTCGTCGTAACTACGGCAGCTTGATTGGTGAAGCAACCGCTGAAAAGATCAAACATGAGATCGGTTCTGCGTACCCAGGTGATGAAGTGCGTGAAATCGAAGTTCGCGGTCGTAACCTTGCTGAAGGTGTGCCTCGTAGCTTTAGCCTTAACTCAAACGAAATCCTAGAAGCGCTGCAAGAGCCGCTGTCTGGTATCGTTTCGGCGGTAATGGTTGCACTGGAACAGTGCCCGCCAGAGCTAGCGTCTGATATCTCAGAAAACGGTATGGTACTGACCGGTGGTGGTGCACTACTGAAAGACCTTGACCGTCTATTGATGGAAGAAACCGGCATTCCAGTGGTTATTGCTGAAGACCCACTAACGTGTGTGGCTCGTGGTGGCGGTAAAGCGCTAGAAATGATCGACATGCACGGTGGCGATCTATTCTCTGAAGAATAAAGTGTCCGGCGAAGCCTAATTTTGGCTTCGCCTTCATTTCCGCTCTCTGTAATTTCAATCTGCTCCATTCCTGGTTCGGGTTAAGCCGTATCACCAGGTTGCCAAGTAAGGCTCAATAATCATGGAAGCAATCAGGTCAAAAACAAGATGAAACCGATTTTTGGCAGAGGTCTGTCTCTGCAATTGCGTCTGTTTTTTGCTGTCATCGTGTCGGCAAGCTTAATGCTGGCGGATAGTCGTCTAGATACGTTTTCCAACGTCCGATACCTATTGAACAGTATGGTTGCGCCTATTCAGTACGCAGCAAACTTGCCTCGTAGCATGTTTGATGGTCTATTCGAGCGTCTTAATTCTCACCAAGCTTTGATTGAAGACAACCGTAACTTGAAGCGAGAAGTACTTCGCCTCAAGAGTGAGCTCGTCTTGCTTAGCCAATACAAAGAAGAAAACCAACGTCTGCGTAAATTACTTGGTTCTTCGTTTGTCCGCGATGAAAAGAAAGTCGTCACTGAGGTGATGGCGGTTGATACCTCGCCATATCGTCACCAAGTGGTGATTGATAAAGGTCGTATCGATGGCGTTTACGTTGGTCAGCCCGTGATTAACGAGAAAGGCATTGTTGGTCAGGTCACGTTTGTTGCCGCACATAACGCGCGGGTACTGTTGTTAACAGACGCGAAGAATGCGATCCCGGTACAGGTGATCCGCAATGATATCCGCGTTATCGCATCGGGTAACGGCGAAGTGGATGAGATCCAACTTGAGCATATTCCAACCAGTACCGATATCCAAGTCGGTGATTTGTTGGTGACCTCTGGTCTTGGGGGGATTTACCCAGAAGGGTATCCGGTCGCCAATGTCACATCTGTGGCTCATGATCCGCGCCAAGAATTTGCCTCGATCAAAGCTGAGCCGGTGGTGGAGTTTGATCGTTTGAGATATCTACTGTTGATCTGGCCGAATGAAGATCGCCAGCACAAAGTATTGCAGTCCAATGTGGAAGAAGGTTCAGAGCAAGAGGTAACCGATGGCCAATAGTGTATTTCGAAGCCGAATGGTCATCGGCGTCAGCTTCTTTGTTGCGTTAGTTCTACAGACGATTCCATGGCCGGGTGTATTAGACCTACTGCGCCCATCATGGTTATTCCTCGTCACCTGTTACTGGGTATTAGCATTGCCGCACCGCGTCAATGTTGGGACCGCCTTGGTGCTTGGTCTGCTATGGGATATTTTGATTGGCTCGACCTTGGGTATACGAGGGATGATGATGTCGATCGTTATCTACTTGGTTGCGCTCAACTTTTTGGTGATCCGTAACATGGCATTGTGGCAACAGTCGACACTGATTGCCTTTTTAACTGTGCTATTGGAACTTCTGATATTCTGTGGTGAATATTTGAATCAGGACGTAGTATTTAACCCATTATCTCTGTGGACGGCTGCAATAAACTGTATACTTTGGCCATGGATGTTTTTACTAATGCGACGCGTCCGTCGCGCATGGCACGTAAGGTAGCGTTGTGAAAAAGGGCTTTCCCCTCGTTCTCGCCTCGGGTTCTCCGAGAAGAAAAGAGCTGCTTGCTCAACTCGGTTACGAATTTGATATTGTGCTTCCTGATATAGAGGAAGCAAAACAAGACCACGAGCAAGCACAAGACTATGTGTTGCGTCTCTCTCTGGAAAAGGCTCAAACAGGCTTAGCAATGGCTAAGCCTGATTCTGTTGTATTGGGCTCAGATACCATTGTGGTATGCGATAATCAAGTATTAGAAAAACCCAAAAGTTTTGAAGATTCAAAGCGTATGCTCAACAACTTATCTGGTCGTCAGCATCAAGTGATGACCGCTGTGAGCATTGTTTCATCGGAACAACAACACTCAGTGGTCGTTATCACTGACGTGTGGTTCAAACCACTGTCTGAAGAAGAAATCGAACAATATTGGCAGTCAGGTGAACCATGCGATAAAGCTGGAAGTTATGGTATTCAAGGGCTCGGAGGACGTTTTGTCACCCGAATAGAAGGCAGTTATCATGCCGTAGTAGGCTTACCTTTGTTCGAAACCGATCAGCTAATTCAAGAATTTTTATAATTGTTTTGAGGTGTGCACATGAGTGCAGAATTGCTGCTAAACGTGACCCCGAGTGAAACTCGCGTGGCCATGATTGAAGGTGGAGTACTACAAGAAGTTCATATTGAACGAGAAGCGCGTCGCGGCATCGTCGGTAATATTTATAAAGGTAAAGTGAGCCGGGTATTGCCAGGTATGCAAGCGGCGTTTATTGATATCGGTCTGGATAAAGCGGCGTTTTTGCACGCGTCAGATATAGTACCACATACTGAATGTGTGGCAGAAAACGAAAAACAGCAATTTCAGGTACGCGATATTTCTGAATTGGTTCGCCAGGGCCAAGATATTGTGGTGCAAGTGGTGAAAGATCCGCTAGGCACAAAAGGCGCTCGCCTAACAACCGACATCACTCTTCCATCACGTTATCTTGTTTTTATGCCTGGCTCGAGCCATGTGGGCGTATCTCAACGCATTGAAAGTGAGAGTGAACGTGAACGCCTAAAGAAAGTGGTAAACCACTATTGTGATGAGAATGGTGGCTTTATCATTCGTACCGCTGCAGAGGGTGCTGATGAGAAAGAACTCTCTCAAGACGCGGCATTTTTGAAACGTTTGTGGCTGAAAGTCATGGAGCGTCGTTCCAAATACAAAACGCGTTCAACGCTGTACGGTGAACTGGGCTTGGCGCAGCGTATTCTGCGCGATTTTGTTGGCACTGAACTGGACAAAATCATGGTCGACTCTCGTCTCGAGTACGAAAACCTCAAAGAGTTTACCTCTGAATATGTTCCAGAGCTGACCGATAAGCTTGAGCTGTACGAGGGTGACAAGCCGATCTTTGACATGTACGACACCGAGAATGAAATCCAACGTTCTCTGGAGCGTAAGGTTGAGCTCAAATCGGGTGGTTACCTGATCATCGATCAGACCGAAGCGATGACCACGGTAGACATTAATACGGGCGCGTTTGTTGGTCGTCGTAACCTTGAAGAGACCATCTTCAACACCAACGTTGAAGCGACTCTGGCGATCGCACGTCAACTGCGTTTGCGTAATCTTGGCGGTATCATCATAATCGACTTTATCGATATGGCATCAGAAGAACATCGTAAGCGTGTACTTACCTCTCTAGAAGGCGCACTGTCAAAAGACCGAGTGAAAACCAACATCAATGGTTTTACTCAGCTAGGGTTAGTCGAGATGACTCGCAAGCGCACACGAGAAAGTATTGAACATATTCTATGTTCTGGCTGCCCTACTTGTGAAGGACGTGGCAGCGTGAAAACGGTCGAAACCGTGTGTTACGAGATCCTACGTGAAATCACCCGAGTGAACCGTGCGTACGATGCGGACAACTTTGTTGTGTATGCATCGCCATTTGTCGCGGAAGCGTTGCTAGGTGATGAATCCCACGCGCTAGCGGAACTCGAAGTATTTATTGGAAAGCAAGTTCGTATTCAAGCTGAACCCCTGTACATTCAGGAGCAGTTTGACGTCGTGATGATGTAATTGGAAAATTTGTGAATTCTGGTTTTAAGCGTTTCGGGCGTTTCTGCACGTGGAGTTTGATCACCATATTGGTTCTACTGGCCATACTGGTAACGACACTGCGCGTCGCATTGCCACAACTTAACCATTTCCAAGATGAGATCAAAACCTGGGTCAAACAAGGCACAGGTTTTGACTTTTCTATCGCCAGCGTTGCTGGTTCTTGGCGTAATAACCATCCTTCAATCTCGTTGCAAGGTTTAGAGGCTAATCTGCCGAATAATCAAGATGCACGGTTTGCTGTCGACGAGATCCATATTGAATTTGATTTAATTCAGTCACTGTTCAGCCTGAAACCTGTGGTGGCCGATCTAACTATTGATGATTTGGCATTGGATATCCGAACACTTGATATTCTTGCCAAACCAAACAAGAGTAACAAGTCTACCAACGTAAATAAAAGCGAAACTAAGCTGATTGATCAACTTGACTCGTTACTCTTACGTCAGTTTGAAGACTTTACCATCACCGACTCACGCATTTGGTATCAGTCTGTTTCTGGTGAAACTCGCCGTTTAGATATCGAGCAACTACGCTGGAGTAATCGAGGTAAGCAGCACTTAGCGGAAGGTACGGTCAGCATCGCTGATGTCAGCCTCAACTCTTTGTTAGTGAGTGCAAACTTTAAAGATTACGGATCGTTGCTTGACGTGTCGGGTGAGTTTTATGTTAGCGCTCAAGACTTGTCTGTGACGCCGTGGTTAACCACCTATATGAAGGACGCTTCTGGCATAGAGTCCGGTCGCGTGAGTTTAAATACCTGGCTGACGTTAAAGCACAGTCAACCAAATTACGCATACGTTGAGCTGCGTCCTTCAGAGTTAGTCTGGAATGAAAATGGCCGTCACGAACTACTGTTAGAGTCTGGTATTTTTATACTTTCTCCGGACAAGCAAGGTTGGAAAGTTAATGGTCACTCACTGCAAATTCGTACGGATGACCGTCCTTGGCCTGAACTGGATGTGGCGTTTGATTGGCAACCTGACGGATGGTTGCTAAACCTCTCTCTGCTTGACATTGAAGCACTGACTCCATTAATCAAGTTAGCGCCACAGTCGGAATCCACTAGCGAACTACTCAATAAATTAGCACCAAAAGGGCGAGTGGAAGATATTCGTTTGTCGATGAACGGCAGTGTAGATACATTACGTTATTCGGTCGAGCTTGACCAGCTAGGCATGGCTCAGTGGGAGCTGCTGCCGGGCTTTCATCATGTGCAGGGGACACTGTTTGGTGACTTAAAGCAGGCCAAGGCCAACATCACAGTGATTGATGATGTCTTCCCGTATGGCGATGTATTCCAAGCGCCATTGAATATCAAACAAGGTGAAGTGGACATCATTTGGCAGCAAGATGAAAACGGTTGGCGTCTATGGTCAGACAAAGTGACCGCCGCGACGCCTGATTTGCAGGTGCTTGGTGCGTTTCGTTTGGATTTTCCGCAAGATCAAAGTCCATTTCTATCGTTTTATGCTGAAGCGGATCTCTACAATGCGGGTGGAACTTGGCGGTATTTACCGACTCCAGCGCTGGGACAAGATCTGACAGACTACCTTTCAACGGCGATTCAAGGTGGCAAAGTTAATACTGCGAAGCTACTTTGGTATGGTGAATTGGGTGACTTTCCGTACAAAGAACATAATGGCATGTTCCAAGCTTGGGTGGGACTGAAAAACGCCAAATTCAGCTTTGATACCGCGTGGCCGACCATTACTGATCTGCAGCTGGACTTGCTGTTCGAAAACGATGCGATGTATTTGGACTCGAAATCTGCAACCCTAAATGGCGTAAAAGCGAAACGCATTACAGGTCGTATTCCTGATCTTGCAGAAGGTGGTCATATTGAAATCGAAGCCAAAGCAAGCGCGCTAGGTAATGAAGTTCGCGATTACATGATGGCGACGCCATTGGTTGACTCTGTTGGTGCTGCGTTGACTGCGCTGAAAGTGAGTGGGCCTGTGTACTCCGAATTCCAGCTTAATATCCCTTTTGATTCAGACAAAGACGCAAGAGTGTGGGGCTATGCGGATTTAAACAACAACCAAGTCTATATCGATGCCCCGCCGATGACGTTAGAAAACGCGACTGGACGAGTCACCTTCGATAACGATATCGTGATGGCCTCAGGCCTTTCTGCTGAGCTCCTGAAGCAGCCGATCTCGCTAGACTTTCGTGGTGAAAATGCCGAGCAAGGCTATGACGTGGCGATCAATACCCTTGGAGACTGGGAGGTTGGACCGCTTAAACCTTATTTAGGTGACCGTTGGTTGAGTTTAGTCTCTGGTCATGCACCGTGGCAGATGGATATTGACTTACAGCTTAACGACGTAGGCTTCACTTACCAAGTGGATGTGTTAGCACAGTTGAGCCAACTGACGAGTGATTACCCCTATCCGTTAGGCAGAAAACGTGGTGAGGAAGGTCAAGCCAAGTTACAGGCGTTAGGCAATCAACAAGGCATTTCTGCGCGGCTGCAAATTCCCAATGCGAAGTACCAGACTGAAATCGATATTTCTGGTGATGTGCCAGTATTGACGGCGACAAATCTTGTGATTGGCAATGGTGGATTCAAAGTCAATCCGGTCGTTGGGCATGATGCTTCAATTCGTTTGAATGAGCTCAGCCTTGAACAATGGATTGATCTGATGAATGTGCCGACGAGTAACACAGAATCTGTCCTATCGAGCATGAAGACGCCGACGATTCCGTTGCCAACCCGCGTTGAGATGAATGTAAAAAACCTTCAATTCGGTGGTATTGAGTTTCACGATGTGGATCTGAATGCCCGTAAGAAAAACTTGAGCTGGCAGTTTGACGTCGATAGTCAGGAGATTAAAGGTAAAGCGAACTATCTTAAGCCTTACGACTTGTCGGTTTCTCTTGAGCGGCTGCACTTGTACATCCCTGGCTTTGATCAGATTACCGAAGAGAGGAATTCTCTGTTTGCCAGTGAAGATCAAGCTGCGCCATTGATTTCAGATTTTGACCGCCAGCTCCATAGTGAGATGCCAAATGTCGTCTTGAATATTGATGATTTCTGGTTGCAAGGCTACAAGGTTGGTCAGGTGAATGTGGACTTACAGCGTCGAAATAATCGTTTGGAGTGGAAAAACGTCACTTTCAGTAGCGGTCAAAGCCGCGTTGATATGAATGGCTGGTGGGAGTTAACCAAAGCGCGCAGTCACTCAAATCTAACCATCAAACTGCAAGGTGAAAACAACAGCGATTTGATGGAGCGTTTCGGCATTACCTCTGGCATTCAGCGAGCGCCATTTGATATCAATGCGAACTTGGAATGGGATGGTGCACCATGGTCGATGAAAACACAAAGTTTGCAAGGAAACGTATCGACTGAATTTGGCAAAGGGGTGATCAGCGAAGTGAGCGGTGCTGCGCGACTGCTTGGTTTGTTCAGTCTGGACTCCATCATTCGCAAAATGCAGCTCGATTTCACCGATGTGTTCGATAAAGGTATGGCATTTAACTCCATCACTGGTAGTGGCAAGATCCAAGATGGCGTGTTTGTCACCAATGACATTGTCATGGATGCACTGGCTGGAGAGATGCAAATCCGAGGTATGGCCGATATTAATGCTCGTTTGGTGGATGCAGAAGTGAATTTTACGCCAGATATTACCTCTGGTTTACCAATGTTGACGGCATTTGCGGTTGCACCTCAAACCGCGCTGTATGTGTTGGCGATCTCGACCGTGATCTCTCCGGTCGTGGAAGTTTTCACCCAAGTTAACTACGAAGTAAAAGGCCGGCTTGATTCGCCAACGGTAAAAGAGATATCACGTAGTAAAGGTGAATACACATTGCCAGAAAAATTGCGTGATGAAGCGAAATAATCACGCAGTTAGTTTTCTTAGCGTATAAGGAATAGAGAACATGGAACGTGTAGGCATCATACAAATGACGTCAGGTCCAGATCGAGAGGAGAATCTGGACTTCATTGCCAAGCAGTGCGCATTGGCAGCGGCGCAAGGTGTGAAGTTGGTACTCACACCAGAAAACGCAACGCTGTTTGCTAATCGCGAAGCGTATCACCATAACGCAGAAGTGTTGTGTGATGGTCCGATTCAACAGCGTTTATCTGATATAGCAAAACAAAATCAATTGACTTTGGTTTTAGGCAGTATGCCGATTTGTACTGAGCAAGGCGTCACGACCACCACGTTGGTTTTTTCTCCAGTGGGAGAGTGCATTGCTCATTACGACAAGCTACATATGTTCGATGTCGAAGTAGCGGATGGTCATGGTCGCTATCGTGAATCCGATACCTTTCGGGCTGGTGCTCAAATTGTCACAGCAGAAACCAATATTGGCACACTTGGATTGAGTATTTGTTACGATGTGCGCTTTCCTGAGTTGTATAAAGCATTACGCTTAGCGGGAGCAGACATTATTGTCGTACCAGCGGCGTTTACTGCGGTTACGGGGAAAGCACACTGGGAAATACTGCTGAGAGCGCGTGCAATAGAAACCCAATGCTGGATTTTAGCAAGTGGGCAAACTGGCACTCACCCATGTGGACGCCAAACATGGGGACACTCGATGGTTATTGACCCCTGGGGACAGATACATGTGCAACTTCACGAGCAAGTAGGATTGCTGGTGACAGAGATAGATTTGTCACAAAGCCAGCAAGTAAGGCAGAATATGCCGCTGACTCAACACAGTCGCTTTCAAAATGAATTGAAACGGAAACTAAAGAGCTAACTATGAGCATAAATCAAATAGAACAGGCACTCCTTGCCCCAAACGGTCTGACAGAGCAAGACATCGCTGATACGCTCGCGAGAATTGCCACACGCCAGATCGATTATGCGGACATTTACTTTCAGTCCAGCTGGCATGAGTCTCTGGTTCTAGAAGACAGCATCATCAAAGATGGCTCTTTTAACATTGATTGTGGTGTTGGTGTGCGCGCTGTAACGGGTGAAAAAACCGGTTTCGCTTACTCAGACCAAATTAATCTAGAAGGTTTAAAGCAAAGTGCCATTGCCGCACGTGGTATCGCTCAGCAAGGCCAAAATGGCAACGTTCAAGCGTTCAAGCGTTCAGCTAACCAAGCGTATTATGATGCGGTAAACCCGCTAGCAAGCTGGGAAAAGCAGCAAAAAACCGAACTGTTGATGTCGCTTGATGCGTACATTCGTACCAAAGAGCCGCTGATCAAAGAAGTCTCGATCAGTATCAGTGGTGTCCATGAGCAAATGCTTGTGGCAGCAACCGATGGTACTTACGCGGGGGATATCCGTCCTCTTGTTCGTCTGTCGATCAGCGTGCTCGCTGAAAAAGGCGATCGTCGTGAGCGCGGCAGCGCAGGTGGCGGTGGTCGTTTCGGTTATGATTTCTTCCTGTCTGAAACGGACGGCGTGAAACAAGCCTTCCAATTTGCAGATGAAGCCATCCGCATGGCGCTAGTGAATTTAGAAGCGGAAGCTGCGCCTGCGGGTATGATGCCTGTCGTATTAGGCTCTGGCTGGCCAGGTGTTCTTTTGCATGAAGCGGTTGGTCACGGCTTGGAAGGTGACTTCAACCGTAAAGAGTCTTCAGTCTTCTCTGGCAAGCTAGGCCAACAAGTAACATCGCCATTATGCACCATCGTTGATGACGGTACGTTGAAAGACCTACGTGGTTCATTGAATGTGGACGATGAAGGGGTAAATGGTCAGTACAATACGCTCATCGAAAACGGTGTGCTAAAAGGCTACATGCAGGACAAGCTAAACGCGCGATTAATGGGTGAGAACCCAACGGGTAATGGTCGTCGTGAATCTTACGCGCACCTACCAATGCCGCGTATGACCAATACTTACATGCTACCGGGTGAGCACTCGCCGGAAGAGATCATCTCAACCGTGAAGAAAGGTTTGTACGCGCCCAACTTTGGTGGCGGTCAGGTCGATATCACATCAGGTAAGTTCGTATTCTCTACGTCAGAAGCGTACTTGATTGAGAATGGCAAGATCACTCGCCCAGTAAAAGGTGCAACATTGATCGGCTCTGGTATCGAAGCGATGCAGCAGGTCTCAATGGTGGGCAATGACCTAAGTATTGACAGAGGTGTTGGTGTTTGTGGCAAAGCCGGGCAAAGTGTGCCGGTTGGTGTAGGCCAGCCTACGTTGAAGCTTGACTCCATCACGGTTGGTGGTACAGAGTAAGTGACTCGATAAGTGGATGAAATAGAGCGCTCATAGAGCGCTCTTTTGTTATGGGAATACGGAGCGCTACAGGTTTTCTTCGGCAAACTCTGCCAAGCGACTACGTACTACGCCATTGAGGTGAATATTGGCGCTGCCTTCAAAGTTCTTGAAGCGTTCAACCATATAAGTCAATCCAGACGTGACTGGTGTGAGGTAATGGGAGTCAATCTGTGCCAAGTTACCCGAACACACAATCTTCGTCCCCTCACCACAGCGGGTGATGATGGTTTTGATTTGTGAAGCGGTGAGGTTCTGACACTCATCGAGCAGGACAAATGCATTCTGGATAGAGCGACCACGCATAAAGTTAATCGACTTAAACTGAATGTTGGCTTTATCGCAGATGTACTTCATCGAGCCTTCAGTACAATGGTCGTGCTTGTGCAGCGCTTCCAGTGTATCTGTTACGGCTGCCAACCACGGCATCATTTTCTCTTCTTCTGATCCGGGTAAGAAACCGATGGATTCGCCAATATCTGGCGTATTACGTGTCACAATGATCTTATCGAACATCCCTTTTTCAATGGTTTGCTCCAGTGCTGCAGCCATCGCCAACAAGGTTTTACCACTACCAGCGGCACCGGTCAGAATCACCAAGTCAATCTCTGGATCGAGTAGGGCATCCATCGCCATGCCTTGATAGATATTTTTGGGTGTGATGTCCCAAGCGCGACGGTGCATCATGCGCTCACGGCTGAGGTCAAGCAGTGTGATCTTCTCTTCATCGATGCTTTCTACGCGACCGACAAAGTCACTATTTTCATCCATCATGTATTGGTTAATGAAAGTCGGCTCAAATGGTTCGCGATTGAGTTTGTGGAACGTTTTTCCGCCCAGAGCATAGCTTTCTACTTCATCAACGCCACTCCAGAAATCTCCTTCACGCTGTTGGAAGCCTTTGGTCAGGTATTGAATATCATCAATCAGTTGATCGGTGCGATAGTCTTCAATAAAGCGAACGCCAGCGCCTTTGGCGCGTAAGCGCATATTGATGTCTTTGGTGACGAGCACGACTTCACGTGGTGCGCGTTTGTTTTGTAGATAAAGCACCGCATTGAGGATGCGATTGTCACCGGCTTTGTCGGCGAAGGCTTTGACGGTTTCCTGCAATTCGAAGTCCGCCAAAATAGAAATGGTTCCTTGAGTTGGTTTTTCTTTGGAGACCGGAATACCCTCTGATATTTCGTCTGGTGTCGTGTCTCTGAATAAGTTTTCTAAAGCACGAATCGCAACGCGCGCATCTCGTGCTACATCGCGTTTGCTGTCTTTAATGCGGTCGAGTTCTTCCAATACCGTCATAGGGATGACGACATCGTGCTCTTGGAAAGAATAGATGGCGAAGGGTTCATGAAGAAGGATATTGGTGTCGAGTACAAACAGTTTCCGATCGGTATCGCCCATAGCGTCTCCTTGCCGCAAGCGCGGCTATGCTGCAGAAAGTTAAGTAGGTAAAAATCTTAACTCTGATTGCTTGCAATAGAGGTCGTCGAGCTATGTCGGTTAGTGCGCAACTGAGTAGCAAGACAACTTATTGCAAACCCGTGTTGATCCTAATCGTGTAGTTGTACACTCAAATCATACGCAATGCTTTTGAGTGCTCCTCACAACAAGTATACGTAATATTTACTTGTTACAACTCAATAATTGCCATGAGTTTTTTACAATTTGATTGCATTCTGAGTTCAGAAAAAAAAGTTTGTGCTTCGGGGCGTTTCAGCGTGACCTATATCACAGCATCAAGTAAGATTACCGACCTTTTTCTGCACATGGGCTAAGTCCAAATTATCATGTTGAGCTGAATTGAATATCTTCAGTTAAAAGTGGCATGGCAAGCATAATTGGTATAGCAGAAGCCAGAATCAGTTCTAAACTATTACCCATGCCACCGGGCATGAGTAGACAAACAAGAATCAACAACGAGGTAGTCAATACATGACATTTGCTTTGGGGCAGCGCTGGATTAGCGATACGGAAAGTGATTTAGGTTTAGGTACCGTAGTAGCAATGGATGCTCGTACTGTGACATTGATGTTTGCCGCATCAGAGGAAAACCGAGTTTACGCACGTAACGAGGCGCCAGTTACCCGAGTAACGTTTAACGTCGGTGATGTCATCGATTGCCAAGAAGGTTGGTCACTGAAAGTTGAAGAAGTACTGGAAGATGAAGGTTTATATACTTATTTTGGTACTCGTGAAGATACACAAGAAACCGCGGTTATTTTACGTGAGATTTTTCTAAGCAATCATATCCGTTTTAACAAGCCTCAAGATAAGTTGTACGCAGGTCAGATTGACCGTATGGACAACTTTGTTTTGCGTTACCGTGCATTGAAAAACCAGTTCGAGCAGCATAAGAGTCCAATGCGTGGCTTGTGTGGCATGCGAGCGGGTTTGATTCCTCATCAGCTTTACATTGCTCACGAAGTCGGTCGCCGTTATGCACCACGTGTACTACTTGCGGATGAAGTAGGTCTTGGTAAAACCATTGAAGCAGGCATGATCATCCACCAGCAAGTGCTGTCTGGCCGTGCCGAGCGCATTCTGATTGTCGTACCTGAGACACTTCAGCACCAATGGCTGGTAGAGATGATGCGTCGTTTCAACCTGCACTTCTCAATCTTTGATGAAGAGCGTTGTATTGAAGCGTTCGCAGAAGCAGAGAACCCATTTGATACGCAGCAATATGTACTGTGTTCTTTAGACTTCCTACGTAAGAGCCGCAAGCGCTTTGAACAAGCACGAGAAGGCGAGTGGGACCTATTGGTGGTCGATGAAGCGCACCACCTTGAGTGGAGCCAAGACAAGCCAAGCCGTGAGTATCAAGTGGTTGAAGGTTTAGCAGAGCGCACAGCAGGCGTGTTACTACTAACAGCAACACCGGAGCAATTAGGTCGTGAGAGCCACTTTGCGCGTCTGCGTCTACTGGATCCAGACCGTTTCTACGATTACGACACCTTTGTCGAAGAAGAAGAGCAATACGCGCCAGTCGCCGACGCAATTACGTCGCTATTCTCTGGTGAGAAACTGCCTGACGAAGCGAAGAACCAAATTACGGAGCTGCTTTCTGAGCAAGATGTTGAGCCGCTATTCCGCATTATCGAAAGCGACAGTGATGAAGACTTAAAAGCCTCAGCACGCCAAGAGCTTATCGACAATCTAATGGATCGTCACGGTACAGGTCGCGTGCTATTCCGTAACACGCGCGCGGCAATTAAAGGCTTCCCGACCCGTAATGTGCATTTAATGCCAATGGACATCCCATCACAGTACACAACGTCAATGCGAGTGTCTGGCATGATTGGTGGCAAGATGTCACCAGAAGCGCGGGCGATGAAAAACCTGTATCCAGAAGAGATCTTCCAAGAGTTTGAAGGTGATGACTCAAGCTGGTGGCAATTTGACTCACGCGTGAACTGGTTGCTTGAGAAAGTAAAAGAAAAACGCAGCGAAAAAGTACTCGTGATTGCGTCTCGTGCAAGTACGGCTTTGCAACTTGAGCAAGCCCTGCGTGAGCGTGAAGGTATCCGCGCCACCGTATTCCACGAAGGCATGTCTATCCTAGAGCGTGATAAAGCGGCCGCTTACTTCGCACAAGAAGAGGGCGGCGCACAGGTTCTGATCTGTAGTGAAATCGGCTCAGAAGGTCGTAACTTCCAATTTGCTAACCAGCTAGTGATGTTCGATTTGCCGTTTAACCCAGACTTGCTTGAGCAGCGTATTGGCCGTCTTGACCGTATTGGTCAAAAGCGTGATATCGATATTCATGTACCGTACCTAAAAGGTACGTCACAAGCAATCCTGGCGCGTTGGTTTGATGAAGGTTTGAATGCGTTCTCTGAAACTTGCCCAACTGGTCGCGCAGTTTACGACAAGTACTCAGATGCATTGATTGAGATGCTAGCGTCTGGTGATACGTCAAATCTTGATGAAGTGATTGAAGAGTCAACGAAGCTGAACAAAGAGTTGAAATCACAGCTTGAGCAAGGCCGTGACCGTTTGCTAGAGATGCATTCAAACGGTGGCGAGAAAGCACTGCAAATCGTTGAGAAAATATCATCCACAGATGGCGATACGAACCTAGTGACATTCGCACTGTCTCTGTTCGACACTATTGGCCTGAATCAAGACGATAAAGGCGAAAATGCGCTAGTGGTCACCCCATCTGAGCACATGATGGTCCCAAGTTACCCAGGTCTTCCGTACGAAGGGGCGACGATTACCTTTGATCGTGACACGGCACTCTCTCGTGAAGATATGCACTTTATCAGTTGGGAACACCCAATGATCCAAGGCGGTATCGATCTTCTGATGAGTGAAGGGGTGGGTACGTCGGCGGTTTCACTACTGAAGAATAAAGCGCTGCCAGTCGGAACAATTTTACTTGAGCTAATTTATGCAGTGGATGCGCAAGCACCGAAGCGTAGTGGTATTGCTCGTTTCTTACCAAAGACGCCAATTCGTCTGATGATGGATGCTCGTGGTAATGATCTCTCTTCTCAAGTGGAGTTTGAAGGCTTCAACCGTCAACTGAGCCCTGTAAATCGTCACCTAGGTAGCAAGCTAGTGACATCAGTACAGAAAGATATTCACAACCTAATCGAAGCGGGTGATGCGCAGGTTGAAAAGCAAGTGGAAGAAGTGCGTCAGCAAGCGCATCAAGAGATGCAGCACAGCTTGAATGCAGAGCTAGAACGTCTGCAAGCGCTGAAAGCCGTGAACCCGAATATCCGTGATGAAGAAATTGAAGCAATCGAAGCGCAAATTAAAGAGCTTACCGGTTACATTAACCAAGCTCAAGTGCAGCTCGATTCATTGCGTTTAATCGTGGTAAGCCACAACTGATTGGTTTTTATCTAAAAACTTGATAATAAAAAACGGCTCCTTTACGGGAGTCGTTTTCGTATTAAAATAGCCTTCTTTTCTATATTTTGAGAGCACACTGATGGCAATGCTTGAATACAATCCACCGACTGATCCTTGGACCGATATCGTGTTTGAGGACGATCATATCTTAGCTGTGAATAAGCCATCAGGTTTGCTATCTGTGCCGGGACGTCTTGCTGAACACCACGACAGCATGTGGAGTCGTCTTCAGGAGCAGTATCCAGAGATCCAGGTGGTGCATCGCTTGGATATGTCGACTTCTGGCTTGATGGTTCTTGCGAAAAACAAACGTGCTGAGAGCGCATTGAAAAAGCAGTTCCAATTTCGTCTAACCCACAAAATTTATTATGCGCGCGTTTGGGGACACATTGATCAGCAAGAAGGCGAGATCGATCTGCCGCTGATTTGTGATTGGCCGAACCGCCCATTACAAAAGGTGTGCTTTGACGACGGTAAGCCATCGAAAACCCTATTTCAGGTGGCGAAGTTAGAAGAACATGAAGACGGTTCGAAAACGACCATTGTGCGATTATTGCCAATCACGGGCCGTTCACACCAGCTGCGTGTCCATATGCAGGCGCTAGGGCATCCGATTGTCGGTGATGAGTTCTATGCAACGGAAGAGGCGAAAGCGTTCTCAGAGCGTCTTGAATTACACGCCTCAGAACTGAGTTTCTACCACCCAAAGAGCGATTGGCTGCGTAGCATTTTTGTTCCTTGTGATTTTTATCCTGAAGCGGAAGAGATGATCTTTGACTATTTCGACCCAGCGCGTAAATTACCTGATTATAAAACACTGCCTCGCTCATAAATTAATCCTCAGGCAGTGAACAAGGAGCTGTTATGTCACTGCCTAAAGTGGTCTTTCTTGACCGTGCGACCATCCCTGCTCATATTCAGATACCACGCCCTAGCTTTGCTCACCAATGGGTAGAATATGAGTACACATCACCACAGCAAGTCACTGAACGCCTTACGGATGCACACATCGTTATTAGCAACAAGGTGGTGCTCGATCAAACCATTCTTACCCAATTGCCGAATATCAAAATGATCGCCGTAGCCGCGACAGGATTTAATAACGTCGATGTGCACTATTGTGCGGAGCGTGATATCGCGGTGGCTAACGTACGTGGTTATGCGACTCGATCTGTACCAGAGCATGTTATCGCCATGTTGTTTGCGTTGCGCCGTAATCTATTTGGTTACCACCAAGATATTGCCGCAGGAGAGTGGCAACGCAATAAGCAGTTTTGTTTTTTTACTCATCCTATTGGTGATATCGCAGGCAGCACACTCGGTGTGATTGGCGGTGGTGCATTAGGTCAAGCAACCGCTCAGTTGGCGCAGGCCGTCGGTATGAAGGTATTGTTTGCCGAGCACAAAGGCGTGAGTGAGTGTCGAGAGGGGTACACCGAGTTTGATGAGGTACTCAAGCAGTCCGATGCGATTACGCTGCATTGCCCATTGAATGACGATACTTATCACCTAATCAGCACGGTTGAATTGCAGAAAATGAAGTCGACGGCGATTTTGATCAATACGGGGCGCGGTGGTCTGGTGGATGAGTTAGCGTTGGTGGATGCGCTGAAAGAAGAGGAGATTGCCGCCGCAGGTGTGGACGTATTTACTCAGGAGCCCGCCGATGAAACGAATCCACTGCTCGCCAATATGCACTTGCCGAATTTGTTGCTCACACCACATGTTGCATGGGGGAGCGATTCTTCTCTCCAGCGTTTGGCTGAAATCTTAATCGAGAATATTAATGCGTTTGAGCGGGGCGAAAGGTTCAATCGCTTAACCTGATGTGTGTATCGCTTGGAAGTAATAAAAAGCAGACCTCAAGTGAGGTCTGCTTTTTTTGCTGTTAAACGGAGTAGAATTAAACTTCTTCTTCGTTCAGCGCTTTTAGAATTTGGAAGATTTCACGGTAAGACTTTGCTGGCTTGCCGGCTTTCTTCTCTTTCGCTGCTTGACGCGCAAGTTGACGAAGGCGTTGACGGTCTGCAGTTGGGTACAGATCTACCACATCATCAATTGCCTTATCACCTTCTTCTACTACACGATCTCGTAGCACTTCTAGCTTGTGCAGTACGGCTGTTGCTTGCGAGTGCTTGTTGCGAACTTTGTCCAGAGCCGCTTGGATTGGCTCTGGATCTTCATAGCGCATCAATTTACCGATACGTTGCAATTGACGACGGCGAGCTTCGTTTTTAAAGCGTTGTGCATCCGCAATTGCTTCTCGCAGATCTTCGCTCATTGGGAACTTTTCTAATGTCGATGGCTTAAGACCGACTAGCTCTTCACCAAGCTTTTGCAGCTCTTCCATGTCGCGCTTCATCTCGGATTTACTTACCCAGATGATCTCTTCTTCTGGTTCCCATGGCGCTTTTTGATTCTTACGTGCCATTTCAGTTGCCTGTGTTCTGATTAATATTATGACTATTTTAACAAGAATCGTGGGGAGAAAGCGAAATTCTTGTTATTCTATTGTACATCGAATACATGATGTGAAAGACAATGGATATTAAACAGCAGGTTGCCGAGCAACGAACCGAGCTAGAACAAGCCGTCGCAAGGGCGTTGGAGATCGCTGCAGCGAAGTCTGATGCCGCTGAAGTCGCAATTACAAAAAGCACAGGCTTGAGTGTTTCCACTCGCATGGGCGATGTAGAAAATGTTGAGTTCAACAGCGATGGTGCACTTGGCATCACCGTCTACCGTGGCCAACGCAAAGGCAGTGCTTCCACATCAGACTTGAGCGAAGCCGCAATTAAGCAAACCGTGTTAGCGGCATTAGACATTGCTCAATACACATCAGAAGACCCATTTGCAGGCCCTGCGGCAAAAGAGTTCATGGTCAAAGACATTCCGGACCTAGACCTGTTCCATCCAGACGCTCCCAATCCAGATTATGCAGCAGAAGTAGCGATTGCGGCTGAAAAAGAAGCACTGAACTACAGTGAAGCGATTAAGCAAAGTGATGGTGCCAGTTACGACAGCCACTACGGCGTAAAAGTCTATGGTAACAGCCATGGCTTGCTAGCAAGTTACGCGTCAAGTCGTCACAGCACTAGTTGCTGTGTGATTGGCGTGGGTAAAAATGGCGAGATGGAACGTGATTACAGCTACACCGTAGCACGTCACCGTGATGATCTTTGGACACCAGAGACGGTTGGCCGTAAAGCGGCGGAAAAAACCATCAGCCGCCTCGATGCGCAAAAGCTAAAAACGGGTAAGTACCCTGTGATGTTTGCCGCTGATGTAGCGACGGGCTTGATTGGTCATCTAGTGATGGCGATTAGCGGTGGTAACTTGTACCGTAAATCCTCTTTCCTGCTTGATCACCTTGGCAAGCAAGTGCTGCCGGAGTGGTTCAATATCTCAGAGCGTCCGCACGTGCTGCGCGGCTTGGCTTCAAGCCCATTTGACAGTGAAGGCGTATACACACAAGACCGTGAAATCATCACTGATGGTGTTTTGGCGACTTACTTACTAACTAGCTACGCTGCTCGCAAGATGAAGATGGACCCAACGGGTCACGCTGGTGGTATTCATAACTGGTATGTGAAGTCTACGGGTCAAAACTTCGAGCAAATGCTGAAAGAGCTGGGCACTGGTCTACTGGTAACAGAAACCATGGGTCAAGGCGTGAACGTGGTGACCGGTGATTATTCACGTGGTGCTGCGGGTTTTTGGGTAGAGAATGGTGTCATCCAATATCCAGTATCCGAGATCACGATTGCTGGCAACCTGAAAGAGATGTTCAACAAGATTGTTGCAGTGGGTAGTGATGTGGAGACCCGCTCACAAATCCAGACGGGGTCTATCTTGCTTGATACCATGAAGGTGGCGGGGGAGTAAGCTTTTCTAGCCAATAGATGTGAAAAAGCCTGATGTGTTCATCAGGCTTTTTTTTGTTTTTAAGCGTCCTAGCCCTGAGTCAGATCGCTAGGGTTGCCAGGCCAAGGAAGACTGAAAGACCAATCACATCGGTGACGGTGGTCAATGCCATTCCACCCGCTAAGGCTGGATCGATGTTCATCTTCTTAAGCAGTATTGGAATACTTACCCCGGCAACACCCGCAACCAACAGGTTGGTTAACATGGCAGCCGAGATGATCCCACCGAGCATCCAGTTCCCTTTCCACACGACAACAATGCCGCCGATGATCAATGCCCACATGATGCCATTGAGTAAGCCGATGGCGGCTTCTTTCATCAATAGTTCGCGTTTGTTGGCGTCACCGATATGGCCAAGTGCAAGGCCACGAATGACCAGTGCAACCGTTTGGTTCCCCGCAACACCGCCCATCGATGGCACAATGGTCATTAAGACAGCGATTGCGGCCATTTGATCGAGCGTGGCTTCGAACATGTTCGACACGGATGCCGCTGCCAGTGCGGCAAGCACGTTGGCGCCTAACCAGACACTACGTTTACGTGCCGATTTAAACACTGGGGCGAAGGTATCTTCGTCGTCATCCATACCCGCCATACTCATCATTGAGTGTTCTGCGTCTTCGCGAATAACGTCGACCACGTCATCGATGGTGATACGGCCAACGAGGTGCTGATTTTCATCCACGACTGGCGCTGAAACCCAGTTACGACGTTCAAATAGGCTTGCCACATCAGAGTCACTGGTGTCTACCGTGATGGCGTCGTCTGCATCTTCCATCACATCCCTGACTTTTACATCAGGTTGAGTGGTGATCAGTGTGGTGATTGGCAGTTCACCGATCAGCTTGTTCTCATCGTCAATGACGTAAAGCGCGTCGGTTGCTTCAGGCAGTTCGCCTTTCATGCGCAAGTAACGCAGGACGACGTCGACGTCGACGTCACCACGAATGGTGATGACATCGGTATTCATCAATCCGCCAGCGGAATCCTCAGGGTAGGATAGGGCGGTCTCGACGCGTAGGCGGTCGTCAGAGTCCATTTGTGATAGGACTTCACGCGATAGCGTATCTGGCAAGCTCCGTAGTACGTAAGCCACGTCATCGGTGTCCATGCCTTCTGTCGCTTCTGCCAGCGCTTCAGGGGCCATTTTTGACACCAGACTGTCTTTTACGTCTTCGTTCAGTTCATCGAGGATCTCACCGTAGTCTTCCGGATCGGTCAGCTGCCATAGTACTTCACGACTTTTACGCGGAGATGCTTCTAAAAGGTGCGCGATATCCTCAGGTTCCATGTCCTGTAGTTGACGACGAACATGGACGAAGCGGCCATTCTCTAGTGCTTCTGTGACTTCTTGGAGGGCTTGGTGAGCTTGGTCGAATTCTATTTGCTCTGCCATTCATTCCTCCCAATTCCTGATATTTACAATGCGTTGAATAGTATCTTAATTCTAGGCACCTTTTAATAACAACTTATGAAAGTAGACAAAATTATTTGTTGATGGGAGGCTAGGGATGAGAAGGGATGTGTGCAGATGTGAGCAAAGCGAGTGAATCACTCGCTTTCTTCAAATTTGTCTTCGATCAGGTGACAAACTGCATTGAGGGCTTGCTCTGACTGTTCGCCAGTGGCGTGGATAGTAACATATTGTCCTTGAGCGGATTCGAGCATTAGCAGGCCCATCACGCTGTCTGCGGTCGCCGTTGTATCCTCTTCGTTGTTGATAGTAACGACGGCATCAAAACTTTGTGCCAGTTCAACTAACTTAATGGCTGCGCGAGCATGTAAGCCTAAGCGATTTTGGATCAATACTTTACGACTTAATTCCACCGTTATTCCTTAACGTTTTTTTCCAATGAAGTGTGGCGAATTTGCACTTGATGCCCTTTTTCTGCGAAGTATTCACCAATTTTTTGTGTTAGATATACCGAGCGATGTTTACCCCCTGTACAGCCAATCGCAACCGTTAGGTAGCTGCGGTTGTTTTTCTCTAACATCGGTAACCATGTCTCAATAAAACTTTCAATTTGCTTTTTGAGCTCAAGAACCGGTTGATGTTGTTCTAAAAAGGCAGCAATAGGGGCATCTAATCCTGTAAATGGACGCAGTGCAGGTTCCCAGTGCGGGTTTGGTAAAAAGCGAACGTCAAATACGTAATCCGCATCTGATGGTAGACCAAATTTGAAGCCAAATGACTCAAACACCATGACGAGGTCTTTGCGTTCACGCCCTTCAACACGCATACGCACGGTCTCGCTCAAGTCATGCAGCGATTGACCGCTGCTATTGAGCACGAGATCGGCATGGGCTTTTAGTGGCATCAAAATGTTCTGCTCAAGCTCGATCGCCTGATCCAAAGAGAGGGATTGACCGTCAAGTGAAAGTGGGTGAATCCGGCGTGTTTCGCTGTAGCGTTTGAGTAACGTTTCTTTGTTTGCATCTAAGAACAGCACCGTCACGTCGAGTTCCGCTTTGAGCTTTTCTAACGTTGCGTTTAGTTCTTTGAGTTTCTTAGGGATATTACGGATATCAATACTTACAGCGACGTTTTGTTTACTGCCGGCAGTGGACTGAACAAATGCATCAAGCAAATTAACCGGTAGATTGTCTACGCAGTAATAACCCATATCCTCAAGTACACGCAGGGCAACACTTTTACCAGCACCAGAGTGCCCACTGACTACGATTAATCGCATGATGATCGCCTTGATTACTGATGAATCATAATGTCGTAGAGTTCTTCATCACTCTGAGCATTGCGCAGCATTTTTAACACTTGCTTGTTGCTCAGACGCTCTGCCATGGAGGATAAAGTCTTGAGGTGCTCTTTGCATTGCTCTTCTGGTACGAGAAGAGCGAAAAGAAGATCGACTGGACGGTTGTCGATAGCATCAAATTCAATCGCTTCGTCACATTGTAGTAGCACGGCGATGGCTTTGTCGCTGGATGGCATTCTGGCATGAGGAATAGCGATACCGTTACCGATACCTGTACTGCCCATTTTTTCTCTGTTTAGCATACACTCAAACAGCTCTGTTGAATCTTGACCCGTACTTTCAGCCACGATTTGGCTGATCATTTCCAGGGCACGTTTTTTACTCGTACAATGGACTGCACTTTTCGTGCAGTCCAATGACAGTATCTCGCTAAGTTGCATGATTAATGACTGTTTAATTTTTCTTTGTGCTTGTTAAGTTGGCGAACTAACTTATCCACCAGCGAGTCAATCGCTGCATACATATTTTCGTCATCGGCTGACGCGTGGATTTCGCCCTGATTTACGTGGAGCGTAGCTTCCGCGATTTGCTGAAGTTTTTCAACTTTTAGTACAACTTGAACTTGATTGATATGGTCGAAGAACCTTTCGAGCTTCTGAAACTTTGTTTGAACATAGTCTTGCATTGAATCGGTAAGATCAACGTGATGGCCTTGAATATTGATTAGCATAGACTTTCCTTTTCAGTTGGTGCCTTAAAGTAGGCGTTTACGCTGACTTGAAGGGGCAATACCCAAGGATTCGCGATATTTCGCTATGGTTCGTCTTGCGACTTGAATCCCTTGATCAGCCAGAAGAGTAGCAATCTTGCTGTCACTAAGTGGTTTGGCAGTATTCTCCGCTGCGACCAGTTTCTTGATGAGAGCACGAATTGCTGTGGACGAACATTCTCCCCCATTGTCAGTACTGACATGACTGGAGAAGAAGTACTTCAATTCAAATATGCCACGTGGTGTGTGCATGAACTTCTGTGTGGTAACACGAGAAATTGTGGATTCATGCATTTCTACCGCCAAAGCAACATCGTTTAATACCATTGGCTTCATGGCTTCTTCACCATACTCGAAGAAATCTTGCTGATGTTCAACAATACATCGTGCAACTTTGAGAAGTGTCTCGTTTCTGCTTTCTAGACTCTTTATTAACCACTTTGCCTCTTGCAAATTGCTGCGAATATACTGGCTATCTGCGCTACTGCCTTTGCTTAGCTGTGCATATTGTTGATTTACCTTCAATTTTGGCATGCTGTCAGGGTTAATCGAAACTGTCCATTTGCCATGCTCTTTAAAGACAGAGACATCAGGAATGACGTACTCGGTCTCATCAGAGGTAATGCGACTGCCAGGGCGAGGATCAAGTTGCTGAATTAACTTCAACACTTCACGTAACTCGGTTTCTTTCAGCTTACTTTCTTTGATAACGAGTTTGTAATCACGATTGCCTAGCTGGTCGATGTGATCGGCAAGTACCATCTTCGCTTCGGCTAACCATGGGGTATCTTCAGGAAAAGTGGCCAATTGCAGCAATAAGCACTCTTGTAGGTTGCTTGATGCAACACCAAGAGGATCAAATTGTTGAATTCGCTTGCGAACGGCTTCGATTTCATCGAGCTCAATTTCTTCGTTATCAAAGCTCTCGTGAATTTCTTCCGGAGAAAGCGTAAGGTAGCCGTAATCGTCAATAGCATCGATAATGGTAAGAGCAATCGTTCGGTCAGTTTCACTAAAGGGGGTAAGATCCAGTTGCCACATTAAGTAATCGTGTAGAGACTCAGTGGTTTCACCTTGGTAAATCGGCATGTCGTCATCAAGAGCTAGGCCAGTACTGCCAGTGTTCGCACTGTAGACATCATCCCAAGTCGTATCGATTTCCAGCTCTGAGCTGATTTCTGACTTTTCGATGATGTCAGAGCTGTCTGGAAGATCTGTTTCAGAGGTATCGCTCGCACTGTCGTCAGACGTATTCAGTCCGGATTTGTCTTCACCATTGGCTAGAGGTTCTTCTTGACCTTCTTCAACTTCCAGCAGAGGGTTGGAATCCAGTGCATCTTGAATTTCTTGTTGAAGATCGAGTGTAGACAGTTGCAACAAACGAATGGCTTGTTGCAGCTGTGGCGTCATGGCTAACTGTTGACCTAGCTTGAGTTGTAATGAAGGTTTCATTCAGTGTTACTTACCTTGTAATGCTCAGAATCTTACCGTTCCTAATGTAATCATAGACGGAATTGTTCGCCGAGATAAACTTGTTTCACTTGCTCATTATTGAGAACTTCATCCGGAGTTCCTGAAGCAATGAGGTGTCCTTGACTGACAATGTAAGCTTTTTCACAGACGTCTAGGGTTTCACGAACATTGTGGTCGGTGATTAGCACACCAAGGCCACGATCACGCAGGTGTTCGATGATCTTTTTGATATCGTTTACAGAAATCGGGTCTACACCCGCAAACGGTTCATCCAACAGAATGAATTGTGGATTTGCGGCTAGAGCGCGCGCGATTTCGACACGTCGACGCTCACCACCAGATAGTGCCATACCCGCACTGGTTCGTATGTGCTGTATGTGGAACTCTTCCAATAAATCTTCTAGCTTATCTTGGCGTTCTTCATGTGTGAGTTCTTGGCGCGTCTCTAGTACAGCCATGATGTTGTCTTCTACTGAGAGTTTACGGAAGATAGACGCCTCTTGTGGCAGATAGCCGATACCCATACGAGAACGACTGTGCATTGGCAAAATACTAATATCTTGATCATCAATAGTAATAGTGCCTTCGTCACGGGGTACAAGACCTACGATCATATAGAAGGATGTGGTTTTACCTGCCCCGTTAGGGCCTAAAAGTCCTACGATCTGACCGGACTCAACCTCTAAGCTTACATCAGTAACCACTTTGCGCTTTTTGTAGCTTTTTGCCAAGTTTTTTGCGCTTAGTACCGCCATATTACTTCTCGATCTGATTAGGTTGCAAAATGGTGGTCACGCGCTCGTTTTTTGAGCTATCAGCAACCAATTTCTGTTTGCCAATTTGGTAACGGATTGAGGCGCCATTGATGGTGTTACCATCTTGAGCGAGTTGCGCTTGGCCCTTCATTGTCAGTTCGTCAGTAGAGATGCGGTAATCTAACTCTTCGGCTTGACCGCTTAAAGTTTTGCCATCATCCATTAGCTGAGAGAAGGTGGCTGGTTTGCCAAAAGCCTGAATCTGTTTAATTGACTGCGTTTTTGCATCGCGAGTTACGACGATTTTATTCGCATCAATATTAATACTACCTTGCTTAAGAGAGACATTGCCTTCAAAAGTCACCTGATTACTCTTCATGTCCACCAGTTGGGTGTTAGAGTTAATGTAAACCGGTTGTTGAGTGTCCGATTTTAATGCTAACGCTTGCGGCGCAGCTAAAATCAGCGCCAATAGGCTAAGGTGTAACGGTTTCATATCGACCTTGAACTTCATCTGTTAGAGTCGCGATATGCTTTTTCAAGTTACCTTGCATTGCGCCTCCAGTAGTTTCAAATTGAGGTCCAACCAACATCACTTGTTGATCGGCTTTAAAATCACGATTGGTTAGATTGATGACCAGTTTATCCGTTACCATGGTATCAAAACTGGCACCTGGTAATAGATTTTTCATTAAGACCTCGTCATATAGCGTCAAGATCTGGTCTTCATCTAGTACTGCTTTTGTCGCAGTCACCTTCCACTCGATGACATTCCCTTCTCGGTAAACCAACAAGGTTGGTTGGTTGAAAATCGTGTCACCACTTTTGGCATAGTGATCCAAATTCGTGGAGCGAATGATGTAACTGCGGACACCATCTTCACCATAAGTAATATTTTCCAGTCCAGTACCACTGAACATGGGCAGTTCTAAATCGGGTGCTACTTGCATACCTTCATGGCCTTTTGGAGTGAGCAAATAATAGCCACACCAAGCGACAACGAAGAGCAAGAGCAAGTATATAAGGCGAGTAAAACTCATAAAATAAAGGCCTTTATCTTAGCTCAGTACTTCCCTGACCATTGCCTTAATCTGATAAATAGATCATTTAAGTTTGCTGTATGACGGATATTACATCACGCCAGCTTTCAATAAGTCATGCATATTTAAAGCACCAACAATCTTGTTGTTGTCACACAAAAGCAGTGCGTTGATGTTTTTATCTTGCATTAAATTTAATCCCTCAACGGCCAGCATATCTGGGTGTGCGACGGTTGGGTTTTGTGTCATCACCTCTCCGATCGCCGTTGTGTGGATATCAATTCGTTTGTCCAATGTTCGGCGTAAATCACCATCGGTGAATATACCAAGCATAGCATCGTGTTCATCGACGATTGCGGTCATGCCCAATCCTTTCTCTGAAATCTCAAGAAGCGCATCGCGAATCAGCGCATCGGGAGCCACTTTGGGCAGTTTGTTGCCAAAGTGCATAATATCAGACAGCTTAAGCAGCAGTTTTCTCCCTAAAGTGCCGCCAGGGTGTGACAGTGCGAAGTCTTCAGCTGAGAAACCACGAGCTTGAAGTAGAGCTACAGCTAGCGCATCCCCCATCACTAAGGTAGCGGTGGTACTTGTCGTTGGTGCGAGTCCAAGTGGGCAAGCTTCCTTTGGCACCGTGATTTGCAGGTGCAGATCAGACAGTTTAGCCATGTTGGAATCAGGCTTACCGGTCATGCTAATGATTTTGATATTGAGGCGTTTTAATACGGGAAATAGAGACAAAATCTCATGTGACTCACCAGAATTAGATATCGCGATAACAATATCACCAGCGCTGATCATTCCAAGGTCACCATGAGCGGCTTCGCCTGGATGAACGAAAAACGCCGATGTACCAGTGCTTGCGAGCGTTGCAGCAATTTTGTTGCCAACATGGCCTGACTTGCCCATCCCCATCACAACAACTTTACCGCTGTTGGATAGAATCAATTCGCAGGCTTGTTCAAATTGCGCATTAAAGTACTGGCTCAGCTGTTGTAAACCAGCTATTTCGATATCAAGAACTTGTTTTGCAGCAGCGCGAAAATCAAATTGATTAGACATCTCAGGGCTCCAATTGGTCTTTAATTATTATGTTATTAAGCGGCCATGTTCATTAGTAGATAGCCTTGGTAACCCAAGAAACATACGACTAAAATGCTGCCTTCAATTCGGTTAATGCTACGAGATTTACCCAAGCACATCGCAACCAAAAGCAGAGAAACACCCAACATAACCCAGAAGTCGCGCCCCATAGCGTACTCACTTAGCACCGATGGGTTGATAATGCCTGGAAGTCCCATTACGGCCAAGATATTAAATACGTTTGAGCCGATGATATTGCCGACAGCCATGTCATCTTCGCCTTTTAAAACGCCAGCCAATGACGCTGCAAGTTCAGGTAAGCTCGTACCCACCGCGATGATCGTAAGACCAATCACAAGGTCACTCATGCCGAAAAATTTCGCGATGATAACGGCATTATCAACCAACATGCTGGCAGCGATAGGCAGCAGAATCAGGCCGATAACCACCCACATAATCGCTTTTGGATTGCTCACGCCTTCTGGAATTTCGGCTTCTTGCTCTTCAATTAATACGTCACCCGCTTTTTGTTCTTTACGGCTGATCTGCAACATGGCGTAAAGGAATCCACCAAATAGAACAAACAGCAGCACACCCTCGTAGAAACCTAAGTGGTTATCCCAAAGCAAAATGCCAGCTAAAACGGTAACCGCTATCATGAGAGGAAGCTCACGGCGAATCACTGCCGAGCTGATTGATAGTGGTTTAATAAGTGCGGTGATACCTAGGATTAATGCGATGTTAGCAATGTTCGAGCCTAGTACATTACCGACAGCCGTGTCAGTTTTTCCTTCCCATGCGGCCGTGGCGGACACCATCATTTCAGGTGCAGACGAGCCCATGGCAAGAATAGTCATACCGATGACCAAAGGCGATATACCAACGTTGCGAGCAAGAGCAGCAGAGCCAAAAACAAGTTTATCGGCACTCCAAACAAGTAATACAAGACCGACGATGAGCAACGCTACGGTTTCGAGCATGATGATTCCTAAGTAGTGAATAATTGAAATGAGTAACCGCTAATTTTGACCTTTTGCAGGCAAAAATGGAAGATAAACAACAAATAAATTAAAGGTTGGTAACGAAATTGCATTTAGCCTGTATGTTGTTTATTACCGCAATGAGGTCGTTGCCGAAATTTAGTCGCCTATCGTTGCTTCACTTTGTTTATAAGGGAATAGTGAAGTCTAGCCGATGTGATTTAATTGAACAGTGCTTTTAATTCAAGTTCAATGTGCTTATGATTGCAGCTAAATATACCTAAGTGACGTCAATATACTGTATTCATCGTCTGTCACGGTTTTCAATTCATTCTAAATAACGATGAGCGTGGTGAGCCCCTCAGAGTTATTTAGCTAAGTACTGGGAATCCACAACGGGCTACTGACTGAAAGACGAATTTACCTGGCGATTTTGTAAGTGATTACTTACAAATAGTAGAAGAAGATGATATGTCGCACAACGATTTAGTTACCTTAAATAATCTCACTTTCTCACGTGGAGATCGCACGATCTTTGACGGCATTGATTTGCGCGTACCAGAGGGGAAAGTGACGGCCATTATGGGGCCATCGGGAATCGGTAAAACGACGCTGCTACGCCTGATTGGTGGTCAGTTGTATCCAGAGCAAGGAGAGATCTGGTTTGATGGTGACAATATTCCTGCTCTTTCACGGAAGAAGTTGTACCAAGCTCGTAAGAAGATGAGCATGCTATTTCAATCCGGAGCACTATTCACGGATCTCAACGTATTTGATAACGTTGCCTTCCCTTTACGTGAACATACTGAACTGCCAGAAGAGTTGATTCGAACCATGGTGCTACTCAAGCTTGAAGCCGTAGGACTTCGTGGTGCGGCAGAGTTGATGCCGAGCGAATTGTCTGGGGGGATGGCGCGGCGTGCGGCATTGGCACGAGCCATTGCGCTTGACCCGGACTTGATCATGTACGATGAACCGTTTGTTGGTCAGGACCCAATTACTATGGGCGTCTTGGTTGAACTGATCAGTAATTTGAACCGAGCTCTGGGGCTTACGTCAATCGTGGTATCACACGATGTACCAGAGGTGATGAGCATTGCTGATTGGGTCTACTTGCTTGCAGATGGAAAAATCGTGGCATGCGGTACACCACAAGAGCTCAATGACAATCCAGACCCACGTGTACAGCAATTTTTACAAGGCGAAGCTGATGGCCCTGTACCATTCCGCTACCCAGCTCAAAGTATCGAAAAGGATTTATTTGATGGTCGATAGCTTTATTCAATTTGTCGCTTCGCTAGGCAGACGCACATTGGCCATTTGTGAAGCGTTCGGTCGCGCAACGTTGATGCTCGTTGGTGCGTTAGTGGCTCGACCACAGCCAATCAAAAACCTTCCTTTAGTGATCAAGCAACTTTACTCGGTAGGGGTACAGTCATTGGCGATCATTGTCGTTTCTGGTCTGTTTATCGGTATGGTGTTGAGCCTGCAAGGGTACGTTGTTCTTGTGGATTATGGTGCAGAGGGCAGTTTGGGGCAAATGGTTGCGCTGTCGTTGCTTCGCGAGCTTGGTCCAGTGGTTACTGCTCTTCTGTTTGCGGGGCGCGCCGGCTCTGCTCTGACTGCTGAAATTGGCCTAATGAAGGCAACTGAGCAGTTATCAAGCTTAGAAATGATGGCCGTGGATCCGCTTAAGCGAGTGATTGCGCCACGTTTCTGGGCTGGTGTTATCTCAATGCCACTGCTTGCTATGATTTTTATGGCGATAGGTATTTGGGGCGCAGAATTAGTTGGGGTTGATTGGAAAGGCGTTGATCACGGCAGCTTTTGGGCAGCGATGCAATCGTCGGTGGAGCTTGGTAAAGATATCGGCAACAGTATGATTAAATGTGTTGTATTTGCCCTTACTGTTACTTGGATTGCTCTTTTTAACGGCTATGACGCGATTCCAACTTCGGAAGGCATCAGTCGAGCTACTACGCGCACAGTTGTGCATTCTTCTTTAGCAGTACTAGGACTAGACTTTGTACTGACTGCATTGATGTTTGGGAATTAGTCATGCAACAAACACGTAAAACTGAATTATGGGTTGGCAGCTTTGTATTAGCAGGAATTTGCGCGATTCTTGTGATGATTTTTCAAGTTGCTGACGTAAAAAGCATGGGCTCTGGCAATACTTATACCCTGAAAGCCGAGTTCGATAATATTGGTAGCTTAAAAGTGCGCTCGCCAGTGAAAGTCGGTGGCGTGGTTATTGGTCGAGTAAGCAGTATTACGCTCAACCCAGATAACCTGCTGCCAGTAGTAAGTTTGTCGATCAACAGCAAATACAATCAGTTCCCAGAAACGTCCAGTGTGCAAATTCTGACTTCTGGCTTGATTGGCGAGCAATACATTGGATTAGTGCCAGGCTTTGTCTTTGATGATGAGGAAATGCTCGTAGATGGCGATACAATTGAAGACACCAAATCAGCATTGGTGCTAGAAGATTTAATTGGCCAGGTGCTATACAGCATTGGCGATTCAAATAAGGAATAACCCATGCTATCGAGATTATTGCTTTCTTTCGCAGCGGCTTTCACGGCATTTGGTGCAGCAGCCCAAGAAGTGGATAAAACGCAGCCATACCAGATGATGAAACAAGTCGCGGAAGTGACGTTTGAGCGATTGAAGAATGAGCAACCAAAGATTCAGCAAAACCCTAATTTGTTAAAGGATATTGTTGATCAAGAGCTGATGCCTTATGTAAATGAACGTTATGCTGCGTTGAAACTGCTCGGCCCGAATCTTAAAGGAGCCAAGCGTGAAGATGTTGGGGTGTTCATTAAAGCTTTTCGTGGTTACTTGGTGACATCATATGCACAAGTGCTGACGCAATATACGGATCAACAAGTCGCGTTTGGTCCAGAACCAAAGCTGGACCCGTCGAAACGTATCACTAGTATTAAAGTTGATATTATTGATGCGCCTCGCCCAAACATTACGCTTGAATTCAAACTGCGCAAAGATAACAAAACAGGAGAATGGCTGGCATTCGACATGGTTGCTGAAGGCATCAGTTTACTGTCGAGCAAGCAGTCGGAATGGAGCGGAAAAATTCGTCAAGATGGCATTTTAGCGGTAGCGAAAGATCTTGAGAGTTTGGCAGCGCAACCCATTCGTTTTGAGGCAAAAAACTAATGTCAGCATCTCATTCTCAGTGGCACTTACAGCAAGGCTCACTTAAGCTCAGTGGGGCGTTGGATAGAGATACTGTGCCATCACTATGGACGGTAGCGAAACAATGGCAGCCCTCACAAGTCGCTGTCGAGTGCTCGTTGGAAGAGATCGAGCGTATCGACTCAGCTGGAATGGTGATGTTAATTCACTTAATAGAGCATGCAAAAAAACAAAACTGTCATATAATGCTCAGTTTCGTGCCTGCGCAATTGCGCACTTTGTTTCAGCTGAGTAATGTTGAATCTTTAGTGGCCAAACATATACAGAATTATCAGGGGTAAATTGTGGATAGCGCAAAAGTACAACAGTTACTAGAAGAAGCACTAAACCTTCAAGAAGTGCATGTAAAAGGTGAAGGTAGCCACTATGAAGTGGTTGCTGTTGATGCTTGTTTCGATGGAATGAGCCGCGTTAAGAAGCAGCAGTTAATTTACGGTCCTCTGATGGATTACATTCAGCGTAACGACATTCACGCGCTATCGATTAAAGCGTTCACTCCCGAAGAGTGGGCACGTGATAAAAAGTTAATGTCGCTTTAAGGTTTATTGATGGAAAAGTTTCGAGTAATTGGGTCAGACAAACCACTAGTTGGTGAAGTGACTATTTCTGGTGCAAAAAACGCAGCACTGCCGATTTTATTTGCGTCTATTTTGGCTGAAGAGCCGGTAGAAGTGGCAAATGTGCCACACCTTCGTGATATCGACACGACCATGGAATTGCTAAAGCGTCTAGGCGCAACAGTAAGTCGTAATGGTTCTGTTCATGTCGATCCAAGCAGCATCAATGAATACTGCGCGCCTTACGATTTAGTAAAAACCATGCGTGCCTCAATTTGGGCGCTTGGTCCACTTGTTGCGCGTTTTGGTCAAGGCCAAGTATCACTGCCTGGCGGCTGTGCGATTGGCGCACGTCCAGTTGACCTACACATCACTGGCCTAGAACAGCTTGGTGCAACCATCACACTAGAAGATGGTTACGTAAAAGCAGAGGTTGATGGTCGTCTGAAAGGCGCACACATTGTGATGGACAAAGTCAGCGTTGGTGCAACCATTACTATTATGTGTGCTGCCGCATTAGCGGAAGGCACAACAACACTAGATAACGCAGCTCGTGAGCCTGAAATCATTGATACCGCCGATTTTCTAAACACCTTGGGGGCGAAAATTTCAGGTGCAGGTACAGATACCATCACGATTGAAGGTGTTGAGCGCCTGGGCGGTGGTAAGCACAGCGTCGTCGCAGACCGTATCGAAACCGGTACTTTCCTAGTTGCAGCAGCGGTGTCTGGTGGTAAAGTGGTTTGTCGCAACACCAATGCACACCTATTGGAGTCTGTGCTGGCGAAGTTGGAAGAGGCTGGAGCTCTAGTAGAGACAGGCGAGGATTGGATTTCTGTTGATATGACGGATCGCGAGCTAAAAGCTGTGAGCATCCGCACCGCTCCGCATCCAGGTTTCCCAACCGATATGCAGGCGCAGTTCACGCTATTGAATATGATGGCGAAAGGTGGTGGCGTGATCACGGAAACGATCTTTGAAAACCGTTTTATGCACGTACCAGAACTGATGCGAATGGGCGCGAAAGCGGAGATTGAAGGCAACACTGTGATCTGTGGTGACGTAGAATCATTAAGTGGCGCGCAAGTTATGGCAACGGATCTACGAGCATCGGCAAGTTTGGTGATTGCTGGTTGTATCGCAAGTGGTGAAACGATCGTTGATCGTATTTACCACATTGACCGCGGTTACGACAAAATTGAAAATAAACTGGCGGCACTTGGCGCAAATATTGAGCGAGTGAGCGAGGCAAGTTAAACTGCTTGGCTAGTGACGTGGACATCAAGAGAGCCGAAACTCAGGTTTCGGCTTTTTTATATGTTTTCATTACCATCATGTGATGGAAAGAGAACAAAGACGAGTTGTACTTGGCGTAAAGCCGGTTCCTGGAGAACAATGATGATTGCACTATTACGTGTATTTGCTGTCGCAATTTTCGCAATTGTGATGTTTATTGGCGGTTGTGGTTACTGCCTGCTGAGCCCTAGAAACCCTAAGCATGTTTATACCTTTGGCCGACTGTTCGGCAAGATGTCTCGGGTATTTGGCATTAAATTAGAGCTACGCATTCCCGAAGATGCTTATTCTCGTGGTCAGCATATGTATATTGCTAACCATCAAAATAATTGGGATCTGTTTACGGTTTCTTCAGCAGTGACACCAAAGGTGGTCACCGTTGGTAAAAAGAGCCTAGTATGGATGCCACTATTTGGTCAACTTTACTGGCTTACCGGCAATATTTTGATTGACCGTGCGAACCGATCGAAAGCGAAAGGAACTATCGATCAGGTGGTCGATAATATTAAAAAGAGTGATGTGTCGGTATGGATGTTCCCAGAAGGCACACGTTCACGTGGTCGAGGCTTACTGCCATTCAAAACCGGTGCGTTCCATGCTGCAATTGCTGCAGCAGTGCCAATCATTCCAATCGTATGTAGTTCAACGGATCGAATTAAATTCAACCGTTGGAACAACGGCCATGTTATTGTTGAGATGCTTCCACCTATTAGTACAGACGGTTATGGTAAAGAAAGTGTACGTGACCTGGCGAACCTTTGTCGTGAACAGATGAAAGAGAAGTTAGAAGCTCTGGATGAAGAAGTAAAACAGCGCAATGCGGCATGAGTTTGACGGACGATAAATAAAAAAATGGGTAGCTAGGCTACCCATTTTTTTATTTATCCTGAACGCAGGTCACTTAGTAAGTGCGAGCAATTATTTACGAACAGCGATTGCTTCAATCTCGATACCTACATCTTTAGGTAGACGAGCCACTTCCACGCAAGAACGTGCCGGGTAGTTTGCCACTTCGTGTTCGTCAAAGAACTTACCGTACACTTCGTTTACTGTGCCGAAGTCGTTTAGGTCTTTAACGAAAACGGTCATTTTAACGATGTCTGTTACTTTAAGGCCTGATGCTTCCACTACAGCCTTCACATTTTCTAGAGACTGACGTGCTTGCTCTGCGATGTCAGCTGACACTTCACCTGTCGCTGGGTTTACTGGAATTTGGCCAGAAGTTAGAACCATGTTACCTAGATCTACGCCTTGAACGTAAGGACCGATTGCTGCTGGTGCAGATTCAGTGTGAAGTACTTTCGTCATGTGAATTGTTCCATCTGTTTTATAGGGGAATAAAGAATATACCCAAGTATCTTGACGTTACTTGGGTATATTGAGTGTGCCTCTAAACATGAAGCACGTAAAGATCAAAATACCCCGCTAGGGCGGGGCATTAGTCAACTTTCTGTTAGTAATAAAGCGATAGGCGATTAACGCTCTGTCACGATCTCACGTGCAAATACTTTCTCACAGTATTTACATTTCAGACGGATATCGCCTTTCTTTTCGACGACATTGAAGCTACTTGCGACAGGTTCGTTGTGAGTAATACAGTTACTGTTTGGGCACTCGAAGACATTGTTGATTCGCTCTGGAAGCTCTAGTGCCAGTTTCTTCACTACTTCGTAGTTTTCGATTTGGTTGACGGTCGCGTGTGGTGCATAAAGTGCTAGCTTGCTCGCTTGCTCTTCATTGATGAAGATATTTTCAATCTTTAATAGATCTTTGTGGCCCAGTGCCGATGATGGCAAGTTAAGGCCAATGGTTACACGCTGAGACGAATTATGCATGTCGAACAGCTTCAGAACCTTGATACCAATTTGTGCCGGAATGTGGTCGATTACCGTACCGTTTTTGATTGCTTCTACCTGCAATTGAGTTTCTTTAGTCATGTCTTTTCTCCCTCGATTACAGTGTTTCGTTAAGAACCAATGCCAACAACGCTTGGCGCGCGTACACGCCGTTCTCTGCTTGTTGGAAGTAGTATGCGTGTGGTGTTCTGTCTACGTCAGTCGTGATTTCATCTACGCGTGGCAGTGGGTGTAGTACTTTTAGGTTCTCACGTGCACTTTTAAGCAGTGATGCCGTTAGGATGTAAGCTGACTTGATATGGGCGTATTCTGATTCGTCAAAACGTTCTTTCTGTACGCGAGTCATGTACAGAATATCGAGCTCAGGAATTACGCTCTCCATATCAGTATGCAGGCTGTATTGGATCCCAGCTTCGTCGAGCTCTTCACATAGGTAATCAGGCATTGCTAGCGCTTCTGGCGCGACAAAGAAGAAGCGAATGTTATTGAACTTCGCAAGGGCTTGCGTCAATGAGTGCACGGTACGACCGTATTTCAGGTCACCAACAAATGCGACGTTAAGGTTATCCAGACGACCTTGGGTTTCTGCGATGGTGTACAGGTCGAGCAGCGTTTGTGTTGGGTGCTGGTTTGCACCGTCACCGGCGTTGATGACAGGTACGCCGTTTGAGAACTCAGACGCTAGACGAGCAGCGCCCTCTTGTGGATGGCGCATCACGAATGCATCCACGTAAGAAGAGATAACCTGCACAGAGTCAGACAGAGTTTCGCCTTTTTTTGCCAGAGAGGTGTTGCCACCATTATCAAAGCCAATAACATCGCCGCCGATACGCTGAATGGCCGTCTCGAAAGAGAGACGAGTGCGTGTGGATGGCTCAAAGAAACAGCTTGCGACAACCTTGTTGTTAATCAGTTCTGGACGAGGTTCTTTTTTTAACTGACCTGCAGTTTCGACAATCAGTTCCAGCTCTTCACGTGAAAGCTCTGGAATAGAGATGATGTGCTTCTGGTAAAGCGAGTTCGCCATGATCTTCTTCCCTATAACAGTGGTGACTATCCCCAAAATTAACCGTGACGGAATTTTGGACATAAAAAAACCTCCCCAAATGGGGAGGTTTTAAAAATCAATAGAATTAACGAAAATAACAGCACGTAAGCGTAGTCGCTTAGCTAGAGCAAATCGCATTTTTACGTCAGCAATCAGCGTGGTCATTTCGTAATCCTCAGACAAATTGCCGAGCATTATACGCTTAACTTCCTTGAGCGCAAGCGATTACGCTATGCTTTTGGTGACTAAAAGTCGCTAACTTCCGAGTGTCGCCACCATTACCGCTTTGATGGTATGAATGCGGTTCTCGGCTTCGTCAAACACGATAGAGTATTCTGACTCAAATACCTCTTCCGTTACCTCAAGGCCTTTCATACCGTATTTTTCTGCCACTTCTTTACCCAAGGTGGTTTCGTCATTGTGGAAAGCAGGTAGACAGTGCATGAACTTCACGTGCGGATTACCCGTTTTTTTAATCACATTCATGTTGACTTGGTAAGGTGTCATCAGTGCAACACGCTCATCCCAAGCTTGTGCTGATTCGCCCATGGAAACCCACACATCGGTGTAAAGGAAATCACAACCTTTTACGCCCTCTTCGACGTTTTCAGTCAAGGTGATTTTCGCGCCTGTTTGCTGTGCAATCTCTTGGCAACTCGCCACTAACTCTTCTTCTGGCCAGAAAGATTGTGGTGCGACAAGACGAATGTCCATGCCCATTTTCGCCGCGCCAACCATGAGAGAGTTGCCCATGTTGTTGCGTGCATCACCAAGGTAGGCGAACGTAATCTCATGTAGCTGTTTACCGCGTCCATGCTCTTGCATGGTAAGGAAGTCGGCAAGGATTTGTGTTGGGTGGAATTCGTCGGTCAAGCCATTCCATACTGGCACGCCAGCGTAAGTCCCCAGTTCTTCCACGATGGATTGACCAAAGCCGCGATATTCGATGCCGTCATACATTCGACCAAGTACGCGAGCAGTGTCTTTGATTGACTCTTTATGGCCGATTTGTGAGCCAGAAGGACCGATGTAAGAAACTTGTGCGCCTTGGTCAAAGGCCGCGACTTCAAACGCACATCGGGTACGAGTAGAAGATTTCTCAAAGATTAACGCGATGTTTTTGCCTTGAAGTTTCTTCTGCTCTGTTCCTGCATATTTCGCTTTTTTCAGCTCAGCAGACAGTTCGAGCAAAAACTGGATTTCTTTTGTAGAGAAGTCCAATAGCTTCAAAAAGTTGCGATTACGTAGATTGAAAGCCATAGCTCGTCCTTTAGGTCGTTTGGTTGATGAAGGATAAAAGCATTAAAACATATAAATGCTCTTATTGTGAATAATTATTTTTCGCGTGAGTAAAAAAAGGTTGATGTATTCACATCAACCTTAGTCATTATGTATCTCGTTTGCTGAGAGAGGTTTCTCAAATATCGTCGCGTTCTATTGGGCAGCTCATACAACGTGCGCCACCACGACCTCGACCAAGCTCATTACCTGGAATCGTTAGGACTTCGATTCCTGCTTTGTCATATTTCTCATTGGTATAGACGTTACGCTCGTAACCAATCACCACCCCCGGTTTCACCGTGAGGACGTTATTGGCATCATTCCACTGTTCACGCTCGGCTTCGTAGCTGTCGCCACCGGTCGTGATGATTTTTAGTTGGTCCAAACCAAGTGCAGATTCAATCGCATGTAGGTAGTTGTGCGATGCTTCCACATGCATTTCACCATTGCTCTTTGGCGTTAAGCGCCAAGTGTCGAGCTCTTTACGCATGATCTCAGGGTAAACCGAGAAGGTATCAACGTCCATATGCGTCATGACGGTATCTAGGTGCATGCATGAGCGGTGTTTTGGTAAGTCGATAGCAATGACTTCTTTCGCCTGACCGGATTTAAACAGGCTTGCTGCTAGGTTTTCTACCCCCTGTGGCGTGGTGCGCTCAGATATACCAATGAGTACCGCTCCTTTACCTATCACCAGAACATCACCACCTTCGATGTTTGCATTGTCGTAGTGAAGGTCTTCGTTACCAAAGTACTTAATGAAATCTTGCCCTGCAAACGCCGGATGCCAGTGGTAGATGGCTCGCAGATGATTCGTTTCACGTTGACGTGCAGGCATCATCATTGGGTTAAGGGAGACACCGCCATAAACCCAGCAGGAGGTATCTCGAGTAAACAGATGGTTTGGCAGGGGCTCAATAACGAAGTCGAGTGGTTGTTGCATTTTTGGTAGCATCGATGATGACTGAATTGGCAACTCTGAGTAGGCCAAACCGCCAAGTAGGATAGTGGCAAGATGCTCGTTGTCCATCTCGATAAAGTATTGACGCAAATCTCGAGCGAAAGTTGGACCATAGCGGAAGTCCGAAATCTGAGTATTTAATAGCCACTGTTTTGCCTCCGGAACGGCAAGAGTTTCGACCAGTAAATCGTGCAGCAGTAACACTTCGACACCTTGATCTCGAAGCGTGCGAGCAAAGGCGTCGTGTTCTTCTCCTGCGGCTTCCACTGCTAATACATCATCAAACAGTAGATCGTGACAGTTTGATGGTGTGAGGTGGGTTAGGGCACGCTCTGGGCGATGTAGTAGTACTCGTCTAAGTTGACCAACTTCTGATCCAACGTACAGCTTACTCATTTTGCATCCTTACAAATTTTCCAGCCGTTAGTTATGACAAGCTTGCAGCAAAGATGCAAGCTTACACTAATGGTCTATATATCGAATTTTATTGATTTTAAGATTTATATTTTTCTCAGGAGGTCGGTTGTTCTTTTTTTCTATATATAATTCTTTTTTCCAATAAGCTTGAGGAGTGCGTTTTTATTCTCTTCGCTTTTAGAGGAAGTGAATACATCGTTAGAGCATAAAGCGCGCATAATAATTCTAAAATATGCAGGTTAGACGCTGTCTTTATTCGTTCGGTGACAATCAGTGTGTCGTTACTGTATTCACTCCAAGGTCATAAACACGCAATGCTCTTGGAAACCAGCCGTAAACAACCGGAATAGGATCTTCTGAATATTACAGATTGTCTATTTTTGTTGATTTTATGTTTCTGCCTGCAGAGTTTCGATTTTCACGTAGTAATAATCACTAAGAATCGAGGCTGTTTGGTGTTTGTTTGTGGCTTTTCATCGCAATCCGTGCCATATTTCACCGCATCAACATACTCAGTTTTGAGTAAAGTGTTTCCATCAAGTAACTAATCTGGAGCCAAAACATGTCTCACGAAGATGAATATCTATCAGTAGAAGAATTAATTGAGATTCAAAAGGAAGAGACTCGCGATATCATTGCAGCATTGCTAGAAGATGGCAGCGATCCAGATTCATTATACGAAATCGAGCACCACCTATTTGCCGAAGACTTTGACACGCTAGAGAAAGCCGTAGTTGAAGCGTTCAAGATGGGCTTTGAAGTACTTGAAGCTGAAGAAACAGAAGATGAAGATGGCAACAAACTGCTTTGCTGTGATGCAACAATGGAATCTGCGCTGAACGCAGAAGCGATTGATGCACAGGTTGAGAAACTGGTTCATCTTGCAGAGAAATACGACATCATTTACGACGGTTGGGGTACTTACTATGAAGGCGAAGATGCGCTTTACCCTGACGAAGATGATGAAGACGAAGAGTAATTAACTCATTCATACTAGGAAGCCAGCATTTATCGCTGGCTTTTTTGTGCCTTGAAAATGAACCACGCCGATGATGATAAATAACTCTCATTGAGTTAGCTAATAGTCTATAACCCTGTGTCACTTGAGTATATAATGAGTGAAAATTGATCTAGCTCAAGGTGACTATGCAACTCTCACTCGCCGGTTTATGGCAAGTCTCTCCACTGACGGACCTTTCTATCCCACAGGATGACATCACTTTTCCTGCACCTTTGAGTCGGGTATTACCCGCTGAACTGACAGAAGAAGCGATTCGTCAGCAAGAGTGGCATCTGATGCATGACATTGAAGTGGATGAATCCATGATGGCATTCCCAGCGGTAGAAATGGTGTTGGGTGGTGTGGATTACCATGCTGAAGTGCGTTTGAACGGAGTTGCATTATTTGATTGTGACGGCTCACAAAGCTTGTACAAAAAAGACATTCGTCCGTTCATGCAGATGGGACGTAACCGCTTTGAGATCCTGTTCCTTGAGGAAGATGAAGATCTTCTACTGGGTGAGGATAAGCCAGAGTTGTGTTCACTTGCGGATCACGAATACAAAAAGAGTGATGAGCGCTTGGGGGTATGGCAAGAACCGTATCTGCAGTTTATTCGTAATGTGCGTTTAGATCGCGTGGCAACAGAGCAGATTTGGCACTATGGTGGAGGCTGTGAGTTCAAAGTCGATTTGTACTATCAGACGTTTGCGCCAGGACTGGTATCTGCGTCGGTGAAGTTTAATGGCATGACTTACTGCATTCCAATTGATGTTCGCGCCGATCACACCACTGCACTTTTCCAGATCGACGCGCCAAAATATGCCGATCTTAACGCTCCCGATCCAAATGATCTCTACCAATTGTCGGTGGAGCTAGATGGGCAGCGCCAAGCCTTTTCGGTTGCACTCAGCCAAGAGCTCTGCGTTACTCACCTTGTTTTGTAACGGTTTAGCTCTGTAGGTGTCTGAATTTGTAAATGCTTGATGCGTAAGTTACAGCGACTTAAGCATCACCACTTCACATGCATCATGCCCTGTTTGTCCAAGCGGGGCATCTAAATGTTCAAAGCCAAGCTTTTCATACAAGCCCACTGCCTCTCTTAGACATTCTGTTGTTTCTAAATAGCACTGTTGATAACCGAGTTGTTTCGCAAGTTGTAAGCTCAACGCGACGATGCGTTTGGCTAAACCGTGCCCTCGCGTTTGAGGTAAGAAGTACATCTTTTGCAGCTCACACACATTTGGTTCACCAGCTAAAGGTGCAAAGCCACCACCACCCACAATCTCGCCTTGGTGCTCTACCAACCAGTAAGCAGCGCCTTGTTGGCTGTAAACCGAGTACATGTCATCAAGGGTCGGATCTGCTACGCCATAACCTTTGTCTGTGGTTAAGCCATATTCTGCCGAGACTTTGCGAATGACTTGAGCAATGCCGGGATTATCTTGCGCTGTGATTGGGCGAAGGACGAAGTCAGCAATTTGTTCCATGTTTTGCCTATAAAAAGGGTCACGAGTTAGTGACCCAATATATTTCGATTAAGCATGTTGGTGCAAGCAAAACTGCGGAGCTTTGGCGTGGCTTTCCGATTTACGTATCCATACTTTCTCGTGGAAGTAGTAGGCGACGGTGTTCAAACTAGGTTCTAGCATTGCCATTACACCACCGACAAACGCGTCACCTGTTAGTAAGTAAACCACTGTAAAGGCAACGCTAAAGTGGATAGTGGCAAAGCTTGCGGTTTTTAATTTGGTCATCCATTGACGAGCTTTAAGCGCAGGGACTTTTGCCCATGCCTTTTCATGAAAGTAGAAAGCGACGGTGTTCACGGACGGCTCAATCATGGCAATTAAACTACCAATCAGAATGTCGCCAGTAAGCACGTAAGCGACACTAAACGCGATAGTAAAATGGAGTGCGGCAAAGGTTAGTGTCTTTTTCATGATAATTACTCAATCGTTGTGTTGTTTCGATAGGTCTATTATTGAGAATCATTATCACTAAAGCCAATGGGCAGTTAAGATTATTTTGATAGGTAAAAGCTATTAAATGTGTGGAGAAGTAGAAGAGAAGAGCGGATATTTCTGAAAACTTTCCAAGTCATAAAATGGCAAAAAGGGTTGATGCTTTCACACCAACCCTTTGATTCTTTTATTCTAACTTTTAGCGATTAAAGTGCAGCGATCGTTGTCTTCTGTTCTTCTAACTTAGCTAAAGTCTCTTTGTAGCCTTCAAGCTTCTCACGCTCTTTAGCAACAACTGCCTCAGGTGCTTTCGCTACGAAGCCTTCGTTACCTAGTTTGCCTTCGATACGCTTGATTTCACCGTGAGTCTTTTTGATTTCGCCATCTAGGCGAGCAAGTTCTGCGTCTTTGTCGATCAGACCCGCCATTGGGATCATCAGCTCAGACTTAGCAACCAATGCTGTTGCGCACGCAGGCGTTTCTTCGTCAGCAGCAAGCACGCGTACAGATTCTAGTTTCGCAAGAGACATCAGTACTTGTTTGTTTGCTTCTAGGCGTGCTGCATCTTCCGCATTTGCAGCTTTCAACATAACCTCAAGCGGCTTACCTGGGTTGATGTCGTATTCAGCACGTAGGTTACGGATGCTAGTGATGAACGCTTTCACCCATTCGATATCGTCTAGTGCTTCTTGGTTGAAGTTTGCTTCGTCGAATTGAGGCAGTGCTTGAAGCATGATTGTCTCGCCTTCTACACCTTCAACTAGTGGCTTGATGCTTTGCCAGATAGTTTCAGTGATGTAAGGAATCACTGGGTGAGCTAGACGTAGAGTCTTCTCAAGAACTGTGATTAGTGTACGGCGAGTACCACGCTGTTGCGCTTCAGTACCTTTCCATAGAACGGGTTTGGTTAGCTCTAGGTACCAGTCACAGAATTGGTTCCAGATGAATTCGTAAAGCGTGTTCGACGCCATATCTAGACGGAAGTTGTCGATATGGTTGTTGAACGCTTTCGCTGCGAGTTCAAACTGAGACTCGATCCACTTGTCTGCTAGTGAGTATTCGATCTCACCACCGTTGAAGCCACAATCTTGCTCTTCTGTGTTCATCATTACGTAACGGCTCGCGTTCCATAGTTTGTTACAGAAGTTACGGTAACCTTCTAGACGCTTCATATCCCAGTTGATATCGCGACCGGTTGATGCCATTGCTGCAAGCGTGAAACGTAGCGCGTCAGTACCGTATGCTTCGATACCGTTTTCAAACGTCTTACGTGTGTTCTTCTCGATCTTCGCGGCAAGTTGAGGCTGCATCATGTTGCCACAACGCTTCTCTACTAGAGACTCTAGGTCGATACCATCGATCATGTCGATTGGGTCAAGTACGTTACCTTTCGACTTAGACATCTTGTCGCCGTTTTCGTCACGGATTAGACCAGTAACGTAAACCGTCTTAAATGGTACTTGTGGTTTGCCGTTTTCGTCTTTCACGAAGTGCATGGTCATCATGATCATGCGAGCAACCCAGAAGAAGATGATGTCGAAACCCGTAACGAGTACGTCTGAAGGGTGGAATACTTTCAGATCGTCCGTTTGCTCTGGCCAACCTTGAGTGCCGAACGTCCATAGTGCAGAAGAGAACCATGTATCCAAAACGTCTTCGTCTTGGTGCAGTTCTATTACTGACTCTAGGTTGTTGTTCTTGCGAACTTCTTCTTCGTCACGACCTACGTAAACATTACCTTGGTTGTCGTACCAAGCTGGGATGCGGTGACCCCACCATAGCTGACGAGAGATACACCAGTCTTGAACGTCACGCATCCAAGAGAAGTACATGTTTTCGTATTGCTTAGGCACAAATTGGATGTCGCCATTTTCTACTGCTTCAACCGCTGTTTTCGCTAGAGGCGCAGTACGTACGTACCATTGGTCAGTTAGCATTGGTTCGATAACCACGCCACCACGGTCGCCGTAAGGAACTTGTAGATCGTGATCTTTCACTTCTTCAAGTAGACCTAGCTCGTCGAATTCAGCAACGATAGCTTTACGAGCGGCAAAGCGCTCCATACCGTGGTACTTAGCAGGTAGTTCTGTGCTGTATGCGTCGCTTGCTTCGCCGTTAGTGTTGAATACTTCAGATGCAGCACGGATGTTCGCGTCGAAAGTCAGAATGTTGATCATTGGTAGCTGGTGGCGCTTACCAACTTCATAGTCATTGAAGTCGTGCGCAGGTGTGATTTTCACACAGCCAGTACCTTTTTCCATATCTGCGTGCTCATCGCCCACGATTGGGATGCGACGACCAACGATAGGAAGAATGATGTCTTTACCGATAAGATCTTTGTAGCGTGGATCTTCTGGGTTAACTGCAACACCAGTATCGCCTAGCATGGTTTCTGGACGAGTAGTCGCAACAACGATGTAGTCTTTGCCATCTGCTGTTTTAATGCCGTCTGCTAGCGGGTAGCGGAAGTGCCACATGTGGCCTTTCGTGTCTTTGTTCTCTACTTCTAGATCCGAGATAGCTGTGTGTAGCTTTGGATCCCAGTTAACTAGGCGCTTACCGCGGTAGATTAGGTCGTCTTCGTATAGGCGTACGAACACTTCTTGAACCGCGTTAGACAGACCATCGTCCATCGTGAAACGCTCACGATCCCAGTCTACAGATGCGCCAAGACGACGAAGCTGCTTAGTGATAGTGCCGCCAGATTCGCCTTTCCATTCCCAGATTTTGTCGATGAAAGCTTCACGACCGTAATCGTGTTTTGTTTTGCCTTCTTCAGCTGCGATCTTACGCTCAACAACCATCTGAGTTGCGATACCTGCGTGGTCAGTACCTACTTGCCAAAGGGTATTTTTGCCCTTCATACGTTCACAACGGATAAGTGTATCCATGATCGTATCTTGGAACGCGTGGCCCATGTGTAGGCTACCAGTGACGTTCGGTGGCGGGATCATGATGCTGTAAGCTTCTTTAGTCGTGTCACCGTGTGGCTTGAAGTAGCCTTTCTCTTCCCAAGTCTGATACAGAGCTTGTTCGATTGAAGTTGGGTTGTATGTCTTTTCCATAGCGCTCTTTTAATGGATACGTTGATGGTTGAATCTAAGTCAATCTTTATAAGTGAGGGATCTTAGTAAGATCACCTTAACTATAAGGATTGACCGTTAAGGATAATCAATTTCGATTGTTTGCAGTTGGTATCCTGCTTGACGGTAAATTTTATACCTTCCTCTTGCGAGCTGTTTAGCTTTTTCTTCGCAAGGGACGAAGTCTACCACCTCTGCAAACTTGTTCGCAAAGGTTGTCTCATTTTCCGCCAAATTAATTACCAACTGACGATTCCAAGACGGCTTAACGCCCTCGTAGCCGATTTCAATATTCGTCGTGTATTTAGGCCCTTCACCTACGAGATTATGTGCCATGTACTTATCAGCATCAACTTGCCAGAAAGCTTCAGCAAGCTGCTCCGCTTGCAGTTTATCTTGGCAGTTCAAATATACTTTAGCGCCTTGACGAGCAAAGTGCTGAGTCAAAAACACGATGTATTGTTCAAACCCCGTAACGGTTGCTTGTGGGCTCTCTTCTTTAATGATGTAGAAAGTGGCGTTGTGCATCATTCTCTCGTTTGCTTAAAGTCTCATCCTAAGACCATCTTAACCCTCATTCTTTCTCAAGAATATTGGGATAATAAAAAAGGGCCTTTCGGCCCTTTTAGATTGTGTTCAGAAATTACTCTTCTGTCTCTTGGCCGCTGCGGTTCAAAAGGAATTGGACAAGCATTGAGACAGGACGGCCTGTTGAGCCTTTCGCTGCGCCTGATTTCCAAGCCGTACCTGCGATATCGATGTGTGCCCAGTTGTATTTCTTGGTGAATTTAGACAAGAAACAGCCCGCAGTAATTGTGCCAGCAGGACGGCCACCGATGTTTGCCATATCAGCAAATGGACTCTTCAACTGCTCGTGGTACTCGTCAGCCATTGGTAGACGCCATGCACGGTCACTCGCTTGCTCAGAAGCGTTGATCAGCTCATGAGACAGTGGGTTGTGATTGGAAATAACGCCGCTGATGTGGTGACCTAGTGCAATAACACAAGCCCCCGTTAGCGTTGCCACGTCAACGACGCAATCCGGTTCAAAGCGCTCTACGTACGTCAGCGCATCACACAGAACTAAACGGCCTTCCGCGTCGGTATTGAGTACTTCTACCGTTTGGCCTGACATGGTTGTTAGGATGTCACCGGGACGGTATGCGTTGCTGCCAGGCATGTTTTCACAGCCTGCAAGTACACCAACCACGTTGATTGGTAGATTCAGTTTCGCTAGTGCTTTCATAGTGCCGAATACCGATGCAGCACCACACATGTCGTACTTCATCTCATCCATGCCTTCGCCAGGTTTTAGCGAGATACCACCTGAATCGAACGTCAGGCCTTTACCAATCAGTACGATCGGTTTTGCATCTGAATCTGGGTTGCCTTTGTATTCGATGATAGACATCATCGATTCGTTTTTCGAGCCACGACCTACCGCAAGGTAAGAGGTCATGCCTAGTTTTTCCATCTCTTGCTCACCAATGATCTTGGTGGTGACGGTTTCGTAATCGTCAGCTAGGCGACGAGCTTGAGAGGCTAGGTAGGCTGGGTTAGCCACATTTGGCGGCATGTTGCCAAGATCTTTAGACGCTTTTACACCAGACGCAATCGCTAGGCCATGAGTGATCGCTTTTTCACCTAGGTTTAATTCACGACGCGTTGGTACGTTAAATACAAGCTTACGCAGTGGGCGTCGAGTTTCTGGCTTAACGCTCTTGAATTGGTTAAATGTGTAAAGGCCATCTTTTGTTGCTTCAACAGCTTGGCGAACTTTCCAGTAAGTATCGCGGCCTTTAACGTGCAGCTCTGTTAGGAAACATACGGCTTCCATTGAGCCAGTTTCGTTAAGTGTGCTGATCGTCTTTTGAATGATTTCCTTGTACTGGCGCTCGCCTAGTTCACGTTCTTTACCACAACCTACAAGTAGAACGCGCTCTGACAACACTCCCGGTACTTGATGCAGTAGCAGCATCTGACCAGGTTTTCCCTCTAGATCACCACGGCGAAGTAGTGAACTGATGTAGCCATCACTGATTTTATCAAGTTGCTCGGCTACTGGAGAAAGGCGACGTGGTTCAAACACACCAACAACGATACATGCGCTACGTTGTTTCTCTGGACTGCCACTTTTTACACTGAACTCCATGCGTACTCCTACATCCTGAAGACAAATTGCTATAAATGTTAGATAATGATCGCTTACTTGTTGAATTTAAGCTCGGGTCTTACCCTCAGAGCTGATTTAAGCGCTAACATCTAGTTTATAATTTTTAAAAAATAAATGGTTCAACGGGAAACTATAGTGATTCGACCAAAAAAACAAGTTTTGTATAGGTAATTTCAGCGTGATTATTGTTAGATATTTGATCCGCGAAACACTCAAGAGCCAATTTGCGATTTTCTTTGTGCTTTTTTTGGTGTTTGTGAGCCAGAAGTTTATCAGTGTCCTCGCAGATGCTTCTGACGGAGATATCCCTGCTGGATTGATTTTCTCTATTGTTGGCTTGAATATGCCTGCAATGGGGCTATTGATGCTGCCATTGAGTTTGTATATCGGCATATTGATCACGTTTGGGCGTTTGTATGCCGAAAGTGAGATCGTGGTGATGAATGCCACTGGTATCGGGAATAAGTTCTTGGTTCAGGCGGCGTTGTACTTGGCGCTCATCACTTCTGGCGTGGCGGCATTCAACGCACTGTGGTTATCGCCTTGGTCTCAGGACCGAGTGGAGCAGCTTTATGAGCAAGTCGCCGCAGAAAACAGCGTTGACTTGCTTAAAAAAGGCCAATTCCAAGGTACGCCAGATGGCTCTTCCGTGGTGTTCATTGATGACATCAAAGACAACACTTTGCGTCATGTGTTTGTCGCACAGATGCGTCCGCGAGATTCTATTTTACCAAGCGTGATGTTCTCTTCTTCTGGTGAAGTAAAAGAGCTTTCTGACGGCCGCCAAATCATCACCATGCAAGAAGGTACGCGATATGAAGGTGTACCAACGCGTGTGGAATATATGGTCACTAAGTTTGAACAGTATGAAGGTTTGATTGGTCAGCGTGAAGTGAAGCCAAAAGGTCGTGATTGGGAAGCGTACCCTACGGCTGAGCTGATTGGCCATCCTGCCCCTGAAGCACAAGCGGAGTTACAATGGCGAGTCTCGTTATTTGTGTGTATTCCGTTGTTGACCATGCTGGTTATTCCACTTTCTGCGGTTAACCCGCGTCAGGGAAGATTTGCCAAGATGGGGCCTGCCATTTTGATTTACTTGGCGTATTTCCTGGCAATCAGTGCGACTAAGTCAGCACTTGAAGATGGTGCAATCCCTGCAGCCGTTGGTATGTGGCCGATTAACGTCACGTTGTTGCTGGTCGCCATAATGGCAAATATGATGGACAGTGTCCCTGTCCGACGTATGAAAGAAAAACTCCGCAAGAAGAGGCGTGCGTAAGCAGTGTTTAAAATATTAGACCTTTACATTGGTAGAACCATCATCTCGACCACGGCCTTGGTGCTGGCAACTTTTGTCGGTTTGTCTGGCATCATTAAATACGTAGAACAGTTACGTAAAGTGGGGCGAGGTGCTTACGATTTGATGCATGCGCTTTACTTTGTGTTGCTGAGTATTCCTCGTGATGTGGAAATGTTTTTCCCAATGGCGGCACTGCTGGGTGCCTTGATCGGCTTGGGCATGTTGGCATCCAGTTCAGAACTCGTTGTGATGCAAGCCGCGGGTTTCTCTAAGCTGGACATAGGCCTTTCGGTATTGAAAACTGCGGTTCCTCTCATGTTAATCGTGATGGCGTTAGGCCAGTGGGGCGCACCAGAAGCTCAAAAAATGGCGCGAGACTTACGGGCATTTGCATTATCTGGTGGTAGCATCGCTTCAGTCAGAGCCGGGGTGTGGGCGCGTGATGCTAATGACTTCATCTTCATTGGAAAAGTGGAAGATGACAAACTCTACGGTTTGAACATGTGGCGCTTCGATGAAGATAAGAACCTAGATAAGGTGATCTTCGCAGAAGAAGTGGACTACCAACAAGACAACAACTGGTTGATGCGTTATGTGCAAGTTACCGATATGGAAAATGAGAGCATCATTACCAAACAAGACCTAGAGCAGATGGAATGGCATACATCGCTGGCTCCAGATAAGCTGGCCGTCGTGACAGTGAAGCCAGAAGAGCTTTCTTTAAGTGGTTTGTATGATTACGTGACCTATTTAAAAGCGTCAGAACAAGATGCTTCTCGCTACGAATTGGCGTTTTGGCGTAAGTTAACTCAGCCACTGTCCATTGCCGTCATGATGCTGATGGCGCTGTCGTTCGTGTTTGGCCCACTGCGGAGTGTGACCATGGGAGCAAGAGTATTATCGGGCGTAGTTGCTGGTTTTACCTTCTATATCTCCAGTGAGTTCTTCGGCCCTCTCACCTTAGTATATGGAATACCGCCAGTTTTCGGTGCGTTGGCTCCGAGTTTAGTATTCTTAGCCATTGCGGTATCACTGCTAAGAAGAAAACTATAGGTTTTCAAAACACGATAAACATAAAAAAGGAAGGCACTGAGCCTTCCTTTTTTTATTCTGTTTTACTGCGTCGCTATTTTGCCTTTGGCAATACCACCACTTCAGTTTTTGCCCAAATATCGTGGAAACCCCGTTTTTGAGGATCAATTGGTACTGTTAAGTTAGCCAAACCGAAGCCTGATGTTGCTAGGCGAATCAACGCTTGAGTCACGGTAATTGGTACGCCATCTTTGCTGTTACGGATTTGCATTTTCCAAGCACGCATGCCTAGTGTTTGACCTGCACGCGTCCAGAAGAAAACAAAGAAGTAAATCCATACCGCCGCCAAGTAGAGCGTAAATAGAGGGCTTAATATTGGATGTTTGCCTAGCATATCTGCAGCATCGACATATTCCCCATAGTTGAGTAGCCCGGCCGCATTGAGGGCAAAAACAATCGCCATTACAACACCAGCCGCCATCATTTCAATCGCTAAGATAATCAGCGTGTCGTAAACCAAAGCGCCGCAACGACGAAAAAATCCCGCAGGTGGAAGAGTTGTAGAAGTAGTCATAGTTCCATCACTTACCTTGAAAATTGTGCGTCAGAATATAGATTCCATTAGCATGTGAAAAGAGAGCTGACGCACAGAGTTTCTCATTTTGGTTAAATCATCCATTCATCTTCTGACTTCTATTCACCGAAGAGGGGGAGGGAAATCATCAGTTTATAAGCGTATTTTTTAATTTGGTGAAACTTAAGCCTCTGCTACCCGTTGACCCAAAGGGAAAATTTTACTGATGAGCGCTGCTTGGTCACACTTTGTGGCGAAATTATCAGCAAACGATAGTTATTTCAGATTTTTCTACTTGCGTGGGTCAAAAGCTTCCGTATAATGCCAACCATCAAAGGGCAATAGCCTCAAGATGCCGGTATGGTGAAATTGGTATACACGACGGATTCAAAATCCGTTGCCTTCGGGCGTGGCGGTTCAAGTCCGCCTACCGGTACCATATTTAAACAACAAAGCCTCGACGAAAGTCGGGGCTTTGTTGTTTCTAGCACAATCAATAGCTTTCCTCAGTTTTCCTTGCCTGTTATCAACGAAAATCTCTCCCAATAGACTCCCTTTATCAACCCTGAAATTTTGCCCATGGTGCATCTATGGTTCATCGCATGTCGATTCTGTGCGCAAGGGAATTCCCGTAAATCCAACAAACTCAGGTTACTACAAACTCGCAAGCCAGTATTGCCAAGAGCGCTGAGCTACCAGAACCATGGTCCTACCATGGTGAATTTACGGTGGTATGGGTTTTCTTATGTGTTAGCTTGGAGGGTAACTTGAAGAGTACCATAACATTCCAAGTTCACTGGTTGGTGAAAGAGTCGGCAAAAAACAATTTATCAATGGTCTTATGACAGCCTCGCGTTTTTTTGGCGTTGAATATGAGGAGCTAGAGTCGGTGATTCCAAAGTCATTGGCTGACGATGAAGAATTGCTCGATATGCCTAAGTTTATCCGTGATGGAAAATTGTTGAGTAAGCTAGGTACTGTTTAGATTTGCTGAGATGGGCGAATATCGTTTTTATTGATTGCCTGTAGAGCCTTTCTTAATGCGGCTTGTTGGTTAGTGTGTATCAAGGCTGTAGGAGATATACATTAGCAGTCAATCTCACAATTTAGCCACCTGCATTGACTAATAAGTTTGGTAGACTCGAGATCGCGAATTTATTATTTCTTCGATAGCAACGAGTAGTTGTCCACAGGCTTTTGTGGGTAATCTGTTTAAATCCTGAGTGTTATTTTGGGGGAATCTTCAGTGTGTTCACAAAATGTTCGTTTGACGTGGTTTTTTAGAAAAAATGCATTTTTAGTATTGCCAAAGAAATACATCTCTCTATAATGCGCATCCATCGACACGGTAGGCTCAATAAGGCTTCAGCAGTGTCGAAGAGGTGAAGAAATTTCGGTAAAAATAGTTGAAAAAAGTGTTTGACACTTTCAGTTATATAGATAGAATTCACCTCCGCTTTGAGAGGAAATTATCGCAAAGCAAGCTCTTTAACAATATAGACCTATCAATCTGTGTGGGCACTCGTTGATGATAATCCAATTAGAAACTTCGGTTTCAAATTAGGTTTCAATGAACTGAGTGACCAAT
>NZ_LIXE01000011.1:0-108091 GCF_003584965.1 Vibrio sp. PID23_8 | reverse complement strand
ATTTTGGACCCACCTGATTTCCATGCCGAACTCAGAAGTGAAACGAAATAGCGCCGATGGTAGTGTGGGGCTTCCCCATGTGAGAGTAGGACATCGCCAGGCTTTTAATTTAAGGTACTTGTTCTGAACGACAAGTATCGGATAAAACAAAAGTTTTATCTCCGTGTGGAGCGGTAGTTCAGTTGGTTAGAATACCGGCCTGTCACGCCGGGGGTCGCGGGTTCGAGTCCCGTCCGCTCCGCCATTTATTCAGACAAAGCCCTAGCAGCAATGCTAGGGCTTTTTCGTATGTGTAATATTTAACTAATACTAACCTGAGAAATTAACTGTTAAGGTTAATCTAGTTTCTCGTCTATCTTTTTGGTCACTAGGCTTTCTGAGCCAAATAAATACGCGTATTTCAATAGTAGTTGTGTGACCCATTTTGGTTTTGCTCCTTGCTCAGTTCAGCGTTGAGTGGGGATATTTTGTTGAACAAAGTTTTCTTCATCTTAAAACCATACTCGAAGGCTTCAAATGGTAGTTCTAATTGGGGTGATAGTGCGCCACTACACGTCCAAGGCTAAGGCTAAATAAAATCATCACCTAGATTTAAATACGAAGTGGTTCTGTTGGTGTACTTTACAAAAGCTTTTGGGGAGGGCTGGGAGGGGAGTTGATATAAATAAATTTATCGAGAGTTAAGATACTCGTTGTATTTTAAGGTTTGATGAATGTTGAATTTTCACATCGGGAATACCGTCATGGTGAAGTGTCACTTGATTACGGCCAGCATGTTTTGAATAGTACATAGCTTTGTCTGCACTGATCATTAATTTTTTTGTTGTTGGTACCTGTTTGTTATATTCAGCCACGCCAATACTAACCGTCGTATTGATTTCGATACCGTCTATACAGCAAGGAGCGCTTTCAATAGCTTGTCTGATGCGCTCTGCAACGTCGTAAGCTTGTATCGCACTGGTGTTTGATAGAATCACTGCAAACTCCTCTCCGCCAAGTCGACCAATAAAATCGCTACCACGAATTGCTGTTTGACAGATCTTTGCAACATGGCTGATCACGCGGTCACCAGAAAAGTGTCCAACCTGATCATTGATATCTTTAAAATGATCAATATCGATCATTAGACAGGATAGAGTATTGGCTTGGGTTAAATGTGCACTGAGCGCGTTTTCTAGATTGATTTGAAAAGCTCTTCTGTTCAGGACGCCTGTCAATTCATCTGTCTCAGAGAGGTATTTTAAGCGCTTTTCGAGTAGGTGGTTTTTGGTTACGTCACGAACAGACCAAATCACCCAGTTTGAATCATCTATGGCGTTATCGACTGGTTTGATAATTGCCTCAAACCAAGTCTCTTCTGGATTCTCAAGCGCTTCTAACTCTTCTATAGGCATAAGAAGATGATCTTGTAGGGCTATACTGTATTTAACGACTTTAGGCTCGTTAGAAGCAATGACGTCATCTATATAGCTTAAAAGCTCTGAAGCTTTGCTAGAGGAGAGGGCGTCACTGAGGTAGAGGTTGGTGTAACTCTCTGCATTGAAGTGTTTGGAATGGTAGGTGCCACCGAAGCTCTCGATATAGCGACCTTGCTTGTCTAGGATAAAGACATGATCAGGAAGAGAATTAAGGATGGCATGAAGCCAATCTTCCCTTTCTTTATAAATCATGTGTTTATTTCCTTATCTCGGTTTAAGTCTTTGATTATATATATTTTCTTTGTTATCTCAACCAGTACAGGTCACACTTCATTTTATCCGTATTGACTAATGTTTCGTTTAGACGCGCGAAATTCTAGCCTGCTCTATCTCTGTATTGGAGAAGTAATAAAAAAGGCTTAGTCATTATAAACTAAGCCTTTTTTACAAAATATGCGATGAACTTGAATTAGTTCATGCCATATTTTTTAAGTTTCTTGCGAAGAGTACCGCGGTTGATACCCATCATCGTTGCTGCGCGAGTTTGGTTGCCGCGAGTGTACTGCATGATAGTATCTAGTAGTGGCTGTTCAACTTCAGCTAGAACTAATTCGTATAGTTCTGTTACTTCCTGGCCGTTTAGCTGAGCTAGGTAGTTTTTAAGAGATGCTTTAACAGAGTCACGTAAAGGCTTTTGAGTAATCTGGTCTTGTGACGTTACTGTAGTTACTGTTAATGCTTCTGAAGTCAGATTTTGTTCGAACATATTCGGTCTAGCTCTTCTCTTAATTATGATGCAACGTTATCAAAATAACCTTCTAGCGCTTCAAGCTGCAGCGAAGCCGCGTCGATAGCGTTGAAGGTACGGCGAAACTCACTTGCCTGTTCATGCTCCTTTAGGTACCAGCCAACGTGCTTACGCGCGATACGTGGTCCTAAGAACTCACCATAGAATTCATGTAGAGCGTTAACATGACCAAGCATAATGGCTTTCACTTCCTCATTTGGAAGCTCATCCATTGTGGTGCCGTTTTCCAAATAGTGATGGATTTCCTGGAAAATCCAAGGGCGACCTTGGGCAGGGCGTCCTATCATTAAAGCGTCTGCACCGGTGTACTCCAGTACAAACTTAGCTTTCTCCGGGCTATCGATATCACCGTTTGCGATAACCGGAATGGATATAGCCTGTTTAACCGCTTTAATGCTGTCGTATTCGGCCTCACCTTTGTACATACATGCTTTCGTTCTGCCATGCAAAGCAAGAGCCTGTATGCCGCAGTCTTCGGCTAATTTAGCGATTTGGACACAGTTCTTGTTTTCTGTATCCCAGCCTGTTCGAGTCTTTAACGTTACTGGAACGTCCACTGCATCCACTACTGCAGTCAAAATCTGTTGGATGATGTCTGGGTACTGAAGCAGTGCAGAGCCCGCCAGCTTCTTGTTCACTTTCTTTGCTGGGCAGCCCATGTTGATGTCGATGATTTGTGCACCGTTTTCAACACTGAATTGAGCAGCATCAGCCATAAGCTGTGGATCGGAACCCGCAATTTGTACAGAGCGAATGCCCGATTCGCCCTCGTGTACCATGCGTTGTTTCGACTTCGACGTTCCCCATAGCTTAGGGTTAGCAGACATCATTTCACTGACGGCCATTCCCGCACCATAGCGAAGACACAACTCGCGAAACGGTCTATCCGTTACACCAGCCATAGGGGCTACGATTAGATTGTTCTTAAGTTGATAGTTTCCGATTTTCAAAACGTCATCACAGTTCTGTACCAGCAAGGGCGCGCATTTTACGCATTTTTTTACTGCGTGAAAAGACTAATATTTGAGCATTTACAAATTGTTTTTACAATTTGCATAAAATTCAGTCAATTAGCGTTAAAAACCATATCTAGCCTTGTTTTCGACCAGAGATGCGACACCATTCGCTTTGCTCTGCGATTGGGTCAATGTGAAGCTCGTCACGGTAATGGTTCGCTACGTCTTCTGCTTGAGTGTTTAAAACACCCGACATCGCAAGCTCACCATTTGGCTTCACTAGGCTTTTAATGATTGGAGCTAGTTCTCGCAGTGGACCAGCAAGAATGTTGGCAACAACCACGTCTGCAATTAGACCTTCTGGCTGGTTTTGAGGTAGGTACACTTCAAGTTGATCTGCTACACCATTACGTTCTGCGTTGTCGCGAGATGCTTGTAGCGCCTGAGGATCAATATCGATCCCGATGACTTTTTCTGCGCCTAGCTTGATCGCAGCGATCGCCAGGATGCCTGAGCCACAGCCGAAGTCGATAACTGTCTTACCAGACAGATCCAGACCTTCTAGCCATTCAAGACATAGCGCTGTCGTTGGATGAGTACCTGTACCGAATGCAAGGCCAGGATCTAACATTACGTTGACGGCGTCTGGTTCTGGGATTTCACGCCAGCTTGGGCAAATCCATAGACGTTCACCGAACTTCATTGGGTGGAAGTTATCCATCCACTCGCGTTCCCAGTCTTTGTCTTCTAGCTGTTCAACTTTGTAAGCAAAACCTTCTACCAACATGTCGCTTGCTTTGATTTGGTTGATGATGAAGTTGGTGTCAGCTTCTGCATCATACAGTGCCAGAATATCAGTATCGCCCCACAAGCGAGTTTCGCCTGGTAGAGGTTCGAATACAGGCGTATCCTGCGCGTCTAGGAAAGTTACAGACAGCGCACCAGTCTCTTCCATTAGCATGTCGCCGATTTGCTCAGCGTTTTCATTGGTCGCATTGAGTTTGATTTGAATCCAAGGCATTTGTTTTTGCTCTTAAAGTGAATGAAGTGGCGCAGAGTTTACCAGAACTCTACGGTTTGTTTGAGTATAGTCTTTATACAAAACAAAAATGCCCACAGATGTGGGCATTTATTATGAGGTTAGCAAAGGCTTATTGTAGGCCTAGCTTCTTCTCTAGGTAGTGAATGTTCGCACCACCGTGCTGGAAGTTCTCATCATTCATGATGGACTGCTGCAGAGAAATGTTAGTCTTGATGCCTTCAATGATCATCTCACCTAGAGCGTTCTTCATACGTGCAATTGCTACATCGCGGTTTTCACCGTAAGTGATCAATTTACCAATCATTGAGTCGTAATGAGGTGGCACGGTATAGCCAGTATAAATGTGAGATTCCCAACGCACACCCATGCCGCCTGGCGGGTGGAAGCGTTCAATCTTACCTGGAGAAGGTAGGAAGCGCTCTGGGTCTTCTGCATTGATACGACACTCAATTGCATGGCCGCGGATCTTGATGTCATCCTGAGTGAATGACAGAGGCTGACCCGCTGCTACGCGTAGCTGCTCTTTGATTAGGTCTACGCCCGTTACCATTTCAGTTACTGGGTGCTCAACTTGAATACGAGTATTCATTTCGATGAAGTAGAACTCACCGTTCTCGTATAGAAATTCGAACGTACCTGCGCCGCGGTAACCGATTTCTAGGCATGCGCGCGTACAACGTTCACCGATGTATTTACGCATTTCTTCGGTGATACCTGGAGCAGGTGCTTCTTCTACTACCTTCTGATGACGACGCTGCATAGAACAGTCACGTTCACCCAGGTGGATAGCGCCGCCTTGACCGTCAGCAATAACCTGTACTTCAACGTGACGTGGGTTCTCTAGGAATTTCTCCATGTAAACCATGTCGTTGTTGAATGCGGCTTTTGCTTCTGCACGCGTCATAGCGATAGCTTGAACAAGCTCAGTTTCAGAACGTACAACACGCATACCACGCCCACCGCCGCCACCAGATGCTTTGATGATGACTGGGTAGCCGATACGCTTAGCGTGAGCTTTGTTTTTGTCTTCATCGTTATCTAGTGGACCGTCAGAGCCTGGTACACAAGGAACGCCTGCTTTTTTCATTGCGTTGATAGCTGACACTTTGTCACCCATCATGCGGATGGTATCTGCTTTAGGGCCAACGAAGATGAAACCGCTACGCTCTACTTGCTCAGCAAAGTCTGCGTTCTCAGATAGGAAACCGTAACCTGGGTGAATCGCAATCGCACCTGTTACTTCTGCTGCAGAAATGATGCGAGGGATATTCAGGTAGCTGTCGATACCACGAGCAGGACCGATACATACTGTTTCGTCCGCAAGTAGTACGTGCTTAAGATCGCGATCAGCCGTTGAGTGTACTGCTACCGTCTTAATACCCAATTCTTTACAAGCGCGAAGAATACGAAGTGCTATTTCACCTCGGTTCGCGATGACTACTTTATCTAGCATAAGGCGAGCCCCGCTTATTCGATTACAACGAGTGGTTGGTCGAATTCAACTGGCTGGCCGTCTTCAACTAGGATTGCAGTAACAACACCTGATTTGTCCGCTTCGATTTGGTTCATCATCTTCATTGCTTCAACGATACATAGTGTATCGCCAGCCTTCACGCTCTGACCAATCTCAATGAATGATTTTGAATCTGGGCTTGGAGAGCGGTAGAAAGTACCAACCATTGGAGAAAGAACTTGGTGACCTGCAGGAACTGCCGCCGGTGCTTCTGCTGCCATTGCTGGAGCTTCTGCTACAGGCGCAGCTGCTGGAGCCTGCATTGCTACAGGAGCTGCTGCGTAATGAACTGGTGCTGGAGCTGCGACTGTGCCGTGACGACTGATTCGTACCGACTCTTCACCTTCAGAAATCTCTAGCTCTGCAATGCCAGACTCTTCAACTAATTCAATTAGTTTTTTGATTTTACGAATATCCATCTTTTCTTTCTCTTTTATCTTGTGATTAAGACAACCCTTAGGGCTGCAGAGTGTTTGGTCTACTTTGCCTGCAATTTTGCAATTGCTGCAGACAGAGCAAATTCATAACCTAGTGCACCTAAACCGCAAATTACCCCTTCTGCTTTATCAGATAGGTAAGAATGGTGACGGAACGGCTCACGTGCGTGAACGTTCGATAGATGCACTTCGATAAATGGGATGGCTACGCCAAGTAGTGCATCTCGCAGCGCGACACTGGTATGAGTGAAGGCCGCTGGATTGATAATGATGAAGTCCACTTTGCCGTATGCAGCATGAATGGCTTCTATCAGTTCGTACTCACGATTAGATTGCAGGTGCTCAAGTTCCACCCCAGAGTTGTGAGCCTGTTCAGTTAAAGCGTCAACAATCTGCGCTAGGGTGTTGTTACCATAGTGTGTCGGTTCACGCAGACCTAATAGGTTAAGATTTGGTCCGTTTAGAATGAGAATCCGTGACTTTGCTGGCATTATGTAGCTATCTTCCTTTATCGTGAGCAGAACGTTTATATTCCCAAATATACGATAATTCAGCACGATTTTTTTGTTAAAACCGAGCAAATTTTAAAAAATCGACCAAGATTATAGCTAATTCACAGCAATTAGCAGCAATTTACTGGTCTAATCTCCTAATAGCCCCCGCCGTTTCTGTTGCCGAGTTAACAAAAACAACATCATTGCCACGTGGTTTTTGTGGTTTATTTTGCGCCCACGCACAAAAAAGCCGCCATAGGTAATAGCGGCTTTTAGGTCTAGCGTTTAAAACAGTGGTTAGGTGTTATGCCAGTTCTGCTTTCTCTGCAATGAGTTTGTCTACTACGCTTGGGTCGGCCAGCGTAGAAGTATCGCCAAGATTGCTGGTATCACCCGTTGCAATCTTACGCAGAATACGACGCATGATCTTACCAGAGCGGGTTTTCGGTAGAGAGTCTGTCCAGTGCAGTACATCTGGCGTCGCGATTGGACCAATCTCTTTGCGTACCCAGTTTTTCACTTCTTTGTGTAGTTCTGCAGAAGGGAACTCGCCATCATTCAGTGTCACATAGGCATAGATAGCTTGACCTTTGATATCGTGAGGAATACCGACAATCGCCGCTTCTGCAATCTTGTCATGTGCAACCAGTGCCGATTCAATCTCAGCCGTACCCATACGGTGACCCGATACGTTCAGTACGTCATCAACACGACCTGTGATCCAGTAGTAACCGTCTTCGTCACGACGCGCACCATCACTAGTGAAGTACATGCCTTTGAAGGTAGAGAAGTACGTTTGTTCAAAGCGCTCATGGTCGCCGTAAACTGTACGCATCTGACCTGGCCATGAATCGAGGATCACTAAGTTACCTTCTGCCGCAGTCTCTTCGATGATGTTACCCATGTTATCCACTAGCGCAGGCTGTACGCCAAAGAATGGACGAGTTGCTGAGCCTGGTTTTAGATCTGTTGCGCCCGGTAGCGGTGCGATCAAGATACCGCCTGTCTCTGTTTGCCACCAAGTATCAACGATAGGCGAACTCTCGTTACCAATGGTCTTGTAATACCACTCCCATGCTTCAGGGTTGATTGGTTCACCTACTGAGCCCATCACACGCAAGCTTGAACGTGATGTGCCAGCGACCGCTTCGTTACCTTTTGCCATTAGGGCACGAATAGCCGTTGGTGCGGTATAGAGAATATTCACTTGGTGCTTATCAACCACTTCACTCATGCGAGCCGTGCTTGGGTAGTTTGGCACACCTTCGAACAGAATGGTTTTCGCACCGTTCGCCAGTGGACCATAAATTAGGTAAGTGTGACCAGTAATCCAACCCACATCCGCAGTACACCAGAACGTTTCGCCTTTTTGGTAATCGAATACGTATTTGAAGGTCATGGTTGCGTACACCAGGTAGCCGCCTGTCGTGTGCAGTACGCCTTTGGGCTTACCTGTTGAGCCTGAAGTGTAAAGGATGAACAGTGGATCTTCCGCTTTCATCTCTTCTGGTGGACAGTCGTCAGAAACGACGGCTGTTGCTTCGTGCCACCAAACGTCACGGTGCTCATGCCAATCAATATCGCCGCCAGTGCGTTTTAGCACGACAACCTTGTCGATGGTCTTCACTTCTGGGTTGGTTAGTGCTTCATCGACGTTCTTTTTGAGTGGGACTGCGCGACCACCACGAACGCCTTCATCTGCGGTGATAACGATTTTTGCGTCTGAGTCGATGATACGACCGGATAATGCTTCTGGTGAGAAACCACCAAATACTACGGTATGAACCGCACCAATTCGCGTACATGCCAACATCGCAATAGCGGCTTCTGGCACCATAGGCATGTAAAGGCAAACCACATCGCCTTTGTGTACGCCTTGCTCTTTTAGTGCGTTAGAGAACTTACACACTTCTTTATGCAGTTCATTGAATGTGAGGGTTTTGTCGTCGGCAGGATCGTCGCCTTCCCAGATGATCGCGACTTCATCGCCATGCTGGGCAAGGTGACGATCAATACAGTTTGCAGATACGTTCAGTGTGCCGTCTTCAAACCAACGAATGTCCACGTGGCCCGTATCGAAAGAAGTATTCTTTACTTGGGTGAACGGTTTAATCCAATCCACTACTTTGCCGTGTTCGTTCCAGAAGCCCTCAGGATCGGTGACCGACTGCTGATACATGGCTAGGTAAGTATCATTATCCGCATGCGTATGGTTCTTAATATTTTCTTTTACCGGATAAACGTGGGCTTCGCTCATGGCTGCTCTCCTTGTGCCTATATTTCTCGGCCTTAGATATTTATAAGGCTGTTTTTCGTTCTTAACGATGAGTCGTGGCTAGAACGAGGTTGTACATATAACTGTCAATCACAGCGCTTATTTCCACAATTAGACTTTAGGATGAGAGTGAAATATGTGTCATAAAATTCCGGACATAAATGCGAATTTGGGATGCGGATCGAAAGCTGATTATGGCGCTATTGCGTATAGGGAACGGTTAGGCTGGGCAAGTCGCCTTTGGTTAGCCTGACAAAAACTAATGCCGCGGCAATGGCGTCTTGCAGCGCGTCGTGTTTGTCTTGAATCGGCAGATCCAGATGTTTACAGATGGCATCAAGACTTAAGTCGAAATAGGCATTGGGCAAATGTCGTTCGAGTTTGTCATGGTAGATTTGGCTCACTTCAATTAGGGGGTTAGGGAGAGGAAAACCAAGGTGTCGCAGGCATGCAAGATCGAGAATTTTCTTATCATAGCGAATGTGATAGCCCACTAACGGCCGATTACCAATGAACGTCAGTAGCTTTAATAGGGCTTCATTCTCACTGATGCCATCGGCTAAGTCCTGATGACGGATTTGATGGATTTTCACCGAACCAGAATCGAGCGATTGTGGTGCTCTTAATCGTACTTCAAACGGTCTACTGGTGATAATACGGTTGTCGATAATTTTTGTTGCGGCGATGGTGACCAGTTCGGCACGCTTGGGGTCTAGGCTGGTGGTTTCACAGTCGAGAGAGACGAATTCGCCTTTACTTGGAGGACAAAACAGCGATCGATAAGGTGAGCCTTTTAATCGATAATACCAATATTTACGTTGCAGCCAATTCATCTCTGTTACCTCTCATGTGACTGGGTTCGAAGACTTTAGTCACGGATTTGATAGTGGAAGCCCAAAAATTGCTTAAACTTTTTCACTACATGTAGGCTGTGGCGTAGTAGATCACGCTCAGTTCGGTCCAACTGCTGGATGTCGATATTGTTGAGCGTCTCTTGCTTAGTCAATTGTTGGCTAAGTCGGAGTTTAAAAAACAGTTTGAGTGCTTCATTCAGGTTATCGGCCGTTTCAGGCTCCAAAATACGTTGGTTCCGCAATGCTTTAATTCGCTCAAAGGTGTTCTTCTCTTCAATCGCATATTCCAATGACAAGGTGCGAATGCCATGCACGATCGGGAAGATGCCACCACGCTTAATATCCAACCCGTCCTTAGCACTTTTTACGTTACCAAATAGAGTAAGAGGAACAGAAAATTGCAAAGCTGGGCGAGTGAAATCAGACAGAATCAACATGTGATCTTCCATGCTGTCTCTGAGGTGTACTGCAACGGGAGTGAGTAATTCTCGATTACCTGCAACGGCATGAGCGTCACTGAATATCGCTAAGTCCATGATTTGTTCTGGTTGTGCTTTGGTAATCCAACCATCGAGGGTATTGATCCATTCTTGCTGCGTTTTGACCCACTTAGGATTGTTCACCATCACTTTGCCCGGACAGAGTGGATAACCAAGTTGTTGCAAGGTGTGGGTGAGAGATTGCATGACCAGTTCGCACTGTGGCCATTCCAAGCCATCTTCAAGAATGAGGGCATTATCTTGGTCGGTTTTTAGAATTTGCTCTCCACGCCCTTCTGAGCCCAAGACAATCAAACAACAGTGATCATGCAAAGCGGGTGGCACGATAAGCTCAAAGGCTTTCTCAATGATCTGTTCATTGACGGCTGAGATTAACTCCATGATAAAGCGGGTGCGGATACCGTTTTTTAGCAAGCTATCCACTAGCTGACGTTGTCGATTGGAAGCCAAAGCAAGTTCTTCCACACTGCTGGATCTGGCGATGCTTAAAGTGAGTACGTGTGAATGGGTGGAGAAGGCGCTGAGGATCTGAGTCATATCCAGCATCCCCACTGCTTTATTGCCATCACATACCATTAAGCGTTTCATGCGATTACGCGTCATGGTGATCATGGCATTAAACAGAAAATCGCCATCGTCAACGTGATAGACCGGAAACGAAGCGATGTCACTGACCGGTGTATCGAGAGGGTGTCCCTCTAGCATGACTGCGTGGAGCATGTTGGTGCGGGTGATAATGGCGTATGGATGTTCAGAGGGGTGGCGCGTCAGTCGTGGGTCGTCAACGTTTAGCCCCACCAAGGCGGCATCAAGCCCATTCTCTTTGAGAGTTCTGGTGACCTCGCAGATAGGAGTATCGGGTGCTAGCAACATCGGTGGATGGTAAATGCTGCTATCGACTTTAGTCAGAATGAACTCCGCTAAATTCTGTTGTTGCTGCGCGGCTTCAATTAGGGCCTGTCGCTTGGAAAGGTTGTTATCGAAGTAAGCAGCGAATTGGCCATTCTCGTTGTAGAGTTCGAGAAATACGTCTTTGGGCAACAAGTAAGAAAGGGTGTCCTCCAGAGCGACATATTGATGGCGAACGCTTTCTTCGAATAATGAACGGACGTCAAACATGTCATCATTGGCGTAGTGAGCAAATACTTCGCTTTGGTCTTTTGAACGCTCTTCTACCGCTCCTTTAATTATGATGTGCAGATGGTTATTAGTTTGCCCACAAGCCAAAATTACATCTCGAGTTCGGTAATATGCGACATCCAACGATGAACGCAGTCGTGTTTGCTGGGCCTCAGTCAGACGGTTGAACGGTGGAGATTGAATATTGAATTTGTCAGGCATAGAAGTTCCAACGTTAGTTAGGAATACCTTCTAAGTCTGACAAATTTCTCCTTGGAAGCCAGACGACTTTGGTCTAAATCAGCACAAATATAAATCTATTTTAAAGGCGTTATCTCTGATTCTGTGTCATAGGGGAAACGACGAGTTGCTGATTCTTCTCTTTTTCTCTTACCCATTGCGATCCATAATTCGTCGTCCCAAACGTTTTCGTTTGGCTTGTTTCGTTTTTCTAGGATGTCGTGATGTTGAAACCTTCTCCTTATGGCTGGATTTCTCAGTATTTTCTCGGGTTCTTTTTTGCTTATGGTGTCTACTTACCATTTTGGTCGTTGTGGTTTAAAGAGCAAGGTGTCTCTGCGACGGATATCGGCCTGTTGGTTGGTCTTGGTTTGGCGACTCGCTGCGTGGCAAACATAGTGATCACACCGCGCGTACACAAAGTTGAGCGCATAATGCCTGCGTTACGCTGGCTCAGTTTTGCGGCGCTTATTTTTGTTGGTTTCCACTTTTTCAGCGGGGGGAGTTTTTGGTTAATGGCGCTAGTCACGGTGTTGTTTAACCTCTGCTGTGGTCCGATCGTTCCGCTGTCGGATGCGATGGCGAACTACTACGCACGTTTGAAAATGCTCGACTATGGTCGCACACGTTTGTGGGGCTCGATTGCGTTTATTGCGGGATCAACGGTTGTTGGCTATTTAGTCGCGGAATATGGCACCGACATGATTCTGTATACCGCAATGGCAGGCGTGTTTGTTTCTCTACTGCTGGTGATGCGTAATACGAATCCAATGCCAGTGACGCTTGGCGACCAACATGGAGAACGTCCTAAGTTGACCGCACTGCTCACCGATAAACCGGTAATGAAATTTTTACTGTTAGTGGCGTTAATTCAGGGTAGTCATGCAGCGTACTACGGCTTTAGTGCCATTCACTGGAAAGCCGCCGGACATTCAGAAGACGTGATTGGTTATTTGTGGAGCCTAGGTGTCGCAGCAGAGGTTGCCGTGTTTGCATTGAGCAAGCGACTGTTTACCGGCTGGTCTTTACGCACTCTGTTTTTGCTGGCGGCGGGCGGTGTCATGCTACGCTGGGGGATGACGGCAACGACAACATCATTGGTTGCGCTTGTTGTGGTGCAGTTGCTCCATGGTGTGACGTTTGCTACGGCACATATTGCTGCTATTCAATATATCCAGAACTCGGCCGAAAATAAGATGGTCGCGTTGCAAGCACTGTACAATGCCATCCCGTTAGGCGGCGTGATTGCAACGATGACGGTTATTAGTGGTTGGGGGTATGAACACTGGGGCGCGAATGTGTTCTGGGCCATGGCTGCAATGGGCTTTTGGGCGCTGTTCATCAAGCTTGAGCCTCAAGAGGCTGAGTTGCATGTGATTGACTTATCAGCGAAAGTGCAAGATACACAGAATTAAGCTTCTGTGACAGAGATTAAAAACTAACCTTTGTCTCTGTTGAGAAAGCAGTGTTAAATAAAACCTCTCTTTAGTGGAGAGGTTTTTTTATGACAGTAAGAAAGGATATCGGATGCAAGGATGGCTAGTGATTCCCGTTTCTTTGGCGTATTTAGGAGTCCTATTTTTAATCGCTTGGTACGGTGACAAACAGAAGAGGTGGTTAGCGCGTTGGCGACCTTGGATCTACAGTTTGTCGATTGCGGTCTACTGCACATCATGGACCTTTTATGGCACTGTCGGGCAGGCGAGCACGAACCCTTGGTCTTTTTTACCGATCTACATCGCACCGATTTTGGTTTTTACCATTGGTTGGCGTGTGCTGGCGCGGTTGATCTTGATTGCTAAGCGTGAGCACATTACTTCTATTGCTGATTTTATCGCGGCTCGTTACGGCAAGTCCCAAGGGGTAGCTGTCGCGGTCACCTTGATTGCTGTGGCGGGTATTTTGCCTTATATCGCTTTGCAGTTGCGTGGCATCACGATGGGGCTAGAAATCATAGCCCCTGGCTTCGCCGCTAACTTAGATCATCAGAATTTCAGTGTCTCTTGGTTTGTCGTTGGGGCATTAGCAATCTTTACCATGTTATTTGGTACTCGCCATATTGATAATACTGAGCATCATCGCGGCATGATGATGGCGATTGCGTTTGAGTCGGTAATTAAGCTGGTGGCATTTCTTACGGTGGGCGTGTTTATTGTTTGGCTCGCATTGGACACGGAGAGTGTGAGTCTGACAGACATCGCTGCTCAGACGTATCAATCTCCCAATATTCCGACGCTGCTGATTCATACCGTATTAACCATGCTGGCTATTGTCTGCCTACCTCGCCAATTTCATACCATGGTGGTGGAAAATGAGCGCGCTCAAGACCTCCACGTCGCTCGTTGGCTGTTTCCTTTATATCTCGTTTTGATGGGCGCTTTTGTGCTGCCAATAGCATGGGTGGGGCAAGGGTTATTAAGCGGCAGTCCTGCAGATACCTATGTGATTAGTGTTCCCATGGCGGTAGGGGCAAGCGATATTGCCTTACTGGCTTTCTTAGGGGGAACCTCTGCTGCAAGTGGGATGGTGATTGTCTCGACTATTGCATTAGCGATCATGGTATCGAATGATCTCGTGATGCCGCTGATCTTGCGTCGCATGCGGCTAGCGCAGCGCAGCCATCATCACTTTTCTGAGCTGTTATTGCGAATTCGTCGTGCGCTAATTTTGCTCCTGTTGATTGGTGCATGGGGGTTTTACCAGGCGTTAGATAGTATCCACTCACTTTCCGCAATCGGCTTCCTCTCTTTTGCGGCTATCACTCAATTTGCTCCGTCACTGATTGGTGGTATGTATTGGCGTCAGGGAAACAAAAAAGGCGTCTATGTCGGACTTTTAGTGGGCTTCACCATTTGGTTGATCACGTTGATGAGCCAAACCGACATGTTGGCTGGGGACGCCAGTAATAATTTGTTGATTTGGCTTATCACACCGCCAGAGCTGTTGGCTGATTTTGATATTGCTGTGTCGGACTGGGGCATGATTCTTAGCGTGGTTGCGAATGCGGTGTGTTTTGTTGCCGTTTCACTGGCGACGCGGCCAAGCATAAGTGAACGCTTACAATCGGCATCGTTTGTGGGTACCCCGTTGCCGGAAAGTGAAAACATCAGTTTATATCAAAGCCGAGTGACGGTCAGTGAATTGGAGATGCTGGCTTCCCGCTTTGTTGGCCGAAAGCGAGTGAAATTAGCGTTTAAAGCTTATTGGGATCAGCAGCGAGAAGAATTGCTACCAAACCAGCAAGCTCCATCTTCCCTGATTCGTCATACTGAGCGCGTGCTTGCGGGCGTGTTCGGAGCCTCTTCTGCTAAGTTAGTACTTACTTCCGCCTTACAAGGCAGGAATATGCAGCTAGAAGAAGTGGCGACTATCGTTGATGAAGCGTCTGAGTTGTACGATTTCAGTCGTGGATTACTGCAAGGTGCGATTGAACATATTGGCCAGGGCATTGCGGTGGTTGATAAGCAATTACGGCTAGTGGCGTGGAATCAACGTTATTTAGAGTTGTTTGAGTTCCCTCCTGGATTGATTCAGGTTGGGCGTCCTATTGCCGATGTGATTCGCCACAATGCTGAGCAGGGTTTGTGTGGCCCCGGAGACCCTGAAGGGCATGTTCGGCGGCGTGTATATCACCTTGAGCAAGGAACGCGACATACTTCTTCTCGTGTCCGCCCTGATGGTCGAGTCATTGAAGTGCAAGGTAACCCGATGCCGGGGGGCGGTTTTGTGATGAGTTTTACTGACATCACCGTGTTTCGCGATGCTGAGCAGGCACTCAAAGACGCCAATGAAACCCTTGAAGAACGCGTTCGCGTACGTACCCGTGAGTTAGAGCAGTTGAACAAACAACTGGTGGCTGCAACACAACGCTCGGAGCATGAATCACAATCTAAGTCGCGCTTTTTAGCCGCGGTAAGCCACGACTTGATGCAGCCATTGAATGCGGCGCGTCTGTTTGCTTCTTCACTGTCGGAAGTTGCCAAAGACAGTGAAACCCAACAACTGTCTACTCATATCGAGAGTGCGTTGGAAGCAGCAGAGGACTTAATTGGTGATTTGCTCGATATTTCGCGCTTAGAATCGGGCAAATTGGATGTGAATGTGTATGGTTTCGCGGTCAATGATGTCTTAGCAAACCTAAATGCCGAGTTCAGTGCCCTTGCTAAACAGCAAGGCATTGAGTTCACCATGATCCCATCTTCCATGATGGTGAAATCAGACCCGAAATTGCTGCGTCGGGTGGTACAGAATTTTCTCACCAATGCGTTTCGTTATAGCCCAAATGGCAAAGTAGCACTCGGTGTACGTCGTGTCCAAGGGCGAGTGCGTATTGAGGTGTGGGACAACGGAATGGGTATTGAAGAAGAGAAGCAGCAAGAGATTTTTGAGGAGTTCAACCGAGGCACTCAGGTACGCTCTGATCAAGGTCTAGGGTTGGGATTGGCTATCTCAAAAGGTATCGCGCAAGTGCTTGGACATGAGATCTCAATGCGGTCTTGGTTTGGAAAAGGCAGTGTATTCTCCATTACTTTAGACAAGGCGGAGAAGGCGCACATTCAACCGGTTAAAGCGGTGAAGAGTGCACAGTCTGACTTGATCCATATCCGGGTTCTGTGTGTCGACAATGAGCCCGATATCTTGGTTGGTATGGAAAATTTGCTCTCGCGCTGGGGCTGTGACATTCGTATTGCGACTGATATCGTCGAGAGTCTTAAAGCTTTGGAAGATGATTGGGTACCTGATGTCATTTTCTCTGATTACCGTCTTGATAATGGACGTACAGGCTTGGAAGTATTACAGCAGTGTCGTTTGCGACTCGGTAATGGCTTTGAAGGGGTGATCATCAGCGCAGACTGCACGGACGATATGCTTGATGGCATCAAAGCCAATGGTTTTAGCTTTATGGCCAAACCTGTTAAGCCTCTGAAGTTGCGCTCAGTCTTAAACAGAATTACCTAATAAAAGACCTCCGTTCGGAGGTCTTTTATTGGTGTGAAGTTAGTCAGAGTTATTCCGTAAATAGGGTTTCGTACTTCACGAATGCGGTCTGAGTCTCTCCGTAATAGAGTGAGCCGTTAGCCTGAATTGCAACCCTGAGCCAACTTTCTTCAGAGGCTGGTGTTGGTAAAGTGATGTACCAATTCTGGCCTGCATTATCAGCACGTGTCATATCAATAGGTTGAGCATTCTGCTCTTGGCTATCGACCAGAGAAACTTTTACCCCTTCAAGCGGGTAGGCAGCATTAAGCGACAGTTCTAAGCCGTCTTGAGTGAACTTTTCAGAGCGAAACTTAACCTTGAAATCACCATTCACCATTTCGCACAATCCACTGGTATAGCGACAATTGGATTTACCCACCAGCTTGTAGCTCTGACCTTCTTCAGCGGCATGAGGCTTTTCACTCAACGCCATATCAGTACCGAAATAGGCGATCAGGGAAAGAATTGGCGCAATCAACAGGGCGAGAATAAAGTGCTTGTTCTTAAACATTTTGGCTTCCTTGCTACAACGTTATACCTAAGCAACCTCTAGGAGCTGAATAAAATGTTCTAAAGTTGCTTGGGTATACTTGGTTACGTTAACCTAATTTTGCGAATAAAAAAGCCCCAAAAGGGGCTTTTGGGATTTGAGTTAAGCTTTAGTGATCAACCGCACTACCAGCACCGACTGGTACACGTACGTGCTCGACCAGGTCTTTCACTTCTTGCGGTGTTTCTGCCGTCACTCTCGACACAGCGAATGCCACGATGAAGTTAAACATAGCCCCGATGGCGCCAAATGCATTAGGCTCAATACCGAAGAACCAGTTGCTGCCCCAGCTTTGTAGGTATTTCCACTCAGGGATAAACAGAATACCTTTGTGCTGGAATACGTAGAATAGCGTGATACTGATACCCGCAACCATACCTGCGATCGCGCCTTCTTTGTTGATGCCTTTGCTAAAGATACCCATCATCAATGCTGGGAAGATAGAGGAACCAGCCAGACCAAATGCTAGCGCAACAGTACCCGCAGCAAAGCCCGGTGGATTGAGGCCGAGATAGCCTGCGAACGCAATGGCCACGGCCATAGAGATTCGACTTGCAAGCAGTTCTTTCTTCTCGGAAATTCTTGGGTTAATCACGCCTTTGATTAAGTCATGAGAGATGGCGGACGAGATAGCCAACAATAGACCCGCTGCAGTAGACAGTGCTGCTGCCAGACCGCCCGCGGCAACCAGTGCGATAACCCAGTTAGGTAGCTTCGCAATCTCAGGGTTCGCCAATACCATGATGTCACGGTCAACTTTCAGCTCGTTGGTAGCCGGGTTCGAGGTGTACTCAATCAGACCGTCACCATTCTTATCATCAAAGCCTAGCAGACCAGTTTTTTCCCAGTTCTTGAACCAGTCTGGACGCTCGTCATAAGCAAGGTGCTGACCTGGTGCCGGGTTAACCGTGTCCATTAGGTTTAGGCGTGCCATCGCAGAAACAGCTGGTGCTGTAGTGTACAGAATTGCGATGAAAAAGAGTGCCCAACCTGCTGACGTACGCGCATCTCGAACCTTAGGTACCGTAAAGAAGCGGATAATTACGTGTGGTAGACCTGCAGTACCAATCATTAGAGACATGGTGTACACAAACATGTTTAGCGTGTCACCGCGAACGGATGTGGTGTATTCACTAAAGCCGAGTTCGGTCACCACTTGGTCAAGCCTATCGAGTAGATAGACATCGGTGCCGGAGATGGTACTACCTAAACCGATTTGTGGTAGAGGGTGGCCAGTTAACTGCAGAGAGATAAAGATTGCAGGGATAGTGTAAGCTAAAATGAGTACGCAATACTGAGCAATCTGCGTGTAGGTGATGCCTTTCATCCCGCCCATTACTGCGTAGATGAATACGATACACATACCGATACCAAGGCCTGTCGCGTAGTCGACTTCGAGGAAACGACCGAATGCGACACCAACGCCTTTCATCTGACCGATAACGTAAGTCACTGATGCGATGATCAGACATATTACTGCCACAATACGTGCTGCGTTTGAGTAAAAGCGCTCACCGATAAACTCTGGTACGGTAAATTTGCCAAATTTACGTAGGTAAGGCGCAAGTAGCATCGCTAGCAAAACGTAACCGCCAGTCCAGCCCATCAAGAAGACGCTGCCGCCATACCCCATAAAGGCTATCAAACCCGCCATAGAGATAAACGATGCCGCTGACATCCAGTCGGCTGCGGTTGCCATGCCGTTAGCGACAGGGTTTACACCGCCACCTGCAACATAGAATTCTTTCGTTGAGCCAGCGCGCGCCCAAATGGCAATCCCGATGTAAAGGATGAAGGTCGCACCAACCACTAGGTAGGTAATAGTTTTCAAATCCATCTGAGTTACTCCTTACTCATCATCTACGCCGAATTCACGGTCAAGTTGGCGCATTCTCCACGCGTAGTAGAAAATAATACCTAGGAAGGTGTAGATGGAGCCTTGTTGAGCAAACCAGAAACCTAGCTTGTATCCACCTAATTGAAATTGATTAAGTACGTCGACAAATAAAATGCCGCAGCCAAAAGACACGACGAACCAGATAACCATTAGGCTTATCATGATTTTTACGTTCTTGTCCCAATAGGCTTTGGCTCGTTCTTCGCTTTCAAATGCCATTGCCGTCTCCTTACGATTGGTATTGTTGTTAAGAAAATGTTTCAACATGTACATTAGCAAGGTGTTGGCAAGAACTCTTTTCAACTTTAGTCGCGACGATAAAAAGAAAAAACGCCCATATTTTGGGCGTTTGAGCGTATAGGCGGATAAAAGTGTGCTGTTAATGCGCTGTTAAATTAGCCAAAGGTCTAAGAGTTTGGCTCATCAGGTATAAAAATCTTTAATCCCTAGCCATAAATTGTTTAGCGCAGCCGCTAAGAGGATCAGTCCCATAACACGGCTGATGATGGCGGCGCCGACATTGGCAATGACTTTTTGAATGGTATTCGCACCTAATAGCAGAAGCAGAGTCACTAATAGCACCACCACAATCATGACACCTGCCGTCATGGCTTGATCGATAATAGCGTTGCGATTGTTGTCGGTCAGCATGACGATCGCCATCATTGCGCCAGGAGAAGCGATCGATGGGATCGCGAGTGGGTAAACCGCAAGATCCGCGAGATCGGAGTGAATGACGTCTTGAGACAGTTTGGTTTCTTGATCCGGCTTAGACTCACCAAAAATCATAGTGAGAGCAAACAGGAGTAACACTAATCCTTCGCCGCTTGGAATGCGGGAAGCGGAATTTGCATGGCTTCTAGCAATAACTGACCAGCAATGAGCAAGAATAGCAACACACCAGTTGAAATGGCGATGGCTTTAAGAGCGACCAATCGGCGCTACTTCACCGTTAGATGCTGAGTTTGGGATAGGTAGACAGGCACAGAGCCAATAGGATCGATGACGGCCCAGAGAACAACAAATTGCGTAATGAGAATACTTAGCAAAGTATGGCCTCCCAGAGTTAGGTGATTAACTGAGGGATGAAAAAATGGCTTGGTGCAGCCTTTATATTTTCCATTTTATGGTCTGCTGTTCTTTGTGCGTCATATTCATGTGAATTGGGTCTATTTTTACTGCTCAGGTTCCATTTGCTGCAGCAGGATGACCGCTTGAGTACGGTTCTTGACGCCCAGTTTGCGGAAAATCGCCGTCATATGTGCTTTGATCGTGGCCTCTGAGACACTGAGTTCATAGGCAATTTGCTTGTTAAGCAAGCCATCTGACAGCATGCCAAGCACCTTGTATTGTTGAGGTGTCAGGGCGGCAATTTTCTCGGCTAAATCATTACATGCGGCGTTGTTAGTGATGAGTCCTTCGGGGAAAAATGGGTCGCCATTTAGAACTTGGTTGAGCGCACTTACCAGTTCACGCATGTCACTCGACTTGGGAATAAAACCAAAAGCGCCATGGCTTTTCACTTGGGTTACTATTGCGGGTTCTTCGCTGGCAGACACGACAACGATAGGAAGATCTGGGTATTCTGCACGTAAGTGGATCAGGCCAGACATACCATTTGCTCCCGGCATCTTTAGATCTAGCAATACCAAATCAGGTTCTTCTTCTTTTTCCAACAATGCGAGTAACGCACTCAACGAGTCTGCCTCGAGAAGATTGGCACCACTCACTGCCATGTGCACGGATTGGAACAAGGCATTGCGGAACAGTGGGTGATCATCAGCGATGATAATGGTGTAGGTCGAATCCATGACGTTAAACACTTTTGCTAGTTTAGTTAAAAGAATTATTGTCCACCTTTAAGAGGGTGGACAATATTTATCCATTAAAAGTCTGAACTAAATCGACTTTTATTAGAAAATTCGCATATAAACGCCAGTTTCCCAATTTTATTTGGGTAATAAAAAACGCCAGTGAAAAAGTGGCTGGCGTTTGATGTGTCACGAACCGATTTGGTTGATGTGTTCTAAGAAGGGCTGTGCAGCCATAAAACCAGTCAGGCGTGCGTTTGAAATGTGTTTTCCGCTGGCATCCCAGAATTCAATGGTCGGCAAACCAAGCACATTCATACGTTTAAGTAGCTCAATATCCTGAATCTGGTTTTTGGTGACATCAGCTTGCAACAGAACAAAGCTTTTCAACTTGGGTTCGACACTTGGGTCGTGGAACGTGTATTTCTCAAATTCCTTGCATGCCACACACCAGTCGGCGTAGAAGTCGAGCATCACAGGTTTGCCTGCTTGTTTCGCCAGAGCAAGTTGTTCTTCCAATTCTGCTACGGTTGCGACACGAGTAAAGCTCACTGTCGCTTGGTGTGTTTGTGTGGCGGAGCCACCAAACCAGTAGCTCAATGCGGGTTGTGCGGAAGCAAACAAACCTAGTACGGCGATGATGCCCACGGCACTTTGCTTCCAGCCGCCAAATTCCAAGCTGTTCTTGATGTGGTAAAGCCAGCCAAAAGCCGCAATGCCCAATGCTGACCATAATGCGGTTGCCCATATCTCTGGCAAGATACGTTCAAGCAAGAAGATAGGCGCCGCTAGTAGAATGAATCCAAATAGTGTCTTAACGCGATTCATCCAACCGCCTGTTTTGGGGAGCAGCTTGTTGCCGAATACGGCCACTAAAATCAGTGGAATGCCCATCCCCATCGCCAGTGCGTAAAGTGCAATACCACCGGTGAGTAAGTCGCTGCTTTGTGCCACGTAAAGGAGCGCGCCAGACAGTGGCGCCGTGGTACAAGGTGAACATACCAGGCCTGAAATCGCACCCATCGCGAACACGCCTGCGCTGCTACCACCTTGTTGTTTGTTGCTTAGGTTGTTTAACCAAGTCTGCACGCCGCTTGGTAGTTGCAGGTTATATACCCCAAACATGGACAGAGCGAGCACCACGAATAACACACTCAAACCAATCAACACATAAGGGTGCTGCATCGCCGCTTGGAACTGCATGCCCGCAGATGCTACCACAAGGCCAAGTAGGGTGTAAGTCAGCGCCATGCCTTGCACGTAAACAAACGATAGACCCAGCGCGCGACGTTGGCTTAGCTTGCCGCTACCTAACACGATACTGGTGAGGATCGGGTACATAGGCAGTACGCAAGGTGTGAATGCCAAACCTACCCCTAACGCTAAAAACAGCATCGGTGTCCACCAGTTGTCCGCGAGATGTGCGGCTAGGTTATCTTGTTCGGTTACTGGTGTCGTTGATATTGTGACAGAAGTTGGCTGCTCAATTGCTGGTGGTGTTGCTGTAGGTGCTTGTTCAGTCGTCGATGCATTTGGATCCGAGCCTGATCCCGTTGAAGTAAACGCACTGATAGGAATCACGCGCGTTTCTGGTGGGTAACAAAAGCCAGCTTTCGCACAACCTTGGTATTGAACCACCACACGTGCACCTTCTTGCCAGTTTTGTAGGGGCACATTGACAAACAGTGGGTCAGTATAAATGTGAACATCACCGAAGAACTCATCTTTATGTGGTGTGCCGTTTTCTATTTTTAGTTTACCAAGAGAAACGTTCTCGCCCGCAATGGACAAACGCTCTTGATACAGGTAATAACCCTCGCGAACTTGCCAATCTAACAATAGTTTGTCGTTTTGCTGATAGAAGTTAAAAGGAAAAGCCTGATCAACGGAGACAAAGCTGTCGTTGCTGTTGCCAAAGGTGCTGTTTTGGCTACTCCCAAACTGATCGTTACCAAATAAGGCCAGTGATGGTGTGGAAAAAGTAATAAGCCCTATGAGTAAAACGGAAAGTAATACGCGCATAAAAAGTTTAATTCATCTTAGATAATTGCCGTTAGTGTAACTCAATCAGACCTGCTGACTAGTCATTAAGTTTCACGGAAATGAAGATTTATTAAGCGATAAGTGTAAATTCAAGGAAATGAAAAAAGGGAGCCGAAGCTCCCTGAGTAAGACTCTGTTTCTATTAGAGCAGTAGGCCACCAAATGCGAAGCCAAGCGCTACCGCTGACGCGATGGTTGCAACACCTGGCACGAAGAATGGGTGGTTGAATACGTACTTACCGATGCGAGTCGAGCCCGTGTCGTCCATCTCAACCGCGGCAAGTAGCGTTGGGTAAGTCGGTAGTACGAATAGCGCACTTACGGCTGCAAAAGACGCAACTGCGGTTAATGGCGCGACACCGATGGCTAGTGCTGCTGGCATTAGTGCAACCGTCGTTGCACCTTGAGAGTAAAGTAGCATCGATGCGAAGAATAGAACAAGTGCTAGCATCCATGGGTAGTCAGCCAGTAGAGCACCGGCGACTTCTTTGATGTCATCAACGTGCGCGTTAACGAACGTCGAACCTAGCCATGCCACACCAAGAACACACACACATGCAGTCATACCAGAGCGGAATGTTGCTGCCGATGGAATTTTGTCGGCATCAATCTTACAGCTCAATACGATCGCAGCCGCTGCCGCAAGCATCACGGTCATGATTGCTTCGTTACGACCTAGAGCAGGGTTCTCGATTAGGCCAATAGAGCCAGAGATTACTGCCGCATAGCACACGACTAGTGCGATTGCGCCAAGGAAGATGAATGTCGCCTTTTTCGCCGTCGGTAGGATTTCACGCTTAGCTTCAGTACTCAGCTTGATTAGCCCGCTTTCTAGACGATGTTGGTACTCAGGATCATCTTTAAGTTCACAGCCCATGAAGTTCGCGACGAATGCACCGATCATACAAGCGATAAACGTTGTTGGGATACAGATAGCCAGTAGTGTTAGGTAGTCTACGCCAAACGGATGCAGCATTGCTGCAAACGCAACAACGGCCGCTGAAATTGGCGACGCTGTGATCGCGATTTGCGACGCGACTACCGCGATAGATAGTGGACGAGAAGGACGAACGCCTTGGCCTTTTGCTACTTCTGCAATGACAGGCAGAGTAGAGAATGCCGTATGACCTGTACCGGCCATAAGTGTCATTAGGAATGTCACGATAGGTGCGTAAAAAGTGATGCGTTCTGGATGTTTACGCAAAAAGTCTTCCGCAACCTGTACCATCCAATCTAAACCACCAGCGACCTGCATTGCCGCAATGGCGGTAATGACAGACATGATGATCAGAATTACATCGACAGGGATGTAAGACTGGCTTGTCGGAACACCTAGGATTATAGACAACGCAATGACCCCGGCACCACCAGCAAAACCAATGCCGATACCACCGATCCTTGCCCCCAAATAAATGAAGAGCAGAACCACGAAGAGTTCGACCATTACCATATTGATACCTCTTTTTAGTTTTTTATTGATCCTGATTTTGTGAACACTTGAGCTGATGTAAGTGTTTAGAAAATCAGAATCGCCGTGGCTCACAGTAATAAAGCTTAGAAAAAGTGTGGCTAACCGTTTAGAAGCCTAAAAAAGGGTCCCGTATGGGACCCATTATTCAATAATATTACTCGTAGCGTTTCGCTTTATAAGTCGGATGCATGAAGTTTTCAACCGATAAGATGTCATCTAGCTCTTCCGCCGTTAATAAACCGCGTTCTAGAACCACATCACGTACGCTCTTACCTGTTTCTGCACAGATCTTACCTACCATATCGCCTTCGTGGTGGCCGATGTATGGGTTTAGGTAAGTCACGATTCCGATAGAATTGTAGACGTAGTTCTCACAAACTTCTTTGTTCACCGTGATGCCATCGATACATTTGTCACGTAGGTTCACACACGCGTTATGTAGCAGAGAGATAGACTCAAACACACTTTGTGCGATCACTGGCTCCATGACGTTTAGCTGTAGCTGGCCGCCTTCTGCTGCGAAAGAAACCGTGTTGTCGTTACCGAGAACTTTGAAGCAAACTTGGTTTACTACTTCTGGGATCACTGGGTTTACTTTCGCTGGCATGATTGAAGAACCAGCTTGCATTTCTGGTAGGTTCAGCTCGTTTAAACCTGAACGTGGACCAGAAGAAAGTAGACGAAGGTCGTTGCAGATCTTCGATAGTTTTACGGCTAGACGTTTTAGTGCACCGTGCGTCATTACGTAAGCACCGCAGTCAGACGTTGCTTCGATTAAGTCTTCTGCTGCAACCACTTCTAGGCCCGTTACTTCAGCTAGGTGTTTCACCGCTAGTGCTTGGTAACCTGTTGGTGCGTTTAGACCGGTACCGATCGCCGTTGCACCTAGGTTGATTTCTAGTAGTAGCTTAGACGTGTAATCTAGTGCACGAATCTCTTCGTTTAGTGTGACTGCCCATGCGTGGAACTCTTGACCCACCGTCATAGGAACCGCATCTTGAAGCTGAGTACGGCCCATCTTCAAGATATTTTTGAATTCTTGAGCTTTAAGTTCGAACGCGCCTTTTAGGTATTCGATCGCTTCCATCAACTGGTGAACACTGTTGTACACCGCGATACGGAAACCCGTTGGGTACGCACAGTTAGTTGATTGGCTCTTGTTTACGTGATCGTTCGGGTTGATGAACTGGTACTGGCCTTTTTCCTTGCCCATCAGTTCAAGCGCAACGTTGGCGATAACTTCGTTCGTGTTCATGTTCACTGACGTGCCCGCACCACCTTGGAATACGTCTGATGGGAACTGATCCATGCACTTACCTGTTTCAAGGATCAAATCACACGCTTCAAGGATGTAGTTTGCTACGTCTTTTGGAATCGCACCTAGCTCTTTGTTTGCTAATGCCGCCGCTTTCTTGGTCATCACCATGCCGCGAACAAATTCAGGCACGTCAGAAATGGTGCTGCTAGAGATATTAAAGTTTTCGATCGCGCGAAGCGTGTGGATGCCGTAGTAAGCATCAGCAGGGACGTGACGTTGACCTAATAGATCTTCTTCGATACGAGTGGCTTGGTTTGCTGTTTTTGGAGCATCAGATAGGGTAGCCATAACAGGATCCTTAGATGATAATTCTGACAATGAAGTTATTTATTAGCCATTTCTGCAGTATAGAGTCCATTCATCAGAGTTTTTGGCTGGAAAATCCGTCCTGACTTATGTTGAACATGATACTGTACCTAGCGCATAAAAATAGTAACTAGATCACCTTTTTCGTTTTTGACACGTCAATAATTTGCAAAGTATGAATGGGATGTTAATAACCATTTGTAGGTAGAGGTTTTATCTCGATAAGCTTGGACTCCAATAGTGTTAAGTTTTTAATTTTCAATAGCTTACATTAACATGTGCGCATCCATTCTGTCTCTTTGTTGCTGTGCATCAGCGCCTAATTCGATAGGGCGTATCTTTCAATTCATTCCCTTGAACATGAACACGCTTTTTTACAACGATTTGTTTGAGCTTAGTACGGCTTTGCCATTACACTGAATTCAACAAAGGAGGGCATGTGTTTCCTATCTTATTATTGGCGTTTATTTTCGTCCCGATCATTGAGATTGGCTTATTTATTCAGGTGGGAGGCTTTTTAGGTCTCTGGCCTACGATTGCATTGGTGCTCATCACGGCGTTTGTCGGCGCGTCATTAGTACGCAGCCAAGGCATTCAGACGATGATGTCGGTACAAGGACGTCTAGAGAAAGGTGAGCTACCTGCACAGCAAATTTTTGAAGGTGTGATGCTGGCAGTGGCAGGTGTACTGCTATTAACCCCAGGTTTTATGACTGACGCGTTAGGTATGATTGTGCTATTACCTGCGCCGCGCGTGGCGCTGGCTAAGTACTTAATGAGTAAGATGGTGGTGAAGACCATGAATGGTGGTGGCTTCCACGCGAATTACTCAAATCAAGATCCATTTGAGCAAGACCCATTTCGTCGTGACCCGTTTGATTCCAAGTCGGATAACGGCAATACCTTTGAAGGTGAGTACGAACGCAAAGACGACGATGACCGCAATAAGCTAAATTGATAACGGTACAGCTCGTAGAAAAGTAAAAGGGCGCATGATGCGCCCTTTTTTGTATCTTCAGTTTGTGTTGCTTTATAGTGCGCCTTCAAAGCCCATTTGACGCCATGCTTCAAACGCAATGATCGCCACCGCGTTCGATAAGTTTAGGCTACGTGCATCTGGCATCATCGGAATGCGGATTCGTTGTTCCATCGGCAGACTATCAATCACTTCAGCAGGCAAGCCGCGAGTCTCTGGACCAAACATGAGTACGTCACCAGTTTGGTATTGTGGATCTACGTGATGACCGGTCGTTTTTGTAGTACAAGCGAATAGGCGGTAGTTACCTTGTTTCTCTTTGTCTAGGTATGCCAAGAATGCTTGATAGCTCTTATGGCGGGTTACTCGCGCCAAATCGTGGTAATCCAACCCTGCGCGGCGAACTTTCTTCTCTTCCAGATCGAAACCAAGTGGCTCAATCAGGTGAAGATTCGCACCACAGTTAGCACACAGGCGAATGATGTTGCCGGTGTTCGGCGCGATTTCTGGTTCGTATAGAGCGATATCAAACATGGTAATGAATTCGATTGGTTAAAAGAGAAGGGCAGTATATACCTAACTGCTATTGGTATGCATTAGAGAGATGAGCGACGAACGTATTCAGTCGCTCAAATTGTTAGTTGAATAACGGGAGCTCGATCGTGACTCGCAGACCGCCTAACGGACTGCGACTGGCCACGATCGAGCCACTGTGCTGACGAATCGCACTCTCGGTGATGGTTAAGCCTAGTCCCGTTCCTCCTGAGTGACGATCACGAGCAGTAGAGACGCGATAAAACGGGCGGAATATTGCATCCAATTCATCTTCAGGCACTCCATCACCATTATCATCGACGGTAATTTTTAGTGTATCAACGTGGTCTTGAATATCGACGTTTACTTGGTCTTTTCCATAATAAACCGCATTACGGATGATGTTCTCAACGGCGCTCACAAGCAGCTTTGGATTACCAGAAATGGTGCGGTCAGGTAAATCTGAATAGCTGAGCGTCTTGTCCATTTGCTCGGCTTCAAATTGAGCATCCTTGATGATCTCTTCCCATAAGCTGGCAATCGGCTGAGTCTCACGGTTCATATGACTGTTCACTTGCATGCGAGAGAGCTCGAGCAGCTCTGCGATCATCTGTTCAAGGCGCTGTGCTTCGGTGTCAATTCGGATTAACTCAGGGCTTTCACCTTGCTTTCTTGTAGCCAGTGCACTTGCCATTCGTAGGCGAGTCAGTGGTGAGCGTAATTCATGGGAAATATCAGACAACAAACGTTGCTGACCGGAAATCATCTGATTTACCGCTTCAACCATTTGATTAAAGCTCGCTCCTGCTTGACGAAATTCGGTGGTGCCTTTTTCAAGGTTTGGGTCGATAACAAACTCCCCTTTTGCCACACGCTGGGCGGCCGTTTCCAATCGACGTGCGGGCTGGCTTAATGCCCATGCTAGCCACAACAATAGTGGTGTACTCGCCGCCATCACCGCCAATAGTAGCTGCAATGGATGATCAAACAGACGCAACATGATTGGCGGTGGCTGATTCCACTTAAACCCAACGTACATCAAGAGGTCGGAGCCTGCGAGTTGAATCGGCATTGGCCCTGCAATCATATAGTGACCATAAAGTTTTTGCTTTGGCTGTTTTTGATCGTCAATGCTGGTGACAAAGTTTTGCATCGCACGCATGCGAAAATCGCTACTCTCTGCTGAGGTCAGCACGTTTCCATCGTAATCAGAAAAGAACACTTGTGGGCGAGGATCATGCTTGCTAGGGCGATGGCCTTCGACGCTAAATAGGATTTTTCCGAGATTCTTTTCTTTTTGGTACTTCTTTTCAATGCGATCGCGGATTTCAATCATGCGCAGATAGTGATCTTGTGGGATATCGCGAGCTTTACGTGGATCCAAATGGGGCAATGACAGTACGGCCATTAAAACCAAAAACATGGTGAACCAAAAGATGGCAAAGATGCGTCCATACAAGCTATTTATCTTCGGCAGTTTGAAGCGTGACGAGCGCATTAATCCTCCTCAATCAACATGTAACCACGCCCACGTAGGGTTTTAATCCTTGGTTTACCATTGCTTTTATCTGGCAATTTCTTACGTAGGTTAGATACGTGCATATCAATAGCGCGGTCGAAAGCTGCCAAGCGCTTACCAAGCACATCGAGACTCAGTGTCTCTTTGGTCAGTATTTGCCCTGGGTTTTGCACAAAGTGGGTTAGTAGAGCGAATTCTGTGGTGGTTAAGTCCATTAGTGCGTTGTCGCAGTACGCTTCTTGTTTGCCTGGGTAGAGTTTGATTTCTTGGTACTCAATGCAGTCACTATTTTTAGCGCTTTTTTGTGTGCTGCTGGTACGGCGTAAAATCGCACGGATACGCGCCAGCAATTCACGATCACTAAAAGGCTTAGGTAGGTAATCGTCCGCGCCAAGCTCTAGGCCGATCACACGATCAATTTCTTCGCCTTTCGCCGTTAACATCAATACCGGCGTTTCCCAGCTTTCACGTAAGCGTTTTAGGGTTTCCATTCCATTGAGTTTCGGCATCATGACGTCGAGTAAGATAAGATCGATCTCGCTACTCATGGCCATTAAACCTGCTTCGCCATCATTGGCTTCAGTGACGTCAAAACCTTCAAAGCTTAGCACTTCTTTTAGCAAGCTAGTTAGCTCGGTATCGTCATCAATCAAAAGAATGTTTGCCATTTAAGTACCTACTAATCATTCATAGTTGTTCTAATATTACATTGTTATGAGAGTCTGCGAAGCGCCTGAAAATGACTCTTTACGATTATTTACTCTGTTTATGTCTCTTTACTGCATCTACTCAAGATTATTGAGCATGTGGAGAGTTCATCAGTGAATAAAATAAGGAATATACTTATGAAACGTCTTAAAAGCCGTACTATTGAGATGCTGATACTTCCCTTAGTATTTGCATCGACTAGTGCCATAGCCGATAGCCATGAGCAAGAGTATGATGAAAAATTCCATGACAAATGTGGTATTTCGATGAATTTGGATCGCGGAATGGTGCATCAACTCGATTTAACGGATGAACAAAAAGCGAAGCTAAAATCGATACGAGAAGCGCATAAGCAGGAGAAGAAGCAGACTAATGTTAATCGAAAGGTGGAGCAAAAGGAGCGACATCAGAGAATGCAAGCGATCGTATTAGAGAGTGAGTTTAACCACGCAAAAGCAAACGGGTTTGCTCAAGAGGTGGCCGCGATACAAGCTGAACGAAGTGTTCAAATGATGAAGAATAAACATGAGATGCTGAGCGTATTAACGACGGAACAAAAAGCGAAATTTGTGCAGCTTCAAGATGACCGCCAAAAAGAGTGCAGTAATAAAAGACACCAACGCAATGATTCGAAAATGACTGAATAATGCGTCAAAGCCTCTTTTATATTCTTAATGTACTGATGAGTGTCTGCTACTCACATTTGGTTTGAACAGGTCACTGTGGCGACCAGGTATTTTCCTTTTATGACGAGAGAGGAAAAAAGAATAAAACAGGCCTTTACGCTTCTTTACGCTCCTTATACGTTGCTTTACCTGACAGGTCGTATTCTACACTTAAGCGCTGTGAGAGCAGCTCAAAAGAAATATTAACCTGTGTAAGGAATCAAATTATGAAATCTGCAAAAAAAGTTGTACTAGCTGCTATTATCCTACCACTTACTCTAGGTGCAGCGAGCGCATTTGCATTCGGTGGCAAAGATCATCACAAAGGTCCACGCGGTGAGTGTAGTCAAGGTATGGAGCGCGGTGTTATGCGTCAACTAAACCTAACGGATGCACAAAAAGATAAGCTAAAAGAAATGCGTAAAGCAAACAAAGCGGACATGAAAGCCAACTATGCAGAGCATCACCAAGCTCGTAAAGCAGAGCGTCAAGCACATCATGCGAAAATGCAAGCATTGCTGTTGGCTGATAACTTTGACGAGGCTGCTGCAAACGACCTAGCAAAAGTGATGGTTGATAAGCAAACTGAGCGCCGCGTGAAGATGATGGAGAAAAAGCACCAGATGCTGAGCGTGCTGACACCTGAGCAAAAAGTGAAATTTGTTGAACTTCAAAAAGAGCGTCAACAAGAGTGTGGTGAAAAAATGCAAAAGCGCATGCAAAAACACCATAACAGCTAATTGTGAGCTGAATGAATCCTAAGGGGCAGTCACCGTACTGCCCCTTTTTGATCCTGTAATGTCATACTCATTAATACCGTAACGAGGTATAATCAACACACGGCTTGAGTTAACTCCTTGATTATGAAATACCAATATGCACGACTCGTCACAACTGCGGCATGGGCTGCAACCATTGTGGCGACACTTCTTCTCATTATGAAAGTCATCACCTGGTGGGTGACCGGTTCTGTCAGTCTGTTGGCATCGTTAATTGACTCGATGCTGGACATTGCAGCTTCGGTAGTGAACCTCATCGTGGTTCGCTTCGCCTTACAACCTGCTGACCGAGAGCACACCTTTGGGCATGGTAAAGCGGAGTCGTTAGCGGCGTTAGCGCAAGCGATGTTTATTTCTGGTTCGGCGGTTTTCCTCATCTTAAATGGTATCGAGCGTTTCTTCCGTCCTCAGGATTTGCATGCCCCTGAATTGGGGGTTTACGTATCACTATTCGCCATTGTTGTGACCTTGGGGTTAGTGATGTTCCAAAAGCACGTCGTGCGCGTCACTGGCAGTCAGGCAATTGCGGCAGATTCACTGCATTACCAAACTGACCTATATATGAATGCGGCCATTATGGTGGCATTGGGTCTTAGCTACTTTGGTGTGACGCAAGCCGATGCGGCGTTTGCGGTGGGAATCGGTATCTTTATTCTTTACAGCGCATTTAAGATGGTCACTGAGGCGATTCAAACCTTACTTGACCGACAGTTACCGGAAGAAGAGCTTGAGCAAATTCGTGCGGAATGTTTTGAAGTAGAGGGGGTGTTAGGTGTGCACCAACTGCGTACACGCATGTCCGGACCAACGCGTTTTATCCAGCTGCATTTGGAATTGGATGATAATTTACGCCTGATTGAAGCGCACCTTATTGCAGATAAGGTGGAAGATAAGTTATTGGCGCGATTCCCAGAGGCCGATGTTTTGATCCATCAAGACCCGATATCGGTGGTGTTTGGACCAGAGAAAGAGCAAAAAGCACAAGATTGGTAGTAATCCAAAAATCGGTAGCACTAACGACAAATAGGCGCTTATTGACTATCTTTCCATCAATACTTATTAAGAATCTTGATCCTGATGTGAATCAACAAAGTCACCAAGATAAACTGTAATACTCTTACATAAGTAGAAAAGTTACATAAAAATGTGTGTTTTCATTGGTATTCCTATTGAGGAAATGTAACATAACGCACAGTTCTGGATTATGCGGCTTGCTTGGTAACAAGAAGCCAAAAAGAAAATTAAATAATTGATTGCCAAAGTTCGAGGGTGAGCATGATTAAGAAGATCGGTGTTTTAACAAGTGGCGGTGACGCACCTGGTATGAACGCTGCAGTTCGCGGCGTAGTACGTACCGCACTATCTGAGGGATTGGAAGTTTTCGGTGTGTACGATGGCTACCTAGGTCTTTACGAAGGCCGCATCGAGCCACTAGATCGTTCTAGTGTTTCTGATGTGATCAACAAAGGTGGTACGTTCCTAGGTTCTGCTCGTTTCCCTGAGTTCAAGGAAGTGGCAGTACGCGAAAAAGCGATTGAGAACCTAAAAAAACACGGTATCGATGCACTGGTTGTGATCGGTGGTGACGGTTCTTACATGGGGGCGAAGAAACTGACAGAAATGGGTTACCCATGTATCGGTCTGCCAGGCACAATCGATAATGACATCGCAGGTACGGATTACACGATCGGTTACCTAACGGCACTAAACACCGTTATCGATGCAATTGACCGCCTGCGCGACACGTCTTCTTCCCACCAGCGTATTTCTATCGTAGAAATCATGGGTCGTCACTGTGGTGACTTGACTCTGATGTCTGCTATCGCAGGTGGCTGTGAGTACATCATTACTCCAGAAACGGGCCTAGATAAAGAGAAGCTGATCGGTAACATCCAAGACGGTATCGCAAAAGGCAAAAAACACGCCATCATTGCGCTTACTGAGCTGATGATGGATGCAAACGAATTGGCGAAAGAGATTGAAGCGGCAACGGGTCGTGAAACTCGTGCAACCGTTCTTGGTCACATCCAGCGTGGTGGTCGTCCAACAGCATTCGACCGTGTTCTTGCATCTCGCATGGGTAATTATGCGGTTCACCTACTAATAGAAGGCCACGGCGGCCGTTGTGTTGGTATCGTGAAAGAGCAGCTAGTTCACCACGACATCATCGATGCAATCGAGAACATGAAGCGTCCAGTACGCAGCGACCTTTACCAAGTTGCTGAAGAGTTATTCTAAGTTAGCTTGAATAAGTCAAAATATAAAAACCGCGATGATCCGCGGTTTTTTTTATCTGAGTTTTGTTACTCAGAAGCCACTTGATGTGTTGCCAAAGTGACGCGTCGTTCGCGCAGAGCAAACAAATAACCCAAGACCCCACCTAGCGTGTTACCAAGTGCAATGCCGATAAACAACCCTTCAATGCTGTACACCTGACTGCCAATCCATGCCGCTGGTAAGGTAAACACAAACAAACGCATAAAACTCCATTGGAAGGCGCGTAGGGGCTTGTGCATCGCGTTAAAACCGCTCACCAACATCATTACAATACCTTGGAATCCGTAACTGAACGGTACGACTAGAAGGTAATGCCACAATTGGTTTTCTACAGCTGCTTCCTGAGAAAACAGTGCGGCAAGAGGGATGCTCAGTGGAACCATCGCTAAGAATATAAAGCCTTGGAATATCACGGCAAATCGCATGCTGAGAAACCAGCCAGCAAAAGCACGAGCGGGATTTTTCGCGCCAAAGTTCTGTGCCATGAAGGGTGTTAGGGCAGAGGTGAGAGACATCAATACGAGAATCAAAATTGACTCAATACGTTGGGCTGCACCATAGGCCGCGACCGCAGCGGTACCGTGGCTTGATAGCATCATCATCAGAATCGCACCAGACAGAGGGGTCATCGCATTCGACAGTGCAGCAGGAGTGCCGATTTTGAGGGTTTGTTGCCAATCTTGCTTGATGAACGACCATTTAATGGAAGCCAGCAATTTTTCTCGTTTCACCAACACATAAAAAGAGCCCAATAAAGCCCCAAGCCAGCTTAACGCACTGGCAATCGCAGCACCTTGAATGCCTAATTTAGGAAATGGACCGTAGCCGAAAATAAGCAACGGATCGAGTAAGCCATTAATTAATCCTGCAAGCATCATGATTTTTGCGGGCGTTTTGGTATCTCCTGACGCACGGATGGCACTGTTACCTGCCATTGGAATCACCAACAAGGGTATGGTCAGATACCAAACCTGCATGTACTGTTCGATGAGAGGGATGGAGTCCTCTTTCGCACCCAATAGACGAAACAAGGGGTCAATGGTGAAGAAGCCCAGAGTTGAAGCTATCGTTACCAGCAATACGGCTAACAACAAACCGTGACTCGTGAAACGTGCCGCTTGTGGCGCATGCCCCTGCCCGAGTAAGTGGCCAATGTTAGTTGAAAGCCCCATTCCGATGCCCATGGTGATGCAGTTCACCGCAAAAGTGACAGGAAAGGTATAGCTGATGGCTGCCAGTGCTTGCGTACCCAGCAGAGAGATAAAGAAAGTGTCGACCAGGTTAAACATCAAAATGGCGATCATGCCCATGGTCATGGGAACAGTCATCTTGCGTAAGGTGTCGGGAATGGGCGCGGTCAACAAACCATGTTTATCGTCGGCCTGATTGTCCGGCTTATTCTTTTCCAGCATTTTTGACATCTAATCTGGTGAGGGAGCTGCAAGGATACAAGAAAGCAGGAAAGCGGGCGAGTGGGCATTTCGAACGCAAACCGTTGCTTAACTGTTCGATCTTTTAACTAAGTCACAAAAAACTCTCTTTCACCCCTTGGGATTCATAGTGTTGTCCCTAATATACTTAACGTGCCCTCTTCGCGGGCAATTATCAAATACACATGGAAATTTTCAGGAGAGACGACCAATGAACATTCGTCCATTACATGACCGAGTTATTGTTGAACGTAAAGAAGTTGAATCTAAGTCAGCTGGTGGCATTGTTTTAACTGGCTCTGCTGCGGAAAAATCGACTCGCGGTGTAGTTCTTGCTGTAGGCAAGGGCCGTATTCTAGAAAACGGCACAGTGCTACCACTGGACGTCAAAGTTGGTGATACTGTTATCTTCGCTGAAGGTTACGGCACTAAGACTGAAAAAATCGACGGTAAAGAAGTGCTTGTGATGTCTGAAAACGACATTATGGCGATCGTTGAGTAATAGCAATCGTTGAGTAATTTTTTGCTCTGATTTAAAAACGAACTCGAACTTAAAGAATTTAGAAAGGAAATCAAAGATGGCTGCTAAAGACGTTAAATTTGGTAATGATGCAAGAGTTAAAATGCTAGAAGGCGTAAACGTTCTAGCGGACGCAGTAAAAGTAACACTGGGTCCTAAAGGCCGTAATGTAGTTCTAGACAAATCTTTTGGTGCACCAACCATCACTAAAGATGGCGTATCAGTAGCGCGTGAAATTGAACTGGAAGACAAATTCCAGAACATGGGCGCACAAATGGTTAAAGAAGTGGCGTCTAAAGCAAACGACGCAGCGGGTGACGGTACAACAACAGCAACAGTACTAGCGCAAGCAATCGTAAACGAAGGTCTAAAAGCAGTTGCGGCGGGTATGAACCCAATGGACCTTAAGCGTGGTATCGACAAGGCGGTTATCGCAGCGGTTGAGCAACTAAAAGAGCTGTCTGTTGAGTGTAACGACACCAAAGCTATTGCACAGGTTGGTACTATCTCTGCGAACTCTGACGTAAGCGTTGGTAACATCATTGCAGAAGCGATGGAAAAAGTAGGCCGCGACGGTGTTATCACGGTTGAAGAAGGTCAAGCGCTACAAGATGAACTAGACGTGGTTGAAGGTATGCAGTTTGACCGCGGTTACTTATCTCCTTACTTCATCAACAACCAAGAAGCGGGCTCTGTTGATCTAGAAAACCCATTCATCCTTCTAGTAGACAAGAAAATCTCGAACATTCGTGAACTTCTTCCTGCTCTAGAAGCGGTTGCTAAAGCGTCTCGTCCACTGCTTATCATCGCTGAAGATGTAGAAGGCGAAGCATTAGCAACGCTAGTTGTGAACAACATGCGTGGCATCGTGAAAGTAGCAGCGGTTAAAGCACCTGGTTTCGGTGACCGTCGTAAAGCAATGCTGCAAGACATCGCCATCCTAACTGGTGGTATCGTGATTTCTGAAGAAGTGGGTCTAGAGCTAGAAAAAGTAGCACTAGAAGACCTAGGCCAAGCGAAACGCGTTGCAATCACGAAAGAAAACACCACCATCATCGATGGCGCGGGTGAAGAAGCAATGATCCAAGGTCGTGTTGCTCAAATCCGTCAGCAAATTGAAGATGCAACTTCAGACTACGACAAAGAGAAACTACAAGAGCGTGTTGCTAAGTTAGCAGGCGGTGTTGCAGTCATCAAAGTTGGTGCAGCAACTGAAGTTGAAATGAAAGAGAAGAAAGACCGCGTAGAAGATGCACTACACGCGACTCGCGCAGCGGTTGAAGAAGGTGTGGTTGCTGGTGGTGGTGTTGCACTAATCCGTGCGGCATCTAAGATTGTTGACCTACAAGGCGACAACGAAGAGCAAAACGTTGGTATCCGCGTTGCACTACGAGCAATGGAAGCGCCACTTCGTCAAATCACGAAGAACGCAGGTGACGAAGAGTCAGTCGTTGCGAATAACGTGAAAGCGGGTGAGGGTTCTTATGGTTACAACGCAGCAACAGGCGAATACGGCGATATGCTTGAGATGGGTATCCTAGATCCAACTAAAGTAACTCGTTCAGCTCTACAATTCGCGGCATCAGTTGCCGGTCTAATGATCACAACAGAAGCGATGGTGACTGACCTACCACAAAAAGATGGCGGTATGCCTGATATGGGTGGTATGGGCGGTATGGGTGGTATGGGCGGCATGATGTAATAGCCAGCCTATCTCTTTGCTCTAAGGCTTAATTACCGTGTCGAGCATGCACATTTACTAGCGTAAACTGCGCGTGCTCTCCTTGTTCTAAAGTCATAGAGCGGTGAGCTAGACTACCGATAAAGTTCGATAAGCCGAGGTTTATGCCTCGGTTTTTTCGTTGCTGTCATGCGGAATCGTTCGGCTTTAGAGGGCGTCGCGCATTTTACTTAATGGGTCTTCATTCCAAATCTGAGGGCTACATGAAAAAACGAGAGCTTGTTGTCTAAACAAAACTTGCGGTAAAACGGCACTATTGTGCGGGATTGTGTGCTTAATGTCAGTAAATGTGTTTAAAATCAACACCGTAAATTAATTTTAAGGGTGGTAAGGCTTTTAAATATGACTTCCTGTTACCAAAAAACTAGTTAAAATAGCGCAAGTTCTGAACACTACACTGTGTTGTAAATGAAATACTTCCTCTGGAGATAAAAATGAAAAAGCTTATGACGTCATTGGCTGTTGCAGCCGTTATTGCCTCACCTGTTGCCCTTGCTGACAGTACGCCAGTTATGTTCTCTACGATTGATGACACTAACGTACCATCTAACTCTTCTGTTGGCGGTGTTCGTTTATCAGTTCTTCACGGTCAAGTGAACGAAGTGAAAGGTGTCGACTTCTCCCTACTTGGTATGTCTGAAACAGACCGCACAACAGGTGTTAACTTTGGTCTTTTCTTTGGTGCGTCTAAAGTAAACCAAGAAATGAAAGGTGTATCGCTAGGTTTATTCAACTGGAACCAAGGCCAAACAACCGGTCTTAACCTAGGTGCGGTAAACGTAACGAATAACGTTGAAGGTCTTAACTGGAGTGCGGTGAACTACTCTGAAGGCTACACAATGGCGGATATCGGTCTGGCGAGTATCTCTAAAAAATCGAACTTCCAACTTGGTTTCTTTAACATGACAAACCAAATCGATGGCGTTCAGATTGGTCTTCTAAATTGTGCGGACAACGGTTTCTTCAAGTGTTTCCCAATCGTGAACTTTGCTAAATAAGTTCAGTGAACACAGATACAAAAAGGCCCCGATACCATATCGGGGCCTTTTTTATTTTACGATGCGAGTGGACGTTTTTCGCTGTTGCATCTTTTGGTGTACCCCGCGACGCAAGGCTTTGATGCGGTTTTCTGCTTTGTCTACACCAAGCAGTACCGTTAGTGCTAATAAGGTAATAATGATGGATTGTGTCAGATAGCCAAGTCCTATCATCAAGCCTAATCCAGCCAGCATCCAAATGACCGCGGCTGAGGTCACTCCGTGGATCTTTCCGTCTTGAGCCATCATCACCCCTGCACCTAAGAAGCCAACGCCTGTGATGATCTGGCCAAGTACGCGAGCTTGGTCGAGCGTGTTTGGCGACAAAGAAACCGCCATCGACATAAACAAGTAAGTGCCTGAGATCACGAGAATTGCGGTACGAATACCTACGGGCTTACCACGAGTTTGGCGCTCTATACCGATCATCAAGCCATTGATAGCACAGCAAAGTAATGCCGCCCAACTGAATGGACCAAGATCGACATAGTGTTCAAAAGTTGCTTGCATCTTAACCTCCAAATTTGCGGAGTATGCATAGATAAGACCGCCTGATCGAACAAAAGCTTTTATTTGTTACGACAAAATCCTATACGAGTAACACGCTACTCTAAGTGCAGATCCAGTGGCGTTTTACTTGGGCGGCCGCCGATTTCTCGGGCTAGCTTAGGCACCAGATAACCAGAAACTCGCGTAATGACACCGCGCATGATTGCTTTGGCTTCTTCGTCTGATACAAAGTAGTGCGCCGCACCTTGGACTTTATCTAAGACATGCAAGTAGTAAGGTAGAATGCCAGCATCAAACAGCGCTTCGTTTAGTGCCACTTGTGCTTCAACGCTGTTGTTGACGTCTTTAAGTAATACGGCTTGGTTTAGCAAGGTCACTCCGGCTTGCTTCAGCTTCGCCATTTGAGCGGCAAATTCAGCGTTGATCTCGTTAGCGTGGTTGATGTGCGTCACCAACACGATTTGTAGGCGAGAAGCGCGAAGTAGCTGGCATAGCTCATCAGTGATACGAGCAGGAATCACCACAGGCAAACGACTGTGAATACGCAGGCGTTTGATGTGTGGGATTTGTGCGATGTGCTCCAATAGCCAGTGGATCTCATCGTCTTTGGCCATTAACGGGTCGCCACCAGAGAAGATCACTTCGTTCAACTCGGGTTGCTTCGTCATGTATTCCAGACATTGAGCCCACACTTGTTTGCCGCTCTTATTCTCTTGATAAGGGAAGTGACGACGGAAACAGTAACGGCAGTTCACCGCACAGCCACCTTTTACGATCATCAACGCGCGGTTGCGATACTTGTGCAGTAACCCTGGGATCTCATTATCTTGCTCTTCGAGAGGATCGTCGGAATAGCCTGCATGCACTTCAAACTCTTCGCTCAAAGGCAATACTTGACGTAAAAGTGGATCGTAAGGATTGCCTTTTTCCATCCTTTCGACAAAACTTTGCGGTACACGCTGTACAAACAGCTTGCGCGCAGCAAACCCGTCTTGCCACGGAGAAGGATCTATTTCCAATATTTCCAGCAATTTTGCAGGATCTGAGATCCCATTCGCTAACTGTTTGAGCCAGTTTTGCTCAACAGATTCGACTTTTCGGGTTATTATGTGCGGCATTGAATTTAGCTCTAAGAATGTAAGAGGAAAAAATGGCTACAGTTAGCACCAATGAATTTAAAGGCGGCCTTAAGTTAATGCTTGATAACGAGCCTTGTGTAATTCTGGAAAACGAATATGTTAAACCAGGTAAAGGCCAAGCATTCAACCGCGTTAAAATTCGTAAACTTCTTTCTGGTAAAGTGCTAGAGAAAACATTCAAGTCTGGTGACACTTGTGAAGTGGCAGACGTAATGGATATCGACCTAGATTATCTATATTCAGACGGCGAATTCTACCACTTTATGAACAACGAAACTTTCGAGCAGATCGCTGCAGACGCGAAAGCGGTTGGCGATAACGCTAAGTGGTTGGTAGAAAACAACACTTGTATGATCACACTTTGGAACGGTAACCCAATTACTGTTACTCCACCAAACTTCGTTGAGCTAGAAGTGACGGATACCGATCCAGGTCTGAAAGGTGATACTCAAGGTACTGGTGGTAAACCAGCTACGCTATCAACTGGCGCTGTTGTACGTGTTCCACTATTCATCGCAATCGGTGAAGTGATCAAAGTTGACACTCGTACTGCTGAATACGTAGGTCGTGTGAAGTAATTCACGTTTCCCTGAAAAAGGTCGCTTTGGCGGCCTTTTTTGTTACTTGCGTGTCAATAAGCCAAAAGATCACGAGTGATCCAAAGCAATAAAAAAAGCTGGCTTAGAGCCAGCTTCTTTATTTTTATGCCATCTTTTAAATCATAAAGACAAAGATAACGGCGAGTGCAGAGATAAGACCAGCAAACGCGTAACATGCGATTTTACCTACCACACCGGTGTGGAATTTAAGGTCGTGCATGCCGTGGTGTAGACGGTGCATTGCATGCCACATTGGCAGTGCTAGCGTACCGATGATGAACAGTGCGCCAATGATGCTGGTTGCGAACTCAGACACGCGATCAAAGCTCATAGCTTCTGCATCAATGATGCCTAGTGGAACTAGGATACCCAGTACCAGTACCGTGATTGGTGTGATCATCGCAAACCAAGTACCACCGGCACCAAATAGACCCCACCAGATTGGCTCATCAGAACGTTTCGGCGCTGTATTAACACTATAATTCGGTTTCATTACTCAAGCTCCTTACACCACGATGAGAACGATCAGTGAGATGAACGCCACTGCTGCCCACTGAGTCAGAACGATGATTTTCTTATCCACTGGTTTGCCTTTCAAACGAATAGGCATTACCTGTGGCATCATGCTGAAGAACGTTTGTGCGTGGAATAGGCTACCTAATAGTGCAACGATGTTGATCGCGATTACGATAGGGTTTGCCATGAACGCCAACCAAGCTTGCCAAGCTTCAGGGCCTTTCACTAGTGAACCTAGACCGAAAGTCAGGAAAATAGTGAATAGGATCAAAGGAAGCACTGTCGCTTCACGTAGCATGTAGAAGCGGTAGAAAGGATGATCTTTCCACCAAGTGCGTTTTACTTCACGAACGTAAGGTTTACGGTTGCTCATCCTTATGCCTCCACTTTTTTCGGTGAACCATCAGGTTTCAACATCGCAATCACGAAGTCCATAGAAGACTCCACTTTGCCTTGGTTTACTGCCGCTGCAGGATCCACGTTCTTCGGACAAACTTCAGAACAGTAACCTACAAACGTACAACCCCAAGCGCCGTTTTCACCGTTGATCAGCTTCATACGCTCATCTTTACCGTTGTCACGGCTGTCTAGGTTGTAACGGTGTGCCAGAGTCAGTGCTGCAGGGCCGATGAACTCTGGGTTCAAGCCGAACTGAGGACATGCTGCGTAGCACAGACCACAGTTGATACAGCCAGCAAACTGCTTATACTTCGCCATTTGCTCAGGCGTTTGCAAGTTCGTGCCGTCTTCTGGTTTGCGGTCGTTACCAATGATGTATGGTTTTATGGCTTCTAGGCGCTCGATGAATGGCGTCATGTCGACAATCAAATCTTTCTCGATTGGGAAGTTCGCAAGTGGCTCGATAGTCACGCCATTTGGGTAGTCACGTAGGAAGCTCTTACAAGCAAGCTTAGGTACGTTGTTTACCATGATGCCGCAAGAACCACAGATCGCCATACGACAAGACCAACGGTAAGACAGGTTTTTATCTAAGTGGTCTTTGATGTAGCCAAGCGCATCAAGCACAGACAGGGTTTCATCAAATGGCACTTCGTAGGTTTGAGTGTATGGTTCTGCGTCTTTTTCTGGGTCGTAACGCAGAACGTTCACTTTTTGAATGCGGTTTGCTGACATTATGCTTGCTCCTCTGCGTTCTTCGCTTCTGCTTCAGCGGCTTTTTCAGCTGCTGCCGCTTTCTCTGCCGCTTCACCGTATAGACGTGCTTTTGGTTGAGACTTAGTGATCTTCACGCCGCTGTAGTCGATAGTTGGTGCTGCGTCTGCTCGGAAGAAAGCAAGCGAGTGCTTCAAGAAGTTCTCATCGTCACGCTCTGTGCAACCGTCATCTAGACGCTGGTGTGCTCCGCGAGATTCTTTACGTAGGATTGCAGAGTGGACCATCGCTTCAGCAACCTCTAGGCCGTAGCCTACTTCAATTGCGTATAGAAGGTCAGTGTTGAATACTTTGCCTTTATCTTTGATGCTGATTTTCTTGTAACGCTCTTTCAGCTCGGTGATTTTCTCGATGGTTGCTTGCATCAAATCTTCTTGACGGTAGATACCACAGCCCGCTTCCATGGTGTGACCCATTTCAGTGCGGATATCCGCCCAGTTTTCATCGCCATCTTGGTTCATCAGTGCTTCGATGCGAGCTTCAACCGCTTTCACTTGAACCGTGATTGACTCTTCGTTCCAGCCTTTGAATTCCGCTGCGCGTTTCACCGCTTGTTCACCAGCAACGCGGCCAAATACCACGAATTCAGCCAGTGAGTTAGAACCTAGACGGTTTGCTCCGTGAAGACCAACAGACGCACATTCACCAACCGCGAACAGACCTTTGATGCGAGTTTCACATTCGCCGTTCGTTTCAATACCACCCATGGTGTAGTGAACCGTTGGACGAATTGGAATTGGCTCTTTTGCAGGATCAACGTTCACGTAAGCTTTCGCTAGCTCGCAGATGAACGGTAGACGCTCTTGTAGGTACTCTTCACCTAGGTGGCGAAGATCTAGATGCACCACGTCACCAAGAGGGTGTTTGATGGTGTTGCCTTTCTGTTGCTCGTGCCAGAAAGCTTGAGAAACTTTGTCACGTGGACCCAGTTCCATGTATTTGTTTTTCGGCTCGCCCACTGGAGTCTCTGGGCCCATACCGTAATCTTGCAGGTAACGGTAGCCATTTTTGTTGACGATGATACCGCCTTCACCACGACAACCTTCGGTCATTAGAATACCTGTGCCTGGAAGACCGGTTGGGTGGTACTGAACGAATTCCATATCACGTAGAGGAACGCCGTGACGGTAAGCCATTGCCATGCCGTCGCCCGTTACGATGCCACCGTTGGTGTTACAGTGGTAAACGCGTCCGGCGCCACCTGTTGCTAGCACGACAGATTTCGCCTTGATGGTAACCAATTCACCTTCAGACATGTGGATGGCAATCAGACCTTGGGCTTCACCTTCATCAACAAGCAAGTCGACAACAAAGTATTCATCGAAACGTTTGATGTTGTCGTACTTCATCGACGTCTGGAATAGTGTGTGAAGCATGTGGAAGCCAGTTTTATCTGCAGCGAACCAAGTACGTTCAACCTTCATACCACCAAAGCGGCGTACGTTGACTTCACCGTTCTCTTTACGACTCCATGGGCAACCCCATTGCTCCATCTGGATCATTTCGCGAGTCGCGTTCTCTACAAAGTATTCAACAACGTCCTGTTCACATAGCCAGTCACCACCACCAACCGTATCGTTGAAGTGGTTGTCTAAGCTATCTTCATCCTTGATAACTGCGGCTGAACCACCTTCTGCTGCAACCGTGTGGGAGCGCATTGGGTAAACTTTAGAAATAAGTGCTACTTCTAAGTCTGGGTTTGCTTCAGCTGCTGCAATAGCAGTACGAAGACCAGCGCCGCCTGCGCCGATGACTGCGATATCTGTGGTGATAATTTGCACAGTTATCCTCCAGTGTGTGATTGCGGAAATCCGCTTGTTATTGTGAGTGAGAGGGGGCCTGATTTGGGCTATCCCTCAAAAGTATTATGGTTAGTGTAGGGGAGGCCTTTGGCAGAAAAATTGATGTATTTGGTTTTTTTCTCCGGTAATGCACATGAGAGCATAGAAATTTAAGGTTATGTGACTGCTATCACGACCTGAATCCCATGGTATATAAAGGTCAATCTCACCAATGTTACCTGACTGTTGCGTAACATAACCCTCGTTGATAATAGGATTACTAACGGTGTTTTTTTGCGCTGTAATACGAATAACTCTGGCTTCAGAATAAATTGCCTGTTATTTGGTTTTTTCAGGGATGAGAACAAGCGTAATCCCTCTTCTCTGGACTAGGAAAAACATGCAAAAATTGCTACTTTCCTCTATTCCCCAATATTTAAGAATCTTGTAATGCAAACGACCTGGCAACCTACCGCTTCTATAGAGCAACTCCGTCAACGTGCGGCGTTGATTATGGCTATTCGTCAATTTTTTGCCGAGCGAGAGGTGATGGAAGTCGACACGCCAGCCATGAGCCATGCGACCGTGACCGACATTCATTTGCATACCTTTCAGACCGAGTTTGTTGGGCCTGGCTATGCGGATGGTAGTAAACTGTTCTTTATGACCAGTCCAGAGTTCCATATGAAGCGTTTGCTCGCAGCGGGCAGTGGCTGTATCTACCAAATCAACAAAGCTTTTCGTAACGAAGAGAATGGCCGTTACCATAACCCTGAGTTCACCATGCTAGAGTGGTACCGCATTGGTTTTGACCACCATAAATTGATGGACGAGATAAACGATCTTCTGCAACGGGTACTGAAGTGTGGCGCAGCAGAGCGCATGACTTACCAACAAGCCTTTATTGATGTACTGGGTGTGTGCCCATTAGAAGGCTCGATGCAAGAGCTAAAAGCGGTTGCAGCTAAGCTGGGGCTGAGTGACATTGCAGAACCTGAAGAAGATCGCGATACTTTGTTGCAACTGCTGTTTAGTATTGGTGTCGAAGCTAAGATTGGTCAACAAGTGCCGGCTTTTGTTTATGACTTCCCGGCATCACAGGCGGCGCTGGCAAAAATCAATCTACAAGATCATCGTGTTGCCGATCGTTTTGAGGTCTACTTTAAAGGGATTGAGTTGGCGAATGGCTTTCATGAATTGGATAACCCAAAAGAGCAACTGGCGCGTTTTGAACAAGACAATGCCAAACGTCTTGAAATGGGGTTAAAACCACAGCCGATCGATTACCACCTGATTGGTGCATTAGAAGCGGGATTACCCGATTGTGCCGGTGTGGCGCTTGGTGTGGATCGTCTGATTATGCTTGCTCTCGGGTGTGACCATATTGACCAAGTCACCGCTTTTCCATTCCCAATCGCATAGGAACTACCATGAACCTGGCCGCAGCCCGTATTATTCTATTGAGTTTTGGCTCATTGATCGCTTACTTGTCCTTGAGCTCTGGCGATTTGCAAGATTGGGGCAATATTGCTTACTTAGATAAGGTGCAGCATGCCATGGCCTACAGTGGTTTTGCTTTCTTAGGCTGTTTTTGTGTATCACAGTGGCGTCTGCGTTGGGCCATTGCGATGGGCATATTACTATTTAGCGGTGTGATTGAAATCCTACAGGGGTATGTAGGCAGACAACCCTCTTGGTATGACTTAATTGCTAACGCCAGCGGCATTCTCACTGGTCTGCTATGTTACCGTATTGGGAGCCTCTATCGACCTAGATTGGTGAAGTCGCTATACTCGATTCGATAATCAAGAGGGAATACGATAACAATGAAAACGCGTGACAAGATCGTCTATGCGGCACTGGAGTTGTTCAATCAACACGGTGAGCGCAACATCACCACTAACCATATTGCTGATTATATTGAAATCAGCCCTGGCAATTTGTATTACCATTTCCGCAATAAGCAAGAAATTGTACGAGAGATCTTTGGGCTATACTCTGCAGAGTTGCTAGAGAGATTCACGCCAATTCAGGGCTCGCAGGAGAGTCTGGCCATGCTGAAAAGTTACCTCGACTCGATCTTCACTTTGATGTGGAAATACCGCTTTTTCTACGCGAATTTGCCAGAAATCCTATCGCGAGATGATAGGCTCCATGATCAATACATTGATGTTCAAGAAAAACTGCAAGCGAATTTGATTGCGATTATGCAAGAGTTTGTATCACTGAACTTGCTGAATGTCGATCAACAACAGCTAAAGTCATTGGTATGCTCGCTGCATTTGATTGCTTGCAGTTGGTTGGCTTACCAATCGGCGATGTCACCAAAGACTGAAATTACCGAGCAAATGGTGAAGCAAGGCATGCTACAAATGCTAAATGTTGTGAAACCAGTTGCCACAGAGCAAGGCATGGAGCAGTTACTGCTGCTTGAAGAAGCGTTAAGTACTCTCCATTGTTAATGCGTCTTCCCTCCTTGTTGAACGTAAAAAAGAGCCCGGACTTGCTCTCGATATTTTGAGCGCTGTTCTCATTTCTGAGTCCCCCTTGAGTTGACTTGCAGCGCACACTACGAACAATGATGTCTATTCAGCGTCATCAGTTTGGGCGTGACTTTTCGATAAAGGATCTATCGCATAATGAATTACGACATTTTTAATGGTGATGCGGACGGTATTATTGCTCTCCTACAATGGCGTTTCGCCGACCCTCTTGATGCGGTGTTGATCACTGGCGTAAAGCGCGATATCAAGCTGTTGGAAAAGGTTGAAGTGAAAGTAGGCGATGAGTTGGTGGTGTTGGACATTTCAATGGAAAAGAACATGGTAGGTTTAGAGCAAGCTTTGGCTCAAGGCGTGCATGTGTTTTACGCTGATCATCATAAAGCGGGTGAGATTCCTCAACACGGTAATTTAGACGCGCACATCGACCTTGATGCCAACATGTGTACCGCTTTGATTGTCGATCAGTTGCTGGAAGGGCGTTTCCACACTTGGGCGATCACTGCTGCTTATGGCGATAACTTGATTGCTAAAGCAGATGCGCTGGCAGATAAAGCGGGACTCAGTGAAGAGCAAAAAGCGCAGTTAAAAGAACTTGGTACATTGATTAACTACAACGGCTACGGTGCTAAAGTCGATGACCTTCATTTCCACCCCGCTGATTTGTACCAAGCGTTAAAGCAATACGTTTCACCATTCGATGCGATTGCAGATAAAGCCTCACCTTACTACCAATTGCAATCGGCTTATCAGCAAGACATGGATGCGACACTAGCCGTTCCTGCAACTCATGAAAGTGCTAAGCTCAAGCTGTTTGAACTGCCAAACAATGCGGCATCACGCCGAATCAGTGGTGTTTATGGCAACTGGCTTGCAAACCAAAATCCAGACTCTGCGCATGCGGTGTTAACTGAAAATGCCGATGGCACTTATACGGTTTCTCTTCGTGCCCCGCTGAATAACAAGCAAGGCGCAGTGGCTGTGTGCGGGCAATTCCCAACTGGTGGCGGTCGAGAAGCCGCCGCGGGCATCAATGCGTTAAGCAAAGACAATGTGAGCGCCTTTATTGATGCGGTCGAGGCCTACTACGCATAACATTTTCCAGAATATGAATACAACAAAGGAGCCGAATGGCTCCTTTGTTTTTTTGTTATGTAATGTAATGGCGCTGTTTAGAACTGCGATTATAAACGGCAGCTATAAACGCTTTAACCAAGACTTTGGGTTTTGCGCTTCGCTGTTACGGCGAATCTCGAAGTAGAGTGAGGCGCGGTCTTGACCACCGGTATCCCCCGCTAGGGCAATAACTTCACCTGCGGTTACCTTATCGCCTTCTTTCTTGGTCAAGGCTTGGTTGTAGCCGTAAAGTGTCATGTCGCCTTTACCGTGGTCGATCAGTACTACTAAGCCATAGCCACGTAAGTATTCGGCAAATACCACGGTGCCCGGGTAAACCGCTTTAACTTGTTGGCCGTAGCTGGCGGACAATACCATACCTTTCCAGTTAACTTGACCGGTTTGTTTGGTGCCGAAGTTATGCAGCACGTGGCCTTTCAGTGGCCATGGCAGTTTGCCGCGTTGTTTCGCGATACCGTCCATAGGTACGGCATTACGTTTCGCGGCTTTGGCAATCTCAGCTTTTAGACGGGTTTCGTTGCGTTGTAATTCGGCTAGGTAACGCTTGTCATCTTTGATGCTCTTTTGAATCTTGTTCAGCGTCCCTTTACGTTGCGACTGTGTACTTGCCAAAGATGAACGCTTTTCCGATTGCTGTTTGAGCAAGGTTTCAATTTGTGCTTTTTCGAGATCAAGTTGATTCTTGTTGTGCGCCAACTCTTGGGTAGTTTGGGTGATCGCTTCGATCACTTTTGCACGCGCTTTAGCAAGGTGCTGGAAGTATTGGCTGATGCGGTCTTCCTCTACGCCTTCATTAAGAAGGTGTCCATTGGCCTTGGCTCGCTCGGTCACATAGTAGGTTTGCAGCAACTGCTTCAGCTCTTCTTCTTGCGTCTGACGCTGAGCTTCTTGCAGAGCAATCTTCTCTTCCAACTTATTGATGTATTGATCCGCTTGCGCCAAGTCAGTTTTGGTCTGCTTGATCTCGTGCTCTAATTTAGAGATACCGAGTTCTTGGTTTTTCAGCGATTTTTGCAGATCATTAAGTTGTTTTTCTTGAGAAGTCAGCGATTTTTTCTGGCGATTGATTTCGCTAGATACGCCTTTGAGCTCTTGCTGACTGGCAGCCGAAGAGGTGAGGGGATATGTGGCAGATAAAGCACAAGTTAATAACATAGCCGAGCGTAGCACTGGGTGATTTTGTTTTCGCACTTGAGGGTTACCTACCACATTATTGCCAAAGGATCAGATGACGATTAAATACCATCCCCGTGGATAAAGCTTTGCGATTTGCCATTAAAGCCTTGATCCATATCGAGAGAAGGTTTGTCCGTTTTCGGACGACCAACGACTTTTGCAGGCACACCAGCCACGGTTGTGTGCGGCGGCACTGCTTGCAATACCACGGAGCAAGAGCCAATTTTTGCGCCTTCGCCTACTTCGATGTTGCCAAGAATCTTTGCTCCTGCGCCGATCATTACGCCTTCACGAATTTTCGGGTGGCGGTCTCCGCATTCTTTACCGGTACCACCAAGAGTGACATCTTGCAGAATCGATACGTCGTTTTCGACAACGGCCGTTTCACCAATCACGATGCCGGTCGCATGATCTAGCATGATACCACTACCAATATGCGCTGCAGGGTGAATATCGACCTGACATGCAACAGAAATCTGGTTTTGTAGGTAAGTCGCAAGCGCGTGACGGCCTTGCTTCCACAACCAGTTAGCCACTCGATAGCCTTGCAGGGCATGGTAGCCCTTTAGGTACAATAACGGCATTGAGTACATTGACACCGCTGGGTCGCGATTAACCGTGGCACAAATGTCACAAGCGGCACTGTCCGTAATTGTTGGATCAGCGGCAAAGGCTTCCTCAACGACTTCACGCACTGCCATTGCGGGCATGGATGCAGTGTTCAATTTGTTGGCCAGAATGTAGCTCAGTGCAGCGCACAAACTTTCATGCTTGATGATGGTCGCATGATAAAAGCTCGCCAGCATCGGCTCCTGCTCTGACATCTCACGGGCTTCTGAAACAATTTTGTCCCAGACTTTTTGTTTTTCGCAGTGCTTCATTCTCAATATCCTGAGTGGTTCTTTCGTGACCCGACAACTTCTATTCTTCTCAGATGAGGTGCAAAGGCGTGTAGCGTGCTACTTTCCTTCGGCTTTTTTGTCACGAGCAAGTAAATCTTGCGCTGCCAGGCGTGCATCCTTTCCTTGATACAGAACTTGATATATTTGGTCAACAATTGGCATCTCAACGCCCATGCGCTGGGATAGCATCCAAACTTCCTTAGTGTTGCGGTAGCCTTCAACCACCTGACCGATTTCTTCTTGTGCTTTATCGACGTCTTTGCCTTGGCCTAACGCTAAACCGAAGCGGCGGTTACGAGATTGGTTATCAGTACAGGTTAGAACAAGATCACCCAAGCCAGCCATGCCCATAAAGGTTTCAGGTTGTGCACCAAGTGCGGCACCAAGGCGGCTCATTTCTGCCAGACCTCGAGTAATCAGTGCCGTACGTGCGTTGGCACCAAAGCCGATGCCATCTGACATGCCTGCGCCAATCGCGATAACGTTTTTCACCGCACCACCAAGTTGCATGCCGATGAAGTCATTATTGGCATAGACGCGGAAGGTTTTGCTGCAGTGAATCTTTTCTTGCAGATCAGCAACAAAATCCGCATCTGGAGAAGCTACCGAGATAGCCGTTGGCATGCCCATCGCCAGCTCTTTTGCAAACGTTGGGCCTGATAGTACAGCAAGCGAATAGCTTTCACCGATAATGTCGAACGCCACTTCTTTTAGCAGGCGACCCGTTTCAGGCTCAAGGCCTTTGGTTGCCCAACAGATACGAGAGTCTTCGCGCAAGAAAGGTTTGCAGCTATTTAAAACGATGCCAAAGACATGGCTCGGAACGACAACTAACAAGTCACGGCTTGCTTGAACGGCCTTTTCTAAATCCGATTCAATAATCAAGCTCTCTGGGAAATCGATTCCAGGTAGGAATTCATAGTTAGCACGGTCTGCTTCAAGGCGTGCCATGTGCTCTGGCTCATGGCCCCAAAGGATGATGTTCGCGCCGTTGCGAGCAAGAGAAATTGCTAAAGAAGTACCGTATGATCCCGCACCAATCACCGTCATTGCGATGTCTTTACCGTAAGCATTGTTGGTATTTGCTTGTGTCATGCTACCGCCTAATTATCTTTCTACTAGTAGAATCTAGTTCATAATCGCCAGATTTTACGATCTCTAGGGGCTAGGAACTAGGATCTTTCAGAAATAAAAAATGCACATTGCATCGCTAGTTGGACGCTTTGTGCATTTTCTTCAGGTATAGGACGTGAACTCATTCATTTGGAGTGCACGTCACTTACAAAGCGTGAATTACGCTTCAGCTTTAGCTTCACCTTGTTGAGCTTGCTGTTGTAGGTAGTTCATGAATAGCGCATCGAAGTTTACTGGCGCTAGGTTCAGTTGAGGGAACGTTCCTTTAACCACTAGGCTTGAGATGGTCTCACGAGCGTATGGGAATAGGATGTTAGGGCAGAATGCGCCTAGGCAGTGTGCCAGTTGACCCGCTTCCATTTTCTCAGCAGTGAAGATACCACCTTGTTGAACTTCACATAGGAATGCGGTGTCTTCTTCGTTCTTAACAGTAACCGTTAGACGTAAAATTACTTCGTAAACGCCTTCACCAAGCTCACGGCTTTGAGTGTCTAGGTCTAGTTTAACGTCTGGGTTCCACTCTTTTTGGAAGATTACTGGAGAGTTAGGCGCTTCGAAAGAAACGTCTTTTAGGAAGATGCGTTGAATTGCAAAGTTCTGTTGTGCGTCTTGTGGTGCTGCTTCAGCCATTTTTAAAATCCTTAATAAATATTTGTTGGGCCTAGAGCTATCTAAACCCAGAAAACTGGTTTGTCCTGAGACTAACTGAGCAAATCTTTATTGACTAGATGAAGTGCGTATTACGTGCAAAGCGTCACACCTTGGCGCTTCAACTGCTTTCTATTTGCTCAGTTTATATCAACGAGGCTGGCAAATTGTTTTACCGCAACCTTATTTCTTACCACGTACTAGAGGTAGGTTCGCTTCGTTCCATGCAATCAAACCATTTTTCAGTAGGTTTACGTTTTCGAAGCCTGCTTTCGCTAGTAGGTTTGCACTTTCTTGAGCGGTTTGCCCCGTTTTGCATACCACAATGATTGGGTCTGATTTACGATTTTCAAGGCTACCAACGTTACCTGCTTTGATGTCTGAAGGCAAAATGTGAAGTGCGTCGGTGATATGACCTTGTTTGAACTCATCTTTAGAGCGGATATCCACTACAACGCCGTTTTCACGGTTGATAAGGTGGGTCAATTGGTTCACGTTGATTTCTTTGTATGCTGACGTCGCCGATTTCACGATGTTCATGATGAATGCGACAAGAAGACCTACCCAAACCAAAGATAGAATCATGTTTTGTTGGAAAAATTCAATGTACTCTTGCATGTCTTGAGCTCTTACACTGTTGGCGGAAAAATAAAGCAGGAGTATAGCGGGGTTAATCGTCTTAGGCGAGAGGGTTAAAATTTTCTAACGAATAATTGAGATCTACGCGCTTCTAGTGGAACTCGCTCTAGCTTACTATTTATGCTAGTTTATTATCACTTCCTCCTATCGATTTAATCGGCGTAAATGACTTCACTTCTGGTCGAAAAAGCGCACTATTGGGTCACAAGAAAACGTTTTTCACCAAAGTATTTCGGTGGCCGCACAAAACGTCTTGAAAGTGACTATGCTTGTGGAACACGTTTGCTGACCAAGTCGGGTTACTTGCTAACTTGTAAGATAGCAACAATAAATCGCAAACATTATTTGATCTTAACCTACAGTTTTGGTTAAGAAGTGTAGTAAAATTACGCTAGTTTTGTTTCAAGGTTAGATAGAGCAGCGAAGCTCTACACCGAAAGTTACTTAAATTTGATGAGGTCATCACTATGTCTGCTAAGAAGCCACTGGCTCTAGTTATCCTTGACGGTTACGGTTACCGTGAAGACACAGCAAGTAACGCAATTGCCAATGCTAAAACACCAGTAATGGATGCACTGATTGCGAACAATCCACACACTCTAATCTCTGCGTCAGGTATGGACGTTGGTCTGCCTGATGGCCAAATGGGTAACTCAGAAGTTGGTCACACCAACATCGGTGCAGGTCGTGTTGTATACCAAGATCTAACTCGTATCACTAAGTCTATCTCTGACGGTGAGTTCGCTGAGACAGCTGCGCTAGTTGAAGCTATCGACTCTGCTGTAAAAACTGAGAAAGCAGTACACATCATGGGTCTTATGTCTCCAGGTGGTGTTCACTCTCACGAAGATCACATCTACGCAGCAGTTGAAATGGCTGCCGCTCGTGGCGCTGAGAAAATCTACCTACACTGCTTCCTAGACGGTCGTGACACACCACCACGTAGTGCAGAAAATTCACTACAACGTTTCCAAGACCTATTTGCGAAACTAGGTAAAGGTCGCGTTGCTTCTCTAGTGGGCCGTTACTACGCAATGGATCGTGACAACAACTGGGATCGCGTTCAAGTGGCTTACGATCTTCTAACTCAAGCGAAAGCTGAGTTCACTTTCGATACGGCAGTTGCGGGTCTAGAAGCGGCTTACGCTCGCGGTGAAAATGACGAGTTCGTTAAAGCAACGGCAATCAAAGTCGAAGGTCAAGAAGACGCAATCATGCAAGATGGCGATGCAGTTATCTTCATGAACTACCGTGCTGACCGTGCACGTCAAATCACACGTGCATTCGTACCTGCATTTGACGGCTTCGAGCGCGCTGTATTCCCAGCAATCAACTTCGTGATGCTGACTCAATACGCGGCTGACATCCCTCTAGCTATTGCATTCCCACCAACGTCTCTAGAAAACACGTACGGTGAGTGGCTATCTAAGCAAGGTCAAACTCAGCTACGTATCTCTGAAACAGAGAAATACGCGCACGTAACGTTCTTCTTCAACGGTGGTATTGAGAACGAATTCGAAGGTGAAGAGCGTCAACTTGTTGCTTCTCCAAAAGTAGCAACTTACGACATGCAGCCAGAAATGAGCTCTCCAGAGCTAACAGAGAAGATGGTTGCGGCTATCAAGTCTGGTAAGTTCGATACTATCATCTGTAACTACCCGAACGCAGATATGGTTGGTCACACTGGCGTTTACGAAGCGGCTGAGCAAGCTATCGAAGCACTAGACGAAAGCGTTGGTAAAGTGGTTGAAGCGATCAAAGAAGTTGGCGGTCAACTACTGATTACGGCGGACCACGGTAACGCAGAAATGATGATCGACCCTGAAACTGGCGGCATCCACACTGCTCACACTAACCTACCAGTACCTCTAATCTACGTAGGTGACAAAGCGGTTGAGTTCAAAGAAGGCGGTAAACTGTCTGACCTTGCTCCAACCATGCTTTCTCTCGCGGGTCTAGACATCCCGGCAGAAATGTCTGGTGAAGTGCTAGTTAAGTAATTAACTGAGCATTCAGAATGATAAAAGCCCGAGTTTGACTCGGGCTTTTTTGTCTCTGTGATTTTGTTTTTTGATGGTTTGTGTTGGGATGCTATTGAACCAAGATGCCAGTACCAATAACTGCCAAGACGGCACCTAACCAAGCAAATCGATTTGGGCGTTTCTTGGTATAAACCCACAGCAGCGGCAGCAACATGATAGGCGTTGTTGAAGAAAGCAGGGCCACCATGCCCACATTACCCTCACGCAGCGCGTACAGAATCAACGTCATACCAATCGCCATGGCCAGAAAGCCGTTTAATGCTGTAATGGCAAAGACTTTCCATGTGATGGTTTGCGTTGCGCGCGCTATTTTTGCGCCAATTAACCAGAGTGCACAGTGTGCGATGAAAGCACTCAACATACGAATAGTAGAGGCGGCTACAGGGTCGACACTGGTTTGCATGACAGGTTTGGCGATGATGCCACCTAGCGCCTGACACATGGCGGCGGTTAAACCCAGCCCGATGCCGATCCAAACATTACCTTTGATTGCTTCCAGCGCATTGCTGGCTTGCCCGCGTCGACCGTAGAAAATCGCCATCACTACACCGCTGAAGACTAAGGCTGCACCAATCAGCTCCATGGCTGTCATGCTTTCGCTAAACAGGAAGTAACCTAAGATGGCAGAGAACACTGCATGGCAAGAGAACAGTAAGCCGGCTTGGCGCGGTCCCATGCGATTCAAACAAGCGAAAAGCGCCGTATCGCCAATAAAAATACCAATCAAACCGGACGTCATCATTGGCGTAATGTGTTCTGCCGAGACACTTAGCCAGCCACCCGTTATCCAAGCCATGCTAGAGAGAATCACCACCGTACAGCCCATACGCCAACGGCTATAAGCAAACGCACCGAGATGCTGAGCAGGAATAACAGAAATTAAGCTAGAGATAGCCCATAGGAAAGCAGCGCACAGCGCCAGCCATTCATAACCCATGATTGCGAGACATCCTTGTAGAGCTGGGAGATACTCTAATATGCATGAATTTACAAAGTTCTAAAAGCGCCTATCAGTCCCAATAAAAAAGCAGCCCGTTGAGCTGCTTTCAGGATATGGCTTTAGACTTTAAAGCGACTGATGTTCTCACGCATGGTGTTAGCGGTATCGTACATCTGACGTGCGCTTTCGCTGCTCTTGAGTGATTGCTCGGCAATGGCGTCAGCATCGTCTTTGATACCTTGTGTATTGCGGCTAATGTCTTCGCTCACTGCACGTTGCTCTTCCGCTGCACTTGCAATTTGCATCGCCATGTCATTGATTTCCGTGATTGTGTTGGTGATGCTCGTTAGACTATCGTGCGCCTGCTGAGCATAATCAACGCTGGTATCTGCCAAACTGGTGCTGCTTTGCATGCTATGCACCGCCAGTTTAGTGTTGTTTTGCAACGTTTCAATCATGGTGCGAATTTCTTCTGTTGAACCATGCGTGCGTTGGCTAAGTACACGGACTTCATCTGCTACTACGGCAAAACCACGACCTTGCTCACCAGCTCGCGCGGCTTCAATCGCGGCGTTGAGTGCGAGTAAGTTTGTTTGCTCTGCGATACCTTGAATAGTCGACAAGATTTTGTTGATGCTTTGCGTATTGGCTTCGAGTTCAGAAATGACGTTCGCAGCATCACTCACTTGCTCTGCCAGTACCACGATCGCTTCACGGTTCTTCTGAATGACATTCTGTCCTTCAATACATGCCGATGCAGAGTGTTGTGAAGCACTTGCCGTCAGTTCTGCGTGGCTCGCAACTTCTGCCGCTGTAGCTGACATTTCGTGAATTGCTGTCGCAATTTGGTTGACATCATTTTGTTGATGTTCAACGCGCCCAACCGCCGTTGCGGATAACTCGTTTGTTTGGTTTGCTTGCTCTGAAAGCTGCTCGCTGTTTTCTACAATGTCTTTTAGCATGGCTTGCATTTGCGCTAAAAATTGATTCACGTGCGTTGCCAGTTCACCAATTTCATCCATACGTTCAATTTTAATGCGTTGAGTTAAATCCCCCTCACCTTGAGACAGTTCGGAAATAGCTTCAGATAACGTTTGAAGAGGGCTGAGTAAACGCGTGATGGTGTAAGTGCTGATCGTCGCGATAATCAAGTACATCACGATAGAAACCATCGCGGTAAAACTCATTTGTTCGGAAACCGAGGCAAATGCCATTTGTTTGTCTTGCACGATACCTAAAGACCAGTCGGTATTAGGGACTTTTGCAACGTAGATCAACTTATCGCCTTGATTTGGCCATGGAATGGTATCTAGCTTCGCATCATCCGCCAGATCCATCATTGTACTGTGAGTCAATGCAGAGTTGAGGTCTGTCAGTGGTTTTTGGCTCAAATTTTCATCTTTGTACGCAACAAGGTTGTTGTTTCCATCGACGAGAAATGCAAATCCATCGTTATCCATTTTAATATTCAACACTTCATTGATGATATCGGTAACGGTTAGATCGGCAGCCAGTACACCTTGTTTCCCTTGGTTAAAGGCTTTTGCAAAACTCACAACAACACTGCCATCAAAATCTTGATAAGGCTCAGTGATGATCAGGTTAGATTGCGACATCGCATCTTGGTACCAAGGGCGAGTGCGAGGATCATAATTGGATGGCCAAGATTCGCTCTTGTCGCCATAGATGATAGTGCCATCAGAGAACCCCGCATATACCGAGAGGAATTTACCTGCTCGTTTAGTTAATAGCATTTCTCTATCCGCATCGTCAGTGTTTGCGATCCGGTTTTCGCTGGCGAGCATCATGTCGCTGCGAATCGCAAGCCAGTCACTGATGTAATGACCTGTGGAGTAAGAAATGTTTTGGATTTCGCGGTTGAGCGTTGAGGACGTTTCTTCATGCAGTTGACTTATTGACACCCAAGCTTGAACACCACTAACAATGGCGATAATGATCGCAATCGCAATCTGTATTTTTAATTTTATTGTGTTTCTCATTGTCCTACCTTCATAAAACAGACAAGAAGTTTAATGTCACTATCAGTGACTCCAAGTGGTATGAGACGATTCAAGTACGAATACTGACATGAAAGGCTGTAAGTTATATATCGACACTCATTCGATATACTTGAGGTGATTAGTGCAAATAACGCTCAAAAATTTGTTGAATGAATATGGGAGCAGAATCTGGAGAGAATTAGTTTATAGATCAGATGGTAAAGAATTTCGTTGGAGAACCACTGAGGTGCTTGTCCACACCTCAGTGATCCGCCATCTAGAATAGTATGAGAACGGCACCGTAAACAATAAACAAACCAATTAAGCCGATAATTAAGCCGACCTTGGCCATGTCTTTACTTTCGATTAATCCAGTTGAGTAAGCCAGAGAGTTTGGTGGGGTAGAGACTGGTAAGATCATCCCTAGTGATGCGGAGAACGCGACGACAACGAGTAACCCTTGCAAACCTCCAATAGCGACAAGACTAGGCATCGAAGCACCAATGGCTGCTGCGATAGGCATCAATAAGTTCGCGGTTGCGGTATTGGACATAAAGTTCGCCATTAACCAACACACAACCGATAGGGCAACCACGACCGAAAATGGAGAAAGGGACTCGTAATCAATCGCATGAGCAAGGGCTTCCGCTAAACCGGTTTTATCCAGCGCAATACCAATCGCGATACCCCCGGCAACCAGCCATAGCACATCCCAGTTAATGAGCTTGAGTTCTTCTTTGCCCATGATGCCCGTTAGAGTAAAAACCGCGAGCGGAATGATCGCCACCACATACGTGTTCATGCCGTGTACCTTGGTTGTCATCCACAGCAGGATCGTCATCGCGAAGGTGATGTAAACCACAATCGCGCGCCAACTCTTTTCAAATTTACCATTCAAACGAAGTTTCATTTCTGGCTCATTAGAAGGAAAGAACTTTTGCAGCAAGAACCAAGCGATAGTCAACTGTACCATTACGAACGGTAAACCCATCATCATCCAAGATAGGAAGTCGATGCTGTTTTCTTCCGTTAAGTACTGCAGGGCAATTGCGTTAGGCGGCGTACCTATTGGGGTTGCGATCCCCCCCGTATTAGCAGCAATTGGAATACACAATACGAGGGCTTTAATGCCTAAGTCACCTTTTGGTGCTGACGCTACAATAGGGCCAAGGAGCGCCAACATCATGACCGTAGTTGCCGTATTCGACATAAACATGGAGAACACCGCGGTGATCAGCATTAAACCCAACATGATGAACTTTGGCTGAGTACCAAACGGTTTGAGTAGAACGCGGGCGAGATTGTTGTCGAGTTCGTATTTAGAAGCGGCAATCGCAAGAGCAAAGCCGCCCATGAAGAGAATGATGATAGGGGAGGAAAAAGCAGAGAAGATGTCTGTATAAGCAATCAACTCACCTAAATCGTGCCCCGCTGGTGGGTTACGAAATAGGTGTAAACCTTTGTCCGATATCATGATCAATTCAAGTGCGATAATCAGAATCGAAGTAGCGAAAACGGGGACGGGCTCAAGTACCCACAGCAGTGCAGCAAGAAGAAATATAGCCAGAAGACGATGTTGGATTAAGGTGAGATCGTCAATTGGAATCATATCGTTCGGCATCATCAAGACGCCCAGTGGAACTAATAAGCACACCAGTAATTTGCCCAGTGTGCCCGCACTCATCTTCGGCATCGATTGCCCCTTACACAATTCATTCCTGATGTTAGATTAAACGATTGTGTTTTTAGGGACTTAGAGATGGGTATGAGTTTAGATAAGAAAGGCGAAATTTCGAACAGAGTTTTGCTTTTCGTCAATAAAAAAGCCCCCGCGAGTGGAGGCTTTTAAATCAATGTTGGCAGTAAGCTTACTGCTTATGAGCGTAAGGGGTTCCCATCACTGTTGGCTTGCCGTTTTCCATACTCTCATCGAATATGATGGCATCTTTTACGAACAGGTTGATAACCGTCGAGCCAAGCTTGAAGCGGCCCATTTCCTCACCTTTCTTCAAGATAACGGCTTTGTCGCCTTCTGCCGGGTAATCCCATCTGTAGATAGTGTTACCGCGTGGTGGCGTGATAGTACCAGCCCATACTTGCTCTATACTGCCTACGATAGTAGCACCAACCAGTACTTGCGCCATTGGGCCAAATTCGGTATCGAAGATACATACTACGCGCTCGTTACGTGCAAATAAGTTTGGAACGTTTTCTGCCGTTAGCGGGTTAACCGAGAACAGGTCTCCTGGGACGTAAATCATCTGACGTAATGTGCCATCACATGGCATGTGCACGCGGTGGTAATCACGAGGAGATAGGTATAGCGTCGCGAAGGAGCCGTCTTGAAACTCTTCTGCGAGCTTCTTATCACCGCCAAGCAATTCTTGCGCAGAGAAGTGATGACCTTTAGCTTGGATTAGCTGGCCGTCTTCAATTGGGCCAAATTGGCTTACGCAAGCATCTGCAGGGTGAGTGATCACTGCTTCGTCTTCCGAGATTGGACGCACACCGTCTTTTAGTTCACGTACAAAGAACTCATTGAAGGTTCTGAAGTGCTTAGGGTCGGAGTGCTTCGCCTCATCCATGTTCACATTATATTGTTTGATAAACCAGCGAATGATTGCTGTTGTTAGACCGCCAGCCTTGGCTGAAGCTAGTTTGCCCACTAGACGAGTGAGGCCATGCTGTGGGATCCAGTACTGCAGTCCAACTTTAATCTTGTCCATTTTTAATTCCGATACTTCTGTTAGATTCTCGTTTTAGGGCGCGTGATGTTACTTAAATTCTATCTGCTTGTCAGTATTCGGTGACGAATTCTTACACAGTTGCAGCGCTAACACAGTTACAGATCGGCTTTCTTGTTACGAGAGTACTGACGATTTGCTTTATTTTCACTCATGCTTTCTAGAATGCGGTGGTAATTATCAAAGCGTACTTCACTGACTTCACCTTTTTCTACTGCTTCTCGCAATATACAGCCTGGATCATCATTGTGCTTACAGTCTCGGAACTTACAACCTCCCAGATATGGACGGAACTCCACAAAGGCTTTAGTCACTTCTTCCGCTTCTAAGTGCCAAAGACCAAACTCACGAACTCCAGGTGAGTCAATCAAATCGCCACCACTTGGTATATGGTATAGACGTGCCGCAGTGGTCGTGTGCTGACCTAAACCTGAGTTTTCAGAGATTTCACCTTCTTCTACCTCTTGCTCAAGTCCTGGCATGAGTGCGTTTACAAGGCTTGATTTACCGACACCGGACTGACCCACAAAAATGTTGATTCGGCCACGAAGTAGCGCTTCTAGTTCTGCAATACCTTCACCGCTTTGCTTACTAACAAAAAGAACCTTGTAGCCAATGCGTTGGTATTCAGCAAGCCACTCTTCATACATCGCACGATCTTCAGCTTCGAGTAGGTCAATTTTGTTTAGGACCAACAGCGGTGCAATGTTCAGTGTTTCTGATGCGACTAAATAGCGGTCAATGATGTTTAATGACAGCTCAGGTAGAACTGAGGAAACGATGACCATTTGATCTATGTTCGCCGCAACGGGTTTCAAGCCGTCGTAGTAGTCAGGGCGAGTCAGTACAGATGTGCGTGGCTCAACGGCCTCTACCACACCGGAAATACCAGCCATAGATTCAAGACCCTCGCGCCACAGTACGCGGTCTCCCGATACTAGGGACTCGATGCCACGGCGGAGGTTACAGCGTTGAACTTCACCTGTATCAAGGTCTTCAACGTCAGCGTGCTGGCCGAAGCGAGTGATCACTAAGCCCTGCTTGCTCGCGCCTAACATGTTCTCATCCCATTGGATTGAGTCTTCTTGCTTCTTTAAGCGTTTCTGTTGGTTGCTGCGTACGCGTCGCACCTGACCTTTGGTTAACTTTTTCTTTTTTGCCACAATTTTGTACTTAATGTGTGTTAACTCGAACGATTGAGTCCGATCTCGGCTCAAGCTTGTGAGTATCGTGTTTCAAGTATTTTCAGGTATAGTACCTCTTTTATCGATAAACAAATAGGCGGCGTAACCATGTCCTTTAGCGATCAAAACTTAATTTGGGTTGATTTAGAGATGACCGGGCTTGATCCTGAGACGCACAAAATCATCGAAATTGCTTCTATCGTTACTGATAGTGAGCTGAATATTTTGGCTGAAGGTCCAGTACTTGCAATACATCAGCCAGAAGATGAACTGGCAAAAATGGATGAGTGGTGTACGAATACACACACGGCAAGTGGTTTGGTTGAGCGAGTTCGAAATAGTGAAATTTCGGAGCACGATGCGGTAGCACAAACGATCGAATTTCTTGAAAGGTGGGTACCAAAAGGAGTATCCCCAATTTGTGGCAACAGCATCGGCCAAGATCGCCGTTTTTTGTATAAGCATATGCCTGAGTTAGAAGAGTACTTCCACTATCGCTACCTTGATGTAAGTACGCTAAAAGAATTGACTCGTCGTTGGCAACCTGAAGTGCTAAATGGTTTTTCGAAACAAGGCACGCATTTGGCCTTGGATGATATTCGCGAGTCGATTGCGGAACTTAAATACTATCGTGAGACGATTTTTAAGATCTAACTGTTAAGGCTGCGATCCAATTTGTTGTAATACATGGATCTTTTGCTTGCTTTTTCATCGTTTGATAAAAAAATAAAGATTTTTTGAACGAAGGACTTGCATCACAAAAAAATGCTCTTATAATTCGCAGCCCTGAACAGCGTAAACGTTGTTGATGCGACACTAGCTCAGTTGGTAGAGCGCAACCTTGCCAAGGTTGAGGTCACGAGTTCGAACCTCGTGTGTCGCTCCAGTTTGAAGGTTTTCATCGTACCTAACGATGAATTACGGACGCGGGATGGAGCAGCTTGGTAGCTCGTCGGGCTCATAACCCGAAGGTCGTCGGTTCAAATCCGGCTCCCGCAACCAATTCTCTTATGAGAACATGCGACACTAGCTCAGTTGGTAGAGCGCAACCTTGCCAAGGTTGAGGTCACGAGTTCGAACCTCGTGTGTCGCTCCAAATAAATAGCTTTCATTGTGCTTAACAGTGACATCCGGACGCGGGATGGAGCAGCTTGGTAGCTCGTCGGGCTCATAACCCGAAGGTCGTTGGTTCAAATCCAGCTCCCGCAACCACATTTAGATAAATTGCTGATGCGATTTATCATGCGACACTAGCTCAGTTGGTAGAGCGCAACCTTGCCAAGGTTGAGGTCACGAGTTCGAACCTCGTGTGTCGCTCCAAATAAATAGCTTTCATTGTGCTTAACAGTGACATCCGGACGCGGGATGGAGCAGCTTGGTAGCTCGTCGGGCTCATAACCCGAAGGTCGTTGGTTCAAATCCAGCTCCCGCAACCACATTTAGATAAATTGCTGATGCGATTTATCATGCGACACTAGCTCAGTTGGTAGAGCGCAACCTTGCCAAGGTTGAGGTCACGAGTTCGAACCTCGTGTGTCGCTCCACTTTTTTCAAAGTGGAAAGCGATAGCCCTCATTGTGCTTAACAATGACATTTGCGACACTAGCTCAGTTGGTAGAGCGCAACCTTGCCAAGGTTGAGGTCACGAGTTCGAACCTCGTGTGTCGCTCCAATTTGATAGCCCTCATTGTGCTTAACAGTGACATTGCGACACTAGCTCAGTTGGTAGAGCGCAACCTTGCCAAGGTTGAGGTCACGAGTTCGAACCTCGTGTGTCGCTCCAACTTTATAGCTTTCATTGTGCTTAACAGTGAATTGCGACATTCGCTCATTTATAGAGCACAAAACTTATCAAAGTTGAGGTCATGCCTTTCTGTTATGGATAGGGATCCTCGAGTGTCGCTCCAGTTTCTGTTATCGTATTAATCGATAATACATGGACGCGGGATGGAGCAGCTTGGTAGCTCGTCGGGCTCATAACCCGAAGGTCGTCGGTTCAAATCCGGCTCCCGCAACCAACTTCAAAGAATAGTTTGGGTATTGATAAGTGTTATACCCTAAAACTGTTTATTGATGCGCCGCCTGATGAAGTGAGGCTGTCGCAGCCAATTCTCATTGCTCTTTTCCTAATGCTGAGAAGCATGAATCCCAAAAGTACAATAATAATCCGCATCTTTCGATGTCGGACGATTTCGTTTGTGTGTTGCGCATGATAAAACTCGTCTGATAGTGAATATTTTGATGTTCGGAGCGCTTTAAGCTATTCAATTAACAGAGTTATCCACATATCTTGTTCTGTGGATAAGTCAGTTGATAAAGTGTTCTCAGATTGGATTTTTGAAGTGGTAAAGAAAGATCCTTTCTTTATATTGAAGTTTAGCGTACATTATTTTTTCTCTTAAGTTATTGTTATATAGCAATAATGCTGCCTTTTGTTCGGATCGAATACGTTAAAATAGGATCATTATTTTGTTTTTTCTTGATCCTAGTCATTTCTTGAAGTTGTGTTTAACTTTTTTCTGTAACCCATTTTAACTAGGGTACTTTTCTTTTTTCCACATTGCGGAATTGAGAACAGCATCATGAATTGAATATGCGAAAAGTGTTTTCAATTTCTTGTATATAGGCTAAGTACTACGCGTCTCTCGCTAGACCCTTTTCAACGATTCGGATTAAACGTTTTTTCTTTATTTCGATAGGGTCAGATTGATTAAATGGCACTTGGTTGAGTTGCTGAGCTAGTGCCCATTCAACATGCTCATCAAGTAACTTACTTTCACCGCGCCTACTTTCTAGTGCTTCAATGTTTTTTTGGCTGTACTCTGCGTTCCCTAGTGCGATAGAAATATTACGCAGCCATTGTTCGTGCCCAATTCGACGGATGGCAGAACCTTCCATCTGTTTGAGGAAGGTTGCTTCATCCCAATTGAACATTGTGATTAAGTCTGGGTCTTCAAAACCCTCTCTGCGATGGAAGTCGTTCTGCTTGGTAATCTCAGCATCACGATTCCAAGGGCACACTAGCTGGCAATCGTCACAGCCATAAATGCGGTTACCCATTGGCTTACGGAATTCTTCTGGGATGACACCATCAAATTCAATGGTGAGGTAAGAGATACAACGTCGAGCATCCACGATTTTATCTTCGACGATGGCCTGCGTTGGGCATGAGGTGATGCAGGCTTTACATTTGTCACAGTGATCGACGCTAGGTTGGTCGACAGGCAGCGGTAAATCAATCAGTAGCTCTCCAAGAAAAAACCATGAACCACAGTCTTTATCTAAGATAAGCGAGTGTTTTCCCGTCCAGCCTAATCCTGCTTTTTGAGCTAATGGACGCTCAAGGATTGGAGCCGAATCGACAAATGGACGGTAGCCGTATTGACCGGCCTCTTGCTCAATGAGCTTGCCTAATTTATTGAGCTGTTTTCTTACCAACTTGTGGTAATCGCGGCCCAAGGCATAGCGACTGATGTATGCGTGGTTTTTGTTTGCTAGGTTAGAAGCAAATTTGGCCTCTGGTGGCAGGTAGTCCATTCGCACGCTGATAACACGAACCGTTCCCGGTAATAACTCCGCGGGTCTGGCGCGCATCATACCATGACGAGCCATCCAGTCCATTGAACCGTGGTAACCAGAGTCGAGCCAATTTTGTAGCGCGACCTCATGTTCACTAAGATCAACATCGCAGATGCCGACTTTTTGAAAGCCAAGCTCTTTTCCCCAAATTTTAATTTGTTGTGCGAGTTGTTCGTAGTTCATATTTTATCACCGAGATAAAGGGGGCCGGATCTTAACGGATCTTATTTGCAGGTGCTACCAGAAAGTCTAGTTTTGTTGTTTAGTATGGACTCATCCTAGGTTAGCTTAGGGGCAGTGAGTGACTTCTAAGTTGCTTGATATGGAACAGAGAGGCTGTATTGGGTTACTGGATCGCAAACGAGTCAATTCATTGTTGCTAAACCAAGCGTCTAGACTTGATTTTAGTATTGAGTTAATGAGTTGTGTTTTGGTCTATTTGATTACTTTTTTCGCATATATGACATTTGAGAGCTTGTCTCTCAAAACCAACACAGTTTACTATTCCTGTTCTTTTGATTTTTATATAGTCAACGATCAATAGTTAGAGAAGCAATAATGAGCACGAAACAATTTCACTTAAAAGATGAGCACGAAACGGTCGCATTAGGTACCGCATTGGCTCAGCTTTGTTCTCAACAAACCACGATTTATCTGCATGGCGATTTGGGTGCAGGTAAAACGACGTTTAGCCGTGGTTTTGTCCGTGCTCTTGGTCATCAAGGCAATGTTAAAAGTCCAACCTATACTTTAGTTGAGCCTTATCAGCTAGATAAGTGGCAAGTGTACCATTTTGATCTTTATCGTCTTGCGGATCCTGAAGAACTCGAATTTATGGGTATTCGAGATTACTTTACTGATGATGCGATTTGCTTGGTTGAATGGCCAGAAAAAGGGCATGGCCTGTTGCCACAACCTGATCTTGATGTGGATATTCGCTACCAGGGCGAGCAGCGTATAGCCGAATTAACGGCGAACAATGAATATGGTGTGCAGTTACTCAGTCAATTGGAGTTATGTTGAGTATTTCGAATTTTAGGTCAGTGGTGGCATTCGTCGCCACTTTTCTCCTTATCATCCCCAATTTAGCGTTTGCTAACGTTGTTAAAAACTTCCGAGTCTGGCCTTCACCTGATGAGACTCGTGTCGTTATCGATTTAAGCTCCGAAGCAGACTATTCTTATTTTTCGTTGTCGAGTCCTGATCGTTTGGTTGTGGATCTTAAAGACACATCAATGCAAGCTCAGTTGCCCGTTTCGGTGACCGATAGTCCGGTATTAAAGCGAGTTCGTAAGAGCTCACCACCAAACAAAAATACTTACCGTTTGGTATTTGAACTTAAAAAGGGTGTAAAGGCGGAGCTGTTTAAGCTTAGCCCAACACCAGGCGGCCGATATGGTCACCGTCTTGTGGTGGATCTGTCGCACGGCAATAATGCATCGAGCACCGCCAAGCCGACGAAGCCGTCTACAACAAGTAAAGATATGAGCACGGTGCAACGTGGACAGGAAATTTTGATTGTTATCGATCCTGGTCATGGTGGTGAAGATCCTGGCTCAATCGGTCCATCGCGTCGTAAGTATGAAAAAGATGCCGTGTTAAGCATTTCTCGCAAGATCGCAGCGCAGCTTGATTCCGTTCCTGGGATCAAAACCAGAATGACGCGTAAAGGGGATTACTTTGTCAATCTTAACCGCCGAGTGGCGATAGCTCGAGAGAATGACGCCCACTTGTTGATTTCTATCCATGCGGACGCCTTTACCTCGCCACAACCGCGCGGAGGATCGGTGTTTGTGTTAAATACACGTAGGGCAAACACGGAGATTTCTCGTTGGGTAGAGAACCATGAGAAGCAATCGGAGTTGCTGGGTGGTTCAGGTACGGCATTTGTTAGTAATACCAGTGATCGTAACGTAAACCAAACGTTGTTGGATTTGCAGTTTAGCCATTCACAAAAAGAAGGCTACAAACTAGCAACGGAGATTTTAGGAGAGATGGGTAAAGTAGCGCGTTTGCACAACTCAAAACCGATAAACACCAGCCTAGCGGTGTTACGTTCTCCGCAGATCCCATCGGTTCTGGTTGAAACCGGCTTTATTTCAAATCCGACGGAAGAGAAGCTACTGTTCCAGCGTTCGCATCAAGACAAGTTGGCACGTTCGATTACCAAAGCGGTTGTGAAATACCTGAAAGATAACCCGCCAGAAGGGACGGTATTTTCGTCGTCGGCAAAGCCAATCGTTCATACCGTGAAACGGGGTGAGTCGCTCTCTGTGATTGCACAAAAATACGGAACGTCAACCAAAGCGATCATGAGTGAGAACAAGCTAAAATCGAGTGGCTTAGCTGTTGGTCAGAAATTGAATATCCCTGGGGGCGCTGCCGCCGCGGTATCAATTCCGAACAAAGCAAACACGGTAGAAACAGAGACCATCACTCACACGGTTAAATCGGGTGAGTTCCTAGGTAAGATTGCTAGCCACTATAAAGTGAAGATTGCGGATATTCGCCGCGAGAACAATCTGAAATCAGATACGCTTCGAGTCGGTCAGAAACTCAAGATCACCGTTGCGGTGAAAGACAAGCCAATCCGTAAGCATAAAGTGGCGCGTGGAGAATACCTTGGTAAGATTGCCTCAAAATATGGTGTGAGCGTATCGAGTATCCGTAAGGCAAATAACTTACCTTCTGACGAGCTAGCCGTAGGACAAGAGCTAATTATCCCTAATAAGTAAGTGAGCTTATAACTCATCATGACCATTAAGATTTTGCCAGCTAGACTGGCAAACCAAATCGCGGCAGGAGAGGTGGTTGAAAGGCCTGCTTCTGTCGTGAAAGAGCTGGTAGAAAACAGTCTTGATTCGGGCGCAACACGTATCGACATTGATATCGAGAAAGGTGGCGCTAAGCTGATTCGCGTGCGCGATAATGGTAAAGGGATTGTGAAAGATGAGTTAGGCTTGGCGCTCAGTCGTCACGCAACATCGAAGATCCACACCCTGGATGACCTGGAAGCGATTATGAGCTTAGGCTTCCGTGGCGAAGCGCTGGCGAGTATCAGCTCGGTATCACGTTTGACGATGACTTCTCGACCCGCGACGCAAGATCAGGCGTGGAGCGCCTATTCTGAAGGGCGTGATATGCAAGTAAAGTTACAACCAAGCGCACACCCAATTGGTACCTCAGTTGAAGTGTTAGATCTGTTCTTCAACACACCTGCCCGTCGAAAATTCTTGCGCACTGAAAAAACAGAGTTCGCTCATATTGATGAGTTATTGAAACGTATTGCTTTGAGTCGTTTTGATGTCACGATCAATGTTCGTCACAACGGCAAAATGATCCGCCAATATCGTGCGGCAAAAAATCAGCTTCAGACTGAAAAGCGTATCGCTGCAGTGTGTGGCAATGGCTTTGTACGTAATATGCTACGTATTGAGTTGGAGCACCAAGGGCTCAAGTTGCATGGCTGGATTACGACACCGGAAGGAGCGAGGCAGCAGAGCGATCTACAATACTGCTATGTAAATGGCCGCATGATGCGTGACAAGCTGATCAATCATGCGATTCGTCAAAGCTATGAAACCAGCTTAAAACCGGATCAGTTTGCAGCGTATGTCTTGTTTATCGAGCTTGACCCACACCAAGTGGACGTGAACGTTCATCCAGCGAAGCATGAAGTACGCTTTCATCAAGCGCGACTGGTGCACGATTTTATTTATCAAGCACTGGCTGATGCCCTTGTGCAAAGCTCAGTGATTGATAAGCCACACGTCAACGAATCTGCGTTCCACCATGCTGAGTCAGTAGAGCCGTTTGAGACAATGGTTCCAACTCCTGAACCAGCCAGTGCACCGGAGCAAACAAGTTCACCAGTACCAGAGCGTGTCTATCAAGCGATAGATAACACACCAGCCTATCCGGGACGCTCGGACTACGAAGCGAAACCTTGCGATCGTCCTCTAAGTGATTCCTCAGTGCGGGAAGCGCGCGTGACGGACTCTTTCAAACGAACTGATTGGATAGAGTCCAAACCAGCGCCTAAACCGAACTCAAACAAAGAGCAGCGACATGCTGAGCCCGCACCAAGTAAACAAGAAGTGCGCGCTTATCATGAATTACTGCAAACACCAGATTTTGAATCGAAGCAGACACCGTCGTTGACAGACATGGCTCCTCGCTCTGAGGCTCTGCCTTCACCAGTAATGGCATTAGGCAAAGCATTAGCCATCGTGGATGAACGGTTTGTCTTGATGAACAGCGATAGCGGTGCGGCTTTAGTGGCATTGCCAAGAGCGGAGTTTTACCGAACCCAAGGGCAGCTCACTCCGAGTGATGGGGCGTTGAAGGCTCAACCGCTATTGGTGCCATTATCGGTGAAGTTGGATTCTGGATTGATTAAGTTAGCCCAAGATTTCCAACAAGATTTTGCTCAGCTTGGTATCCAACTGAAAGCCAGAAATGACAAAGCCTTGATGGTGATGGGTATGCCAGCACCGTTACGTCAACAAAACTTACAAAACTTGATACCAGATCTGTTATCTTACGCGCAAACACGTATGAAGGAAGAGGTGGCAACAGCCCAGATGCTGCCGGATCTTATCGATTGGCTTGCTATGCAGGTTACAACGGTTAAGAGCCACTATACTCTCTCTGAAGCCATTCAAATTATTGCGGAACTTGAACAGCTACGACATGGTCTATTGCCATTAGAAGATACAAAGTTTGTATCAGCTGTTGATTTCTCTGCCACGATTGCCAAGTTAAAACCATGACAGACAAACTACCTTTGGCTCTTTTCTTAATGGGGCCAACCGCATCAGGTAAGACTGAGCTGGCGATACGCCTGCGTCAAAAATACCCAGTTGAGATCATCAGCGTGGACTCCGCGTTGATCTACAAAGGGATGGACATCGGCACCGCCAAGCCAGATGAGCGTGAGCTTAGTTTAGCGCCACATCGCCTTATCGATATCTTGGATCCGAGTGAGTCTTACTCTGCTGCAGATTTCCGTCGTGACGCGCTGCAGGCGATGAATGAGATTGTTGCTGAAGGAAAAATTCCGCTACTGGTTGGTGGTACGATGCTGTATTACAAGGCATTACTTGAAGGTTTATCACCTCTTCCAGCAGCAAACTCTGAAATTCGTCAGCAAATTGAGCAAGAGGCATTGACTAAAGGTTGGTCAGTGTTGCACGATGAACTAAAAGAGATTGATCCTGTATCAGCAGCGAGAATCCATCCTAACGATCCTCAGCGTTTGTCTAGGGCGTTAGAAGTTTTTCGTATTTCAGGTCAGACTCTGACTGAGTTGACTCAAACGAAAGGCGATAGCCTGCCGTTCCGAGTTAAACAGTTTGCAATAGCTCCCAAGGATAGGGCTGAACTTCACCGTCGAATTGAACTGCGTTTCGAGAAAATGATGGCTGCTGGTTTTGAAGATGAGATGAAAGTGCTTTATGCGCGTGATGATCTTCACCCAGATCTACCTTCTATTCGCTGCGTGGGTTACAGGCAGATGTGGGAGTATTTAGACGGGGAGTGTACACGAGACGAAGCGATTTTTCGTGGCGTATGTGCAACTCGTCAATTGGCCAAGCGACAAATCACCTGGTTACGCAGCTGGAATGATTTAACTTGGTTGGATAGCGGCAACATTGAACAGGCACTGGCAACCATGTCAGAAGCGATAGCATCTGATTGACATTGCTGTGTATAATGTGATCGTTTTGGCGTGAACGCACTCTCAAAGGATCGGTTGTTGGCGGTTTTTATATTATGCTGCTAATTAATTAGAGTGCTTTTTTGATTCGTTTAGCTCTGATGCAAAAAGAAGTGCCTTTTGCATTGCACCACTAGCTAAATAATTACAACTACAAATTAAATAAGGAAAATAAAATGGCTAAGGGGCAATCTCTACAAGACCCATTCCTAAATGCGCTACGTCGTGAGCGTATTCCGGTATCTATTTACCTGGTAAACGGTATTAAACTACAAGGTCAGATCGAATCATTCGATCAGTTCGTGATCCTGTTGAAAAACACGGTAAATCAAATGGTGTACAAGCACGCAATCTCTACCGTTGTTCCGGCTCGTCCAGTGAGCCATCACAGTGGTGATCGTCCTCAAAGTGATCGTCCACAAGAGAAATCTGAAGATTAATTCTTCATTTCGTATTTTTACAATAAGGAGTTGATTGCTTGTTTGACCGTTATGAATCCGGTGAGCGAGCCGTACTTGTTCATATCAACTTCACGCAAGAAGGTGAATGGGAAGATCTGGCTGAATTCGAAATGCTGGTGTCTTCTGCAGGGGTAGAGACGCTGCAAGTTGTCACTGGTAGCCGTCGCTCCCCTCACCCGAAATACTATGTCGGAGAGGGTAAGGCACAAGAAATTGCTACTGCGGTACAATTGACGGGTGCTGAAATAGTGATTTTTAATCACTCCCTCTCTCCTGCCCAAGAACGTAACCTCGAAAAACTGTGCCAATGTCGAGTTCTCGATCGCACTGGTCTTATCCTTGACATCTTTGCTCAGCGAGCACGAACACACGAAGGTAAGCTGCAAGTAGAGTTGGCTCAACTTCGACACATTTCTACTCGTTTAATTCGTGGTTGGACGCACCTTGAAAGGCAGAAAGGCGGTATTGGTCTACGAGGGCCGGGTGAAACTCAGTTAGAAACTGACCGCCGACTATTGCGTGACAGAATTAAAGCTATCCTTCGTCGTTTAGATAAAGTGGCAAAGCAGCGTGAACAGGGACGTCGTGCCCGAAATCGAGCTGAAATCCCAACGATTTCTCTCGTCGGTTACACCAACGCGGGTAAGTCGACACTTTTCAACTGTATTACGGAAGCTGGCGTTTACGCGGCAGATCAACTGTTTGCAACTCTTGACCCTACGTTACGTAAGATTGAGTTAGCCGATGTTGGGTCTGCAATTCTTGCTGATACCGTTGGATTTATCCGACATCTGCCTCACGATTTGGTTGCGGCCTTCAAAGCAACGTTGCAGGAAACGCAAGAAGCTGACATTTTGTTACATGTTGTTGATGCCAGTGATGAGCGTTTTCGTGAGAATATTCAAGCTGTTCATGAAGTTTTAGAAGAGATCGAGGCACATGAAGTGCCAACGCTCGTCGTCATGAACAAGATTGACAATCTAGAAGAGCAAAAACCACGTATAGATCGTGATGAGGAAGGCCTTCCTCGCACCGTGTGGGTTTCTGCTATGGAAGGGATAGGTATTGATCTCCTGTTTGATGCGCTGACAGAACGTTTAGCGTCGCAAATCGTTGAGTATCAGTTGAGAATTCCTCCACAGTATCAAGGACGATTCCGTAGTACATTCTTCCAAATGAAGTGTATTCAACGTGAGGAATATGACCAGGAAGGTAACTTGTTGATCGATATTCGAATGCAGCAAGTAGATTGGTCTAGACTTGAAAAAAGAGAAGGGGCAGTTTTAGTCGACTTTATAGTCACTTAAAGGACTGCTACAGTATAACGTCATATCAAATGATGGAGCTTTCTAATGGCGTGGAATGAGCCTGGAAATAACAACGGCAACAATGGCCGCGATAATGACCCTTGGGGTAATAATAATCGTGGTGGCCAGCGTCCTGGTGGCCGAGATCAAGGTCCGCCAGATTTAGATGAAGTGTTCAGCAAACTGAGTCAAAAGCTGGGTGGTAAGTTTGGTAAAAAAGGCGGCGGTAGTTCACCTATCGGCGGTGGCGGTAGTGCGATTGGCTTCGGCATCATTGCACTTATTGCGATTGCGGTGTGGTTCTTCGCTGGTTTTTACACCATCGGTGAAGCAGAGCGCGGTGTGGTTTTGCGTTTAGGAAAGTACGATCGTATCGTCGATCCCGGTCTGAACTGGCGTCCTCGCTTTATTGACGAAGTGACGGCTGTAAACGTGCAGGCGATTCGTTCGCTACGTGCATCTGGTCTAATGCTGACTAAAGATGAAAACGTAGTAACCGTCGCGATGGACGTTCAATACCGTGTTGCTGACCCATACAAATACCTATACCGCGTAACCAATGCTGATGACAGCTTGCGTCAAGCAACAGATTCGGCGTTACGTGCGGTCATTGGTGACTCACTAATGGATAGCATCTTAACCAGTGGCCGTCAGCAAATCCGTCAAACGACGCAAGAAACACTGAATCAAATCATTGATAGCTACGATATGGGCATCGTGATTGTTGACGTGAACTTCCAGTCTGCACGTCCGCCAGAGCAAGTAAAAGATGCGTTTGATGACGCTATCGCTGCACGTGAGGATGAAGAACGTTTCATCCGTGAAGCCGAAGCGTACAAGAACGAAATCTTGCCGAAGGCAACAGGTCGTGCTGAGCGTTTGAAGAAAGAAGCGCAAGGTTACAACGAGCGTGTAACCAACGAAGCTCTTGGTCAAGTGGCGCAGTTTGAAAAACTACTGCCTGAATACCTAGCGGCACCTGGCGTTACTCGTGACCGTCTGTACATTGATGCCATGGAAGAGGTTTACTCAAGCACTTCTAAAGTGCTCATTGACTCTGAATCGAGCGGCAATCTGCTTTACCTACCAATTGATAAGTTGACGGGGGAAGGTCAAACAGACACCAAACGTAAATCGAAGTCTTCTTCAGCGTACGATCATATTCAACTTGAGTCTGAACGCCCGAACCAAGACACTTCGAGTACGCAGTCTCGTTCAACAGATTCACGTCAAGGGAGATACTAAGAATGCGTAAGTTAATGATCCCTGTACTGGTCATCGCACTGGCATTAATGTTGATGTCACTATTCGTTATCCCTGAAGGTGAGCGTGGTATCGTGGTTCGATTTGGTCGTGTATTGAAAGACAATAACGATATCACTCGAATCTACGAGCCGGGTCTGCATTTCAAAATGCCACTATTTGACCGCGTTAAGCAGTTAGATGCGCGTATCCAAACCATGGATGGCCGTGCTGACCGTTTCGTAACTGCGGAGAAAAAAGACGTAATCATTGATACCTACGTGAAGTGGCGTATCGAAGATTTCGGACGTTACTACCTAGCGACAGGTGGCGGCAATACACTGACTGCTGAAGCGCTTTTGGAGCGTAAAGTGACGGACGTGCTTCGTTCAGAAATCGGTTCTCGTGACATCAAACAGATCGTGTCTGGTCCACGTAATACTGACGTATTGCCAGACGATCTAGATAGCGATGAACTGAATAGTGAAGCGGCACGTGAGGCATTGGAAATCGATGGTGAGCGTGATCTAATCATGTCTGAAGTGTTGAAAGACACGCGTGGAAGCGCAATGAAAGACTTGGGTGTTCGCATCGTTGACTTCCGTATGAAGAAGATCAACCTTCCAGATGAGATTAGTGAATCAATCTACCGTCGTATGCGTGCCGAGCGAGAGTCTGTAGCACGTAAGCATCGCTCTCAAGGCCGTGAGAAAGCCGAAGTTATCCGCGCACAAGCAGAGCTTGAAGTGGCAACGATTCTGGCAGAAGCGGATAAAACCGCTCGTGTAACACGCGGTGCAGCAGATGCAGAAGCGGCGAAGATTTACGCCGATGCGTACAGCAAAGATCCTGAGTTCTTCAGCTTCTTACGTTCTTTGAAGGCTTATGAGAAATCGTTCAGCTCTAAGAGCGACATTCTTGTTCTGGATCCGAACAGCGAGTTCTTCCAGTACATGAACAATGCGAAAGGCGCTAAAGTCGAATAAGCGTGTCTTTAAATCAAAAAGGCTCCTGTTAGGAGCCTTTTTTGTATCGGCTGAGAACATAGTAGTTGTTTCGGTGGTTAGCTCATCATGACCGCAATGATTGTTCCTGCAACCACAAGGCAACCTCCAATACGTCGAAGTTGGTTGTCTGGCTGTTCACTCAATTGTGCCACCATGTTACGCCAACCATTTGGCGCAATAAGTGGGCCAATCCCTTCCACGATCAATACTAGCCCAATCGCTAGCCAAATAGACTCTGACATAGTGAACCTTAGTCGATTTAAGAAAAGCAAATATTATCAGTGGTATGGGGGATGTGAAATGCGCAGTGTCGGCGAAATTGCATTCTAGTACTGACTCTCTGAACAAAAAATGACTGCAAGAAGGGGGATTCGGTGCTAAAATCCTTTTTTAACTAGCAATCAGACTTGGAAAGATGGGAAATAACGTAGTCGTTCTAGGCACCCAATGGGGTGACGAAGGTAAAGGTAAAATCGTAGACCTTTTAACTGAAGATGCAAAATACGTGGTGCGCTACCAAGGCGGTCACAATGCAGGTCACACACTTGTAATTGACGGTGAAAAAACCGTTCTTCACTTAATTCCATCAGGTATCCTTCGCGATAACGTAAAATGCGTTATCGGTAACGGTGTTGTACTATCACCTGAAGCTCTAATTAAAGAAATGAAACCTCTTGAAGAGCGCGGTATTCCTGTTCGCGAACGTCTTTTCATTTCTGAAGCATGTCCTCTCATTCTTCCTTATCACGTTGCGCTAGACCAAGCGCGTGAAATTGCACGTGGTAAAAAAGCGATTGGTACGACTGGCCGTGGTATCGGTCCTGCGTACGAAGATAAAGTTGCTCGTCGTGGTCTACGCGTTGGCGACCTATTCGATATGGAAGCATTCGCTGAGAAACTAAAAGAAGTGATGGAATACCATAACTTCGCTCTAGTGAACTACTACAAAGCAGACGCAGTAAGCTACGAAGAAGTACTTGAGCAAGCGAAAGGCTACGCTGAACTACTTACTTCTATGGTTATGGACGTAACTGACGAACTAGACGCAGCACGTAAGCGCGGTGACAAGATCATGTTCGAAGGTGCACAAGGTACTCTGCTAGATATCGACCACGGTACTTACCCGTACGTAACTTCTTCTAACACAACCGCTGGTGGTGTTGCTGCCGGTTCTGGTTTTGGTCCTCGTCACCTAGGTTACATCCTTGGTATCGCGAAAGCTTACTGTACTCGCGTTGGTGCAGGTCCATTCCCAACTGAGCTATACGATGGTTTAGACAAGCAAGATCCAGTAGGTAAGCACCTTGGTACTGTTGGCCATGAGTTTGGTGCAACAACGGGTCGTCTACGTCGTACAGGTTGGTTCGATGCTGTTGCGATGCGTCGTGCAATCCAAATTAACTCTGTTACTGGTTTCTGTCTAACTAAACTAGACGTACTAGATGGTCTAGAAGAGCTAAAAATCTGTACTGGTTACAAGATGGAAGATGGTTCTGTACTAGAAGTTTCGCCAATGGCAGCTGATGAGTACGAAAAAGTAACGCCAATCTACGAAACGATGCCTGGTTGGTCTGAGAACACATTCGGTGCTAAATCTCTAGATGCGCTTCCACAAGCCGCTCTAGATTACATCAAACGTATCGAAGAGCTAACTGGCGTGCCAGTAGACATTATCTCAACAGGCCCAGACCGTAACGAAACTATCATTAAAGTTCACCCATTTGGTGCTTAATCGATACTCGGTAGAGATTGTAAAAGCCGACTTTAAAGTCGGCTTTTTTGTCTCTGTGAGTTAGCTTCATTCGTGGGGAAAATAGACTCGATGTGGCAAGCTGTTGCCGTTAAGCTTAGGAAAGAGGCAAAATTTGCCTAAAGATTAACAGCCTTTTGCCGATAAGGTTATCAAGCAGAGGAGATCCTTCGCCGATCTTTGGTTTCTTCGATACCTTAAAGAGTACATTTATGAAGTTACGGGCAGTGGCTGCTTCACTGTTATTGATGCTAAGTGCAACCTCGGTTGAAGCTAATATTGCCGATGTGGGTGCGCCAGTTCCTATCTACACCGAAGCAGAGTTGATTACGCTTATTGAACAGAATAAGCACTTACAACGCGTGCGCGCTGATAACTGCCAGTTGGTGGAAGACATCGTAGCACGTGCGACGCGCATTAATTTGCCGTCTTATGAATTCCTTTACGGTGATATGCTGGCGTGGGGCGTCTGTGTAGAGCAAGACGTTGAACTCGGCCTTTACTACATGGAAAATGCCGCGCACCAAGGCTTGCCAGCAGCATTAGAGCAGCTTGGGCGTTACTATTCTCGTGGTACGTTAGTTCAACAAGACAAGGAACGTGCAATTCCTTACCTGCGTGAAGCCGCAGCGATGGGCAATCTAAATGCGCGTATTCATCTTGCTGAGTTATTGCTGCGTGATTACGGCAGTCCGATTGATTACGAAGATGCTTACCGTTGGTTGTATAACTCGGTAACGGCGGATAAGAGACAGCATAAACGTATCGCGGTACTAAGAAATGGCTTAGAGCAGCGAATGCCGCAAAACATCATCGCACGCGCAAAACGACGTGATACCTTCTGGTAAGCAGTTCGGTTAAAAACGCTGATAACTTCATACAACAAAGCCCACATCATGTGGGCTTTGTTGTTTTCAAGACAGCACCAATAGTTATACGACTTTGTGTGGACCAAAACACTCGTAATGGAATTGCCCTTGAGGGACGCCTAACTCAAGCAACTGCTTCGCGACATGCTGCATAAAGCCGACAGGACCGCAGAAGTACACCTGCACGTTGTCTTGCTTCAGCGCCACTTCTATCTCGTTTAGATTCACCAAGCCAGTGAAGTGAAAGTCTTCACCGATCTTGTCTTCTGCGGTTGGCTGGTTGTACCAAATCAGCGAGTTCATGTTGTCTTTTGCACTCACTAGTTGGTTTACGTGCTGTTTAAATGCGTGCTGCTGACCGTTTTCTGCCGCGTGTACCCAAGTCACGGGCGCTTGATGCTCAGCAAGGCTCTCGAGCATCGATAGAGTTGGAGTTACCCCCACACCTGCCGAAACCAAAACAACTGGAGTAGTCGCGTCTACATCCATAAAGAAATCACCCGCAGGTGCCGCAAGTTGTACTTTATCGCCGATGTTTAGCTCATCATGCAGGAAATTCGATACTTTACCGCCTTGTTCACGTTTTACCGAGATACGGTAAGTGTTCTTTTGAACCGCAGAAGATAGGCTGTATTGGCGAATCTCTTGGCTGTCGAACTTATCACTGTTGATGTAGATACCGAGGTATTGACCCGGTTTGTATTCAGAAACCACTTCACCATCGGTTGGTTTGAAAACAAAGCTACAGATGCTTTCACTCTCAAGTTGCTTGCCCACCAACTCAAACTCACGCAGACCACGCCAACCACCTTGAAGTGCAGCGTTTTCTTGGTAGATTTGCTCTTCACGTTGAATGAATACGTTCGCGAGCACACCGTATGCTTCTGCCCATGCATCAATCACTTCCTGACCAGGAGAGAACAATTCATCAATGGTAGCAAGCAGGTGTTTACCGACGATTTGGTACTGATCTTCAGTAATTAAAAAGCTGGTGTGTTTATGAGCGATTTTTTCTACCGCGCCTAGCAGTGCAGGCAGGTTATCGATGTTAGTCGCGTAGGCGCAGATGGCATTAAATAGCGCTTCTCGTTGGTCACCATTGCGCTGATTGCTCATGTTGAAAATATCTTTCAACTCAGGGTTATGGGTGAACATTCTATCGTAAAAGTGTGCGGTGAGTTTTGGGCCAGTTTCTGCAAGAAGTGGCGCCGTTGCTTTCACTATTTCAATAGTTTGATTGCTGAGCATAATGTCTTCCCATCTAAAGTTATATTTATAATGCATGTTTAAAGTTGTATCTCAAATGTATCTTTTAATCAAGAAAAGATTTACACTCATTAATTAAAGAGGATCGCAACATGCAGTTAACCAGTTTCACCGACTACGCGCTAAGAACCTTGATTTACTTGGCTTCACTGCCAAAAGATGAGTTGACGAATATTACTGAAGTAACCGACTTATTTGGGGTGTCACGTAACCACATGGTTAAAGTGATCAACCGTTTAGGTCAGCTCGGCTATGTTCATACTGTGCGTGGAAAGAACGGTGGAATTCGTTTGATGAAGCCAGCAGCAGACATTACCGTTGGCGGTGTGGTGCGTGATCTAGAGCCATTAGATTTGGTCAATTGTGGTGTTGAGTTTTGCCATATTACGCCAGCTTGTCGTTTGAAAGATAAGTTGGCGAAAGCGAAAATGGCGTTTCTTGCTGAGTTGGATACTTGCACTATCGAAGAGCTGCTTAGTGACAATGCCGAGCTGCTGATCTTGCTTACTCGTCCTTAGCCTTATTTTCGAGTCTTAAATCTTTTCTTGAACACTCTTTTTTCAAAGCAATTCTGTAGCTTATCCTGAGACTCGGATATACTAGCTCTATACCTTCCTTGCTAGATAGGCACGCCTATGTCAGACAATATTCCAAACGATCCGTTCGCAGATCGTGAGTCCAAGAATTACGAAAACCCAATCCCAAGCAGAGAGTTCATCATTGAGTTTCTTGAACAAGCTGGCGTACCAATGAATCGTAATGATTTGTTTGAAGCGCTGAAACTTGAAGGTGAAGAACAATACGAAGGCTTGCGCCGTAGACTGCGTGCAATGGAGCGTGATGGTCAGCTCGTGTTTACGCGTCGTCAGTGCTATGCGCTACCAGCAAAGCTCGAAATGGTGAAAGGTTATGTGATTGGCCACAAAGATGGTCACGGTTGGGTTCGTCCAGAAGGCAGTGTCGGCAAGGATGATGACATTGTGCTGCCGCATCACCAAATGAAGAACATTATCCATGGTGACTTTGTGTTGGTTCAGCCAACCGATAACAGCAAGCGTGGTCGTCGTGAAGGTCGCTTAGTGCGTGTATTGGAAGAGCGTAATACTCAGATTGTTGGTCGCTTCTTCCTGGAATATGGCTACTCATACGTTGTACCGGATGATTCTCGCATTAGCCAAGATATTCTGATCCCAAATGAGCACAAATCTGGAGCTCGTATGGGTAATGTGGTTGTGATTGAAGTGACCGACCGTGGCTCTCGTTCGCGCGGAATGATGGGTAAAGTGGTTGAAGTACTTGGCGAAAATATGGCGCCGGGTATGGAAACTCAAGTCGCAATTCGTACCCATCAAATTCCACACGAGTGGCCAGAAGCGGTCGACAAGCAGATCGTTAACTTAGGCGAGGAAGTGCCAGAAGAAGCCAAAGTTGGCCGTGTTGACTTGCGTGAATTGCCGCTTGTTACCATCGATGGTGAAGACGCTCGTGATTTCGATGATGCGGTTTACTGTGAGAAGAAGAAGGGCGGCGGTTGGCGCTTATGGGTAGCCATTGCTGATGTCAGTTACTACGTGCGACCAGACACTGCGCTTGATAAAGAAGCGATTAACCGTGGTAACTCAGTGTACTTCCCTTCACAAGTTGTACCTATGTTGCCAGAGGTATTATCGAACGGCCTGTGTTCACTCAATCCACAAGTGGATCGCTTATGTATGGTTTGTGAAATGACCATCTCCGAAACAGGGAAGCTATCGGGGTACAAGCATTACGAAGCAGTGATGAACTCGCACGCTCGTCTGACTTACAACAAAGTGGGGGCGATCCTAGAGGGTGATGAAGAGCTACGCATGCGTTATCACGCGCAAGTGCCACACCTTGAGGAATTGCACGCCATGTACAAAGTACTAAAAGACGCGCGTGATAACCGTGGTGCGATTGAATTTGAAACGGTGGAAGCGAAGTTCATCTTTAATGCTGATCGTAAGATTGAAAGCATCGAACCTGTGATTCGTAACGACGCACACAAGATCATTGAAGAGTGTATGATCATGGCCAACGTGGCTTCGGCATCGCTGGTGGAAAAAGCTAAAGAGCCGGCGCTATATCGCATTCACGAATCTCCGGGTGAATTGCGTTTGCAAGGCTTCCGTGATTTTCTTGGCGAACTGGGTCTAAACTTAGGCGGTGGTTTAGAACCTTCGCCAACGGATTACGCGGACTTGGTGAAACAAATTGCTGAGCGTCAGGATAAAGAGCTGATCCAAACCATGCTACTGCGTTCGATGAAGCAGGCGATTTATAGCGCAGATAATGCCGGTCACTTCGGTTTGGCATTAAAGCGTTATGCGCACTTTACGTCGCCAATTCGTCGTTACCCAGACTTGCTGCTGCATCGCGCAATTAAATACTTGATTGCGAAAGAAGAAGGCCGCAATCAAGACCGTTGGACGCCAACTGGTGGGTATCACTACTCGTTTGACGACATGGACTTCTACGGTGAACAATGTTCGATGACCGAGCGCAGGGCTGATGATGCGACGCGTGAAGTGGCGGATTGGTTGAAGTGTGAATACATGCAAGACCACGTCGGTGATGAGCTTGATGGTGTGATTGCCAACGTGACCAGTTTTGGTTTCTTTGTGCGCCTGACGGAATTGCATATTGATGGTTTGGTGCACATTTCAACGCTAGCGAACGACTACTATCAATTTGATCCTATCGGTCAAAGGCTTATCGGTGAAAGCTTCGGTAACATCTACCGCTTAGGTGATGCAGTGAAAGTCAAAGTGCTTGCTGTTAATCTAAATGACAAGCAAATTGACTTTGAATTAGTCGAAACAAGTCGTAAGCTACGCGGCGAAGGTAAGACTGCGAAGAAACGCGCAGCAGAAGCCAAGCGTAAAGCAAAAGAGAAAAAACGTGCTGCTACGAAAGGCGGCACTCGTGCGACACCAGTGATTGAGCCAACCAAGCGACCAGAGCTAAGTGAAACCTCTGGCAAACGCGATGGCCAAAAACTCGGTGAAACTGAGGCGGACAAAAAGCCTAAGGTGAAGAAAGCACGTAAGAAAAAGCCACACAGTAAGCCGAAGAAAACTCAGCGTACCAAGAGTGACGCACAGTAGGCGAAATAGCCAACCTCATTGCGAGGTTGGCTAGAAAGTGACCATAAAAACAGGTTAAACAATGAGTAACGAATTTATTTACGGCATTCACGCAGTGAAGGCGGTATTGGAACGCGAACCAGAGCGTTTTATCGAAGCATATGTTCTAAAAGGCCGTCAAGACGATCGCCTAATGCCTATTCTGAATGATTTGCAAGTATGTGGTGTTTCTATTCAGCAGATGACGCGTAAAACACTGGACGACAAAGCGTATGGCGCAAACCACCAAGGTATCATCGCGCGCGTGAAACCAGCAAAACAGCTAAATGAAAACGATATTGATGACATTCTCGCGCAGCACGAGTCCCCGTTATTGTTGGTACTGGATGGTGTGACAGATCCGCATAACCTAGGTGCTTGTCTACGTAATGCTGATGCCGCAGGCGTGGCGGCAATTATCGTACCGAAAGACCGCTCTGCACCAATGAACGCGACAGTAAGTAAAGTGGCGTGTGGCGCAGCAGAAGTGGTGCCATTGATCCGAGTGACTAACTTGGCTCGTACTATGCGTACCCTACAAGAACAAGGTATCTGGTTTGTGGGTACCGCAGGTGAAGCGACACACGATATCTACCAAGCGAAGCTGACAGGTCCTCTTGCTATCGTGATGGGGGCTGAAGGTGACGGCATGCGTCGCCTTACTCGCGAAACCTGTGACGATCTGATTAAGATCCCAATGGCTGGCAGCGTATCAAGTTTGAACGTATCGGTCGCATCAGGCATCTGTTTGTTTGAAGCGGTTCGTCAGCGTCTTGCTGCAAAGTAAATTTAAACAAGCACTTACTACAAAGTCAGTCACAATGATAAAGATGCAAAGGATGGGGGCCCATCCTTTGTTGTTTTCGGCTACTTATAAAAATTCTCAGGGAAGTTATGACTCAACAAAATATTAAATTCATCGCTTTTGATTTGGATGGCACTTTACTTGATAGCGTGCCTGATTTGGCCGTTGCAGCTGATCAAGCGGTGCAAGCACTTGGTTTTCCTTCGGTATCTGAAGAGCAAGTCCGTGACTACGTCGGTAACGGTGCGGACGTATTGATTGGTCGTTCATTGAGCCAAAGCCTGACCATCAACCCAGAGTTAAGTGACGAACTATGTGCTCAGGCTCGTGTATTGTTTGATGATTTCTACGCGCAGAGCGGTCATAAGCTTAGCCATCTTTATCCAACGGTCAAAGAAACGTTGGAAGAGCTGCATAACGCTGGATTTGTGATGGCGCTAGTCACCAACAAACCGTCCAAGTTTGTGCCAGAGATTCTGGAGAAACACGGCATTGCCAAATACTTTGTCGATGTACTTGGTGGCGATGCATTTTTTGAGAAAAAGCCTAACCCAGTAGCACTCAACTGGCTGATGGAAAAACATCAGATCCTGCCAAGTGAAATGCTGATGGTTGGGGATTCGAAAAATGATATTCTAGCGGCGAAGAATGCAGGTTGTGCCTCATTTGGTTTAACTTACGGTTACAACCATGGTGAGCCAATTTCAGCGTCGAATCCCGATTTTGTTGCTAGCAGTTTGGGTGAATTATTGGATGTAATAGCGGTTTCTGTATAACCGCGACAAAAGATCTTCCAAAATACTCGCTAATGAGTACACTGAGTGAACCGTGCGCTAAGAGCCGCACGGTTTTTCATTTATTTAGATTAAGAAGTCAAAGGAATCATTCTAATGAGCAAACCCATCGTATTGAGTGGTGTTCAACCTTCAGGTGAACTAAGTATCGGCAATTACTTGGGTGCTCTACGTCAATGGCAGCAGATGCAAGACGATTATGATTGCCAATACTGTGTGGTAGACCTTCACGCGATTACGGTTCGTCAGGACCCTAAAGCACTGCATGAAGCGACACTAGACGCACTGGCGATCTGTCTGGCAGTTGGTGTTGACCCGAAGAAGAGCACGCTATTTGTTCAGTCACACGTACCAGAGCATGCTCAACTTGGTTGGCTTCTTAACTGTTACACCCAGATGGGTGAGTTGGGTCGTATGACTCAGTTTAAAGACAAATCAGCACGTTATTCGAGTGACAGCTCAAGCCAATTTGGCGACGTAAATGTTGGTCTGTTTGACTACCCAGTACTCATGGCTGCGGATATCCTGCTTTATGGTGCGCACCAAGTGCCAGTCGGTAGCGACCAGAAGCAGCACCTAGAGCTAGCGCGTGATATCGCTAACCGCTTTAACAATATCTACTCGCCAGATCAGCCAATCTTCCAAGTGCCAGAGCCTTACATTCCGACGGTAAATGCGCGCGTAATGAGTCTTCAAGACGCAACGAAGAAGATGTCTAAGTCAGATGATAACCGTAAGAACGTTATCACGCTGCTTGAAGAGCCTAAGTCGATCATCAAGAAGATCAACAAAGCGCAAACCGATACAGAAACGCCACCGCGTATCGCTCACGACTGGGAAAGCAAAGCAGGTATCTCGAACCTAATGGGGCTTTATTCTGCGGCGACAGGCATGAGCTTTGAAGAGATTGAAGCGAAATACCAAGGTGTTGAAATGTACGGTCCATTCAAGAAAGACGTAGGTGAAGCATTAGTCGCAATGCTAGAGCCTATCCAAGCAGAATACCGTCGTATTCGTGAAGACCGCGCATTCATGAATGAAGTGATGAAGCAAGGTGCAGAGAAAGCATCCGCTCGCGCTGCCGAAACATTGAAGAAAGCGTATGAAGCCGTCGGCTTTGTTGCTCGCCCATAATCGAGCTTAGAGCTTTATTATTTTTAGCCCTCGCATCTAGCGAGGGCTTTTCGTATCAGAGCAAATTTATTCAGCAAAAACTTGCCTTTCTTGCTTGGTATAGCAAAATACCGCCCTTGATTGCCACGAAAGTGGTGATTCATCACTTAAGCATTGCCAAAACGGATTGGAGCCACCGACACTTTATGTTGTTGATCATCGATAACTACGACTCTTTTACCTACAACCTTTACCAATACTTCTGCGAGCTTGGTGCAGACGTAAAGGTGGTGCGTAACGATGAAATCGACATTCAAGGTATTGAGGCGCTCAACCCCACTCATTTGGTGATCTCTCCAGGACCATGTACCCCTAACGAAGCGGGTATCTCTCTACAAGCCATTGAACACTTTGCTGGCAAGCTGCCTATCTTGGGCGTTTGTCTTGGTCATCAGGCGATTGCGCAGGTGTTTGGTGGCGAAGTGGTACGTGCACGACAAGTGATGCACGGTAAGACCTCACCGATTCGTCACAACGGTCGCAGTGTGTTTAAAAATCTTAATAACCCACTGACGGTAACCCGCTACCACTCTCTCGTGGTGAAAAGCGGCACGTTACCTGATGTGTTTGAATTGACCGCTTGGACTGAACTACCTGACGGATCCATGGATGAAATCATGGGTTATCAGCATAAAACCCTGCCAATTGACGCGGTACAGTTTCATCCTGAGTCAATTAAGACAGAACAAGGCCACGAACTACTCGCAAACTTTCTCGCGCGTAAAACGATCTGATCCCGATCACTTTTTTTAACAAATTCTTCATCTATTTCACTTTGGAAGTGGAATGCAAAACTATGCGTTCTATCTAGTTGGCGAGAATTATTCATTGCTTGTCCCTCCTGTTAATTCAAGTAATCGTTGCCTTTTATAAAAAAACGCTTCTCAATCCCGAATTCTTGGTGCATAAATACTCATAGATAGTGATTAGTGGTGGTTGTGCTGGGATGCAAAAAGAATAAATCACTATTGAAATGGTTAATTAAATGTAAATACAATGCCCTGATGGCTTAAATGCAAAACATTATTTGCTAGCAAAGAATGCTGGTTAAATTCGCTTATCTGCTAGGCATGCGGTATCAAGAAGGAATGTGCAATGACAACGGAAAACAAAGTAGAGCGCGGTTTATTCGATGAGGTAATGGTACCTTGCTATAACCCGATGGAAATGATCCCTGTTAAAGGTAAAGGTTCACGAATTTGGGATCAGGAAGGCAATGAATACATCGACTTTGCTGGTGGTATTGCCGTGAGCTGTCTTGGTCATTGTCACCCTGCAATGGTGAATGCATTAACCGAGCAGGGCAACAAGCTTTGGCACCTTAGCAACGTAATGACCAATGAGCCAGCACTCCGCTTAGCAAAAAAACTGACTGAAGTCAGTTTCGCAGAGCGCGTATTCTTTGCCAACTCTGGTGCAGAAGCGAACGAAGCTGCATTAAAGCTTGCTCGTCGTTACGCCGCAGACGTTCATGGTGCTGAGAAATCTGAAATCATCGCATTCAAACAAGGTTTCCACGGTCGTACTTTCTTTACCGTGACGGTCGGTGGCCAAGCGGCTTACTCTGACGGTTTTGGTCCTAAGCCTGGTGACGTCACGCACCTGCCGTACAACGATATCGAAGCGCTGCAAGCACACATCTCTGATCGCACTTGTGCGGTGATGATGGAGCCGCTTCAAGGTGAGGGCGGTATCATTCCACCAACGCCTGAGTTCGCCCAAGCGGTTCGTGAACTGTGTGACAAACACAACGCACTGTTGATTTTTGATGAAGTACAAACCGGTAACGGTCGTACTGGTCACTTCTACGCGTACCAAGGTCTAGGGATCACGCCAGATATCCTAAGCACCGCGAAATCACTCGGTGGTGGTTTTCCTATCGGCGCAATGTTAACCACAGCAAAACTGGCTGAACACTTAAAAGTGGGCACTCACGGTTCGACTTACGGTGGTAACCCATTAGCGTGTGCGGTTGCAGAAGCTGTGGTTGATGAAGTCAGCAAGCCAGAGACCTTAGCGGGCGTACTAGAGCGTGAAGCGATGTTCCGCGAAGGTCTAGAGAAGATCAACGCGAAGTACAACCTTTTCTCTGAAGTGCGTGGTAAAGGTTTGCTGCTTGGTGCGGCGCTGAATGAAGAGTGGCAAGGCCGTGCACGTGACGTACTGGTTGCCGCTGGTAAACAAGGTCTCATGGTATTGGTTGCGGGTGCCAATGTCGTACGTTTCACACCATCACTCGTTATCACACAACAAGAAATCGAAGAAGGCTTGGCAAAATTGGACAAAGCGATTGCGACGTTAGTGTAAACGCGATCCCGGTTTTATTGCCAACGCAACCCCCATCAAGGACCTCTGATGGGGGAATTGTTCCTACAATTTAGTTAGGATTTTCTTGCATCTGGAGGGAGTATTGATGCTAGTAGTTCGCCCTATTGCAATGTCGGATTATGACGCGCTGCACACCTGTGCGGTTGAGTCAGGCCATGGATTTACATCTCTACCGGTTAACGAAGAACTGTTAACCAATCGAATCAAACACTCAGAATACAGTTTTGCTAAACCAGACGTGAAAGAAGCTGGTGATGAAGGCTACCTGATGGTGGGCTTTGACTCTGAAACGGGTGAAGTCGCAGGTACCACTGGCATCGAAGCTTCAATTGGCTGGGATGTGCCTTTTTACTCTTACCACATCAGTAAAGTGGTGCACTCATCGCCAAAACTTGGGGTAAACAATGTGGTTAAGCTGCTGACGTTTGGTAACAACTACACGGGCAACAGTGAAATCTGTACCTTGTTCCTACGTGAAACATTCCGTGGAGGGTTGAATGGTCGCTTGATGTCGAAGTGTCGATTTTTGATGATGGCTGAGCACCCAGAACGTTTCTCAGACACTATTTTTGCTGAGATGCGCGGTGTATCAGACGAGAACGGTAACTCACCATTTTGGCAGTGGCTACAAGAGCATTTCTTTTCAATTGACTTCACGCTTGCTGATTATCTAACCGGTATCGGCAAGAAAGGTTTTATCGCTGACTTGATGCCGAAGTTGCCAATCTACATCAACCTGTTGAGCCCAGAAGCGCAAGCCGTAATTGGTCAAGTGCATGACAACACGCGCCCGGCGTTGAAACTGCTAGAGAATGAAGGTTTCACCAACCGGGGTTATGTCGACATTTTCGATGGTGGTCCTTCAGTGGAATGTGACTTACGCAATATTGAATCGGTACGCCACTCATTCCGCGCTAAAGTCAAAATTTCTGAACATACCAGCACGCAAGACTTCTTGATGTGTAATTCATCATTCGAGAATTTCCGTGCCGCGGCAGCAAAAGCGGCTTATGACGCAGAAACACAAAGCGTGGTGCTCGCGCCAGAATTGGCGAATGCACTTTTGGTTGGTGAAGGGGATTTTGTTCGCCTTCTTCCGCAGTAACTGACGACAGAATTTAAGGATAGAAACAATGACACATTGGATTGCAGGTGAATGGGTACAAGGTCAGGGTGAAGCATTTACGTCTTTGTCGCCGTACAACCAAGAAGTGATCTGGCAGGGCAAAGGCGCGACGGCAGAGCAAGTGAACCAAGCGGTTGCTGCGGCGCGCGAGGCGTTTGTTGACTGGAAGAAGCGTCCATTTGCAGAGCGTGAAGCGATCGTGTTGGCTTTTGCTGAGAAAGTGAAAGAGAACAGCGAAAAAATTGCCGAAGTGATTGCTAAAGAAACCGGTAAGCCGATTTGGGAAACTCGTACTGAAGCGGCGGCAATGGCAGGTAAAATTGCGATTTCTATCCGTGCTTACCACGACCGCACTGGTGAAGCGACACGTGAAGCCGCAGGCAACCAAATTGTATTGCGTCACCGCCCATTGGGTGTAATGGCGGTATTCGGCCCTTATAACTTCCCAGGTCATCTGCCAAATGGTCACATCGTGCCAGCACTACTTGCGGGTAACACAGTGGTATTCAAGCCGTCTGAGCAAACGCCATGGACGGGTGAATTAGCCATGAAACTGTGGGAAGAAGTGGGTCTACCGAAAGGTGTGATTAACCTAGTCCAAGGTGCGAAAGAAACCGGCATTGCGCTAGCGGACGCGAAAGGCATTGATGGCGTGCTGTTCACGGGTAGTGCAAACACAGGTCATGTTCTGCATCGTCAATTTGCAGGTCAGCCGGACAAGATGCTGGCGCTAGAAATGGGTGGCAATAACCCGATGGTTATTTCGGGTAACTACGGCGACCTAGATGCAACGGTTTACACCATCATCCAGTCAGCCTTCATCAGCGCAGGTCAACGTTGTACCTGCGCTCGTCGTCTGTACATTCCGTTTGGAGATAAGGGTGATGCAGTGATTGCTAAGTTGGTGGAAGCGACACGTAACATTCGCGTTGACCAACCATTTGCTGAGCCTGCGCCATTCATGGGACCACAAATTTCGGTCGCGGCAACCAAGTTTATTCTGGATGCACAAGCTAACCTGCAAGCTCTTGGTGGCGAAAGCTTAATTGAAGCGAAAGCGGGCGAAGCGGCGTTTGTTTCTCCGGGCATCATCGATGTGACGAACATTGCTGAACTGCCAGATGAAGAGTACTTCGGTCCACTTCTGCAAGTAGTGCGCTACGAAGGGCTAGAGAAAGCGGTAGAGCTAGCGAACGATACGCGCTTTGGTCTTTCTGCGGGTCTGGTTTCAACTGACGACCAAGAGTGGGAATACTTCGTTGACCACATTCGTGCAGGTATCGTGAATCGCAACCGTCAGCTGACGGGAGCCAGTGGTGATGCACCGTTTGGTGGTCCGGGGGCGTCAGGTAACCTACGCCCAAGTGCTTACTACGCAGCAGACTACTGTGCGTACCCAATGGCATCAGTGGAAGGTCGCGAGACGGTCTTGCCTGCAACATTGAGCCCAGGTGTCAGCCTGTAATCGAGAAATACGAAGCGGTAACAAAGTATCACCGCTTCTATCTGCCAGAGCTATTTACCAAGTTAGGATTCCGGTAAAGCGCGCTGGCAAACGCTAAAGGCGAGCTCAAGACTCCCCAACGCGTGTTGACTGACTGGCATTAATGCCTCACATACCGTCACAGGTTGATGACCGCGTGTTCGTGATTCTGGACAGCCTTGGGGCTGTGAACGAGCGGTCAACTTCCTCTTATCTCTAACTCTACATTTCATAACAAGGAGTCGTTATGACGCCCGATGTGTTATTTGAATCGCTATGGCAAGACTACATTCAACGTCTTTGCCCTTCAGCTGCTAAAGTCCATCAACTTCTACAAGAAGATGAGCCTTTGATTAATGACCATATTGCGCTACGTACGTTTAATGTCGCTCCCCTCGGTATTGAAACGTTGGCGAAACCATTTTTGACAGTGGGTTATAAAGCCTGTGGTGACTACGTATTTGAAAGCAAAAAGCTGGTGGCAAAACACTTTGAGCACCCAGATCCAAAGCAACCAAAAGTGTTTATCAGTGAGTTGAAGGTCGATGAATGTTCGCCAGAGCTGCAAGACATCGTTCATAAACTGGTCGAGCAGGTTGATGCTTCAAAGCTGATTGGCAGCGGCTTCTTGTATGGTGGACGTTTGTGGGAGATTAGTTACGCTGATTTCCAAACGTTGGCGAACGAGAGTGAGTATGCCTCTTGGCTTGCTGCACATGGTTACGGCGCAAATCACTTTACCGTGAGCGTAAACCAACTTAACCAACACCAAGAAGTGAAGCAAGTAAACGACCACCTACGCACAGCAGGCTTCACCATCAACGAAAACGGCGGCGAAGTAAAAGGTACGCCACAGGTGTTGCTAGAGCAATCTTCGACCATGGCCGATAAAGTGCCAGTGGCCTTTACGGAAGGTGTTGAAGTGATTCCTGGAGGCTTTTACGAGTTTGCTAAGCGCTACGCAATGGATAACGGTGACTTGTACTCAGGATTTGTTGCCGCATCGGCAGATAAGATCTTTGAGAGCACAAACGGAAAAAAATAGAGGGCGCTAATCCAGTGTTTTTCTAAAACAAAAAAGCCACCAATGTTTCTATTGGTGGCTTTGAATTTTTTAAACGTTAATCGGAATTAACGAGTCCCGTAAACAACGATAGTTTTGCCGTGTGCAGAAATTAGGTTCTGCTCTTCTAGCATCTTCAAGATTCGGCCTACTGTCTCACGAGAACAGCCAACGATTTGACCGATTTCTTGACGAGTGATCTTGATTTGCATTCCGTCTGGGTGCGTCATTGCATCTGGCTGCTTAGCAAGGTTCAGAAGAGTCTGAGCGATACGACCAGTTACGTCTAGGAACGCTAGGTCACCCACTTTCTGGCTAGTAACTTGAAGGCGACGAGCCATTTGCGCAGAAAGGCGCATTAGGATGTCAGGGTTTACTTGAATAAGTTGACGGAATTTCTTGAACGAAATTTCAGCCACTTCACAAGGAGATTTAGCACGAACCCATGCGGTACGCTCTTGGTCTTCTTCGAATAGACCTAGTTCACCAATGAAGTCACCTTGGTTTAGGTAAGAAAGGATCATCTCCTTACCTTCTTCGTCTTTGATAAGAACCGCAACAGAACCTTTAACGATGTAGTACAACGTTTCAGCTTTCTCACCCGCGTGAATTAGCGTGCTCTTTGAAGGGTATTTATGAATATGACAGTGTGAAAGAAACCACTCTAGTGTTGGGTCGGTTTGAGGTTTACCTAGAACCATAATATATCACTTCCTCTGCAGGGTACGCTTGCGCTATCCGTATTTTAGCTAAGCCCGAATTAGCTTACTAGAATAAGAATACTTTTCTATACTGCAAGCTCTCTTGTGTTTCGGTTAGAAATAGTATCCTTTTTCGAAAACGATTTCTTGATTTTAATCGTGCCATGGTGGAGATTTTGTAAGCAAAAATGTGCACATGATCACGGTATGAAAAGTAAACACTTTATTCGCGAGGTTTTTAACCAATTTTACCCGTTTCGATGAGCTGTTGCAGAATCGGCCTGACGATGAGCTCCATGGCAAAGCTCATCTTACCGCCGGGCACGACAATGGTGTTGTGGCGTGACATAAATGAGCCGTCAATCATAGCGAGTAGATAAGGAAAATCGACATTTTTAATGCCACGAAGGCGAATAACAACAAAGCTTTCATCCAGACTTGGTATGCCTTTGGCGTTAAGTGGGTTTGACGTATCCACGGTCGGGACACGTTGAAAGTTGATGTGGGTACGAGAAAACTGTGGTGTAATGTAGTTAAGATAGTCGTCCATTGAGCGCACGATTGAATCCATCACGGCTTCACGAGAGTGACCTCGGTCGCGCGTATCGCGTACGAACTTTTGAATCCACTCTAAGTTCACGATCGGCACCATGCCAATCAGAAAATCAACATGCTGAGCCACATCGACATCACCATCGACCACGCCGCCGTGTAATCCTTCATAGAACAGCACGTCACTGTTTTCAGGTAAACCTTGCCACGGGGTAAAGGTGCCTGGCATTTGGTTATAAGGTACGGCTTCATCAAAGGTGTGCAGATAGCGGCGTACACTACCAGTGCCATCCTGGCCAAATTGACGGAAAAAGGCTTCCAGTCCAGGGAAGTTATTAGCTTGAGGGCCAAAGTAACTGATGTGTCTGCCTTGATCACGCGCTTTACGAATTTCTACATCCATCTCTGGGCGAGTAAAGCGGTGGAAGCTGTCCCCCTCAACCCATGCGGGCTTGACGTTCATCATATTGAACATCTTACGGAAGGCTTCAGATGTGGTCGTAGTACCGGCACCGGATGAACCAGTAACTGCAATGATTGGGTGTTTCGCTGACATGACAAACCTTGTCGAAAAATTACTTACCCAGCTGAATCTTAGGTAAACAAGTCCATTATTCGTTGGCAATGTGCAGCGAAGTGGCGCTGCACGGTTGATAATCCACTATAGCATGTAACAAGCGCTTGTCATGGAGTGAAATACGGTAAAATGTGCGGCAATTAAAATTTTTGTTTTAACTGAATATCAACGGTTTCATGCAGTTCAGAAAACACGATGACCGCCTCTCCTTTCTCCAGCTGTGATTTAACTTGATCGATTTTGTCTTGCAGGGAAATTTCTACCGTGCCGTAGTCAGTGCCTTCTCGTAGCACAAACTCACGGATCAAGTTTTCTAGCGTTTCTGGCGCAATGTCTTGCCAAGGAATGATCATAAATACCTCAAACGTTTATGACGAATGGTTAGTTTACAGAGTTTGCTGTGCGGATACAGAAGAAAGATGATTCGCCGCGATACTCTCATAATAGGCGGGCAGCACTTCTTCAAGCCAGAATTTAGGTTTTAATGCTGTGCCAGTGAGAAAGCCTACGTGACCACCGTGCTCATACAGGCGGTAATCAATGTTATCGGGCAGAACAAACTTAGGGATCACCGCATCGGTCATGAACGGATCGTCTTTGGCATGAATGATCAGTGTCGGTAAAGCGATCTGCTGAAGCTTGCTTAATCCCGAACATTGCTCATAGTAGTCCTGTGCGTCTCTGAACCCATGTAATGGTGCGGTGATCAGATCATCAAACTCATATAAGCGAGTCACGCGTTTGATCGAACGATAAGAGAGGGCCAGTTCTCCATGGATCAAGTCGTGCTTTTGCAGCGCATTACGCTTAAGTGATGAAAGCAAGTAGCGTTTGTAGACCTTAGAGAAGCCTTGCTCAATACGATTGGCGCACGCAGCCAAGTCCAGTGGCGCAGACACAATGGCCGCGGCACTCAAAATAGGGTCGTCTTTATACTGCGCCAAGTAGTTTGCTAACATATTGCCACCAAGAGAGATACCGACCGCGACTTTAGGGTTATTAGGAAACCGTTGGTTAAGATACTCGAGGAAGTGACGCGCGTCAGTGACCTCACCAGAGTGATAGGCTCGGGCTTTCTTGTTCGGTTTGCCGCTGCAACCGCGAAAGTGCATCATCACCGATAGCCATCCAGACTGTGAGAAAGCATGCATCAAGCCATTGGCGTAAGGACTGTAAAAGCAGCCCTCAAGACCATGAAAGAGGACGAAGATGGGTTTGTTATTGGCATGATGGTTTGCTTCAGACCAAGCTAAATCCAGAAAATCCCCATCAGGGGTATCTAAGGTTTGCCAAACAGGCGTAAACAGTGCTTTTTTACGAATAAATCGTGGTAACAGGGTTTGGAGGTGCGGGTTCTTGATCCCGGCGGCTGCAAAAAATTGTGTCATACCTAACTGCTCTTCCGTGTACTTTCAGAGTTTGCTGAAAGACTTATTAATATAATCCTTTATAGCTTTAGTATAGATATTTTACTGAGTTATGGATGCTGAATGTTCGGTACTGGAGCTGAGAACGCATGTTGGAGGTGCTCACCGCCAAGCTGACGGCAGTATCTTTGAGTCAGTGGTTCACCGTCATTTTTGATGAGTTTTAGAGAGTTAATGCAATCAACCAGATCCGATTGTTGCTGTTTTTCGAGTTGCAGTTCGAACTGTAGGGCTTCGCGGTACAGGGCATCGTTAACTTGAGACTTAAGGTGGCGACGTAGTTCGCGAAAAGAGTGGAGCATGGCTTCGCTGCGGCCTAGGCAGTTTTGCACTTGCGGCCAATCTTGCTCCAGGAAGATGACCTGCTGCTCATCGAGCCATCTGAGCAGCAGCAGTAGATTCACATTACCGTGATAGTTGTTTTGCAATGACAAGCACGCTTCTTTCACTTCTCGCACACCATAAAATTGCAGACTGAAGTGCCAAAGGTGTTCTAGGGTTAGTGTGTATTCTGCGTGCTTGGTTGTCATTGATTAAACTCTAGCTCCATCTGCTCTAGTGTTTCTTGAGCAGTCATCCATTCCATCTCGGCTTCTTCAAGTTCGGCTTTGCTCGAGGCTTGAAGTGCTAACACTTGGTTAAGTTTAGCCTTATTTTCGGCTTCATACAGAGAGTTATCTGCCAATTGCTCTTCTGCGTTTGCCAGAGCTTCGCCTAACTTATCCATTTTATTTTCTAACTGTGTCAGCGTTTTGCGAATTGGCGCTGTTTGTTTACGAAACTCAGCGTCGCGTCGCTTTTGCTCTTTTTTCGCCGCCGCGCTATTCACGTTGTCTTTCGCAGGTTGTGCTGCTTGCGCTTCTTTACGCTCAGCTTTCTGCTGTTCTGTCAGCCACTTGTAGTAATCGTTCAGGTCACCATCGAAAGGGGCGACTTGGCGATCGTGGACAAGGTAAAGATCATCGGTGGTCGCGCGTAATAAGTAGCGGTCATGCGAAACGATCACCATGGCACCTTCAAAGGTTTGTAGCGCCATGGTCAGAGCTTGGCGCATGTCCAGATCTAAGTGGTTGGTTGGTTCGTCGAGTAGTAATAGGTTTGGTTTTTGCCACACGATCAACGCCAGTACTAAACGGGCTTTTTCACCGCCAGAGAAGGGGGCCACTTTCTCTAGTGCTTTATCACCTTGGAACCCAAAGCTACCCAAATAGTTACGTAGCTCCAGTTCATTTTTATCAGGTGCAATCTGCATCATGTGTTGCAGCGGCGTTTCTTCTGGGTGCAGCGTTTCTAACTGATGCTGAGCAAAGTAACCAATCTTCACGCCTTGTGAATAAGTCAGATCGCCACCTTGTGTCTTTAATTCGCCAGAAAGCAGTTTGATTAGGGTTGATTTACCCGCACCATTGCGGCCAAGTAGGCCGATGCGACTGCCAGGAACAAGGTTCAAGCGAATCTTCTCTAAGATCAGGTTATCGCCGTAACCTGCGGAGACCTCGTCCATCATCATTATTGGGTTCGGCAGGGCAGCTGGCTCACGGAACTCAAAGTTAAATGGGTTATCGAACTGCGCTGGCAACACTTTTTCCATGCGCTCTAAGGCTTTGATACGACTCTGTGCTTGACGTGCTTTTGATGCTTTATAGCGGAAGCGATCAATATAGCTTTGCATGTGTGACATCTGCTTCTGCTGCTTCTCAAACATGGCTTGTTGCAGAATCATTTTTTGTGCACGTTGGTTTTCAAATGAAGAGTAGTTACCGGTGTACTCATTCATTTGTTGGTTTTCAATGTGAATAATACGACCCACGATAGGGTCTAAAAAATCACGGTCGTGTGAGATCAAGAGCAGCGTGCCCGGGTAATTTTGCAGCCAGCGTTCTAGCCACATTACCGCATCCAAATCTAAGTGGTTGGTTGGTTCATCGAGAAGCAATAGATCAGAGCGACATAACAGCGCTTGAGCCAAGTTCAGGCGCATGCGCCACCCCCCAGAGAACTGGGTTAAGTTCCAACTCATTTGCGCTTGGCTAAAACCCAAACCATCGAGAAGTTCAGCGGCTCGCGCACGAATACTGTAACCACCGATGGTTTCAATCTTACCGTGGATTTCAGCAACCAATGTGCCGTTATCGGCCTCTTCGGCCTTTTGCAGCTGCGCTTCTAGGCCACGATATTCACGGTCACCATCAATGACGTACTCCAACGCACTGCGTTCAAGCGCAGGGGTTTCCTGTGCAACCCAAGCCAACTCCCAATGTTGCGGTTGGCTGAACGAGCCTGCATCGATCGACAATTCACCTTTTAGCAAGGCAAATAGTGTGGATTTACCGCAGCCATTTTTGCCCACGAGGCCAACTTTATCGCCTGGTTGTATGGTCGCAGAGGCTTGCTCAAGCAATGGTTTGCCGCCACGCAGTAACTGGATATCAGAGAAGGTAATCATAGAGTTCTACTTCGTTTCGCGCGGTGAGCGCATCTTAGTCATTGGTCTCGCGGTGAATAGTAGGGGTATTGGGCAGAAATGTCGATTATTGGTCATGAATTGCATTGTGCAGGACAAAAAAGTATAACAAACTGATAACGATTATTTTCCCTAATAATTCAATGCAAGGACGACTATTTGGCTGCTGAACCATCGACACCGAAATCATCACAACCAAAGGTTCTGGTGATTTACGCTCATCCGGAGCCACAAAATTCCATAGCCAATCAAGTGATGATAAAAAAAATTCAATCACTTGGTCATGTTACGGTGCACGATATTTATGCTGCATATCCTGATTTTTTTATTGATGTGAATTACGAACACACCTTGTTGATGGAGCATGATGTGATCGTTTTCCATCATCCACTCTATATGTACTCCTGCCCTGCATTATTGAAAGAATGGTTGGATCGTGTATTGGGTAAAGGGTTCGCATTTGGTGATGGCTGCGCACTTGAGGGGAAATACTGGCGCAGTGTCATCACCACAGGAGGTAAAGAAGAGGCTTTCAGTTCTCTGGGGTACAACAAATACCCGTTGGCACAGATATTACAGCCTTTTGAGTTAACTGCCGCGTTATGTCAGATGCACTGGATGGAACCAATGGTGCTTTATTGGTCGCGCAATGTATCCGATATTGAACGCTACCAACATGCAGAGCAATACCGCCAATGGTTGATGAATCCGTTGCAAGCGTTTATCGGCTCACAAGGAGGTGCGCATGGCGATGACCAGTGAGTTTTTACAAAGCAGCGTGATCTTCCTATCGGCAGCAGTGATTGCCGTACCTATTGCCCAGCGTTTAGGGCTAGGGTCGGTACTTGGTTACCTTATTGCGGGAGTCATGATCGGGCCTTGGGGGTTTGGTTTAATTCGCGATGTGGATGCTATTTTGCATTTCGCCGAGTTGGGTGTGGTCTTGCTGTTGTTCTTAATTGGATTAGAGCTTAACCCGAAGAAACTCTGGCAAATGCGCGGACCGATTTTAGGGCTAGGTGGAGCCCAAGTCATTGTTACGTCAGGGGTGATCGCCAGTCTTGTCAGTCTATTTGGCGTAAGTATACAAGTCAGCGTAGTGATTGGAATGGGATTGGCGCTCTCTTCTACCGCAATTGCGCTTCGCGTGATTCAAGAACAAGGTCTGACGGGCACTGAAACCGGTCAGTCTGGCTTTGCGGTGTTGTTATTTCAAGACATTGCGGTGATCCCTATGTTGGCGATGTTACCGTTACTTTCTGGTGGGCAATCGAGTGGCGACTGGTTAGACGCCTTTTGGGTGATTGGCAGTGTAATTGGCTTGTTGGTTGGCGGCCACTTTTTACTGCGCCCTTTATTCCGTTTTGTGGTCATGAGCGGTGTGCGGGAACTGTTTACGGTAGCGGCGTTGTTAGTGGTGCTGGGTATTTCAGTCACGATGCAAAAACTGGGTTTGTCGATGGCGCTAGGTACTTTTTTGGCGGGTGTACTGCTTGCCGAGAGTGAATATCGCCACGAATTGGAAATCGCGATTGAACCGTTCAAAGGTTTGTTACTTGGGTTGTTCTTTATTGCCGTCGGTATGGCGGTCAACTTAGGCTTACTGGCTTTGCAACCGATCGCTATTTTAAGTGCGGTGGTGGCTTTGGTGATGGTCAAAGGATTGGTGCTCTACCTCTTGTCACGCATGGCTCGGATTCGCGCTAAAGCCCGCAGTCGTATGTCGGCCATATTGAGTCAGGGTGGGGAATTTGCTTTCGTCATTTTTACAGCGGCGAGCCAAGAAGGCATTTTGACCAAAGAACAGGTGGCGTTTTTGTTGGTGGTGGTGAGTTTGTCGATGGTGACAACGCCATTGTTGTTGATGGGGCAGAAGCGATGGTTTGCGCACACGCTCAATCAAGAAGAAGAGCAAAGTGTACAAAGTGGAGTCGTGGATCGTCGTCCGCGTGTCATCATTGCTGGTTTTGGTCGCTTTGGTCAGATTGTTGGTCGATTGATGTATGCCAATAAGATTAAAGTAACGGTTTTGGAAAGTGATGCGAGTCAGATTCATCTACTGAGAAAGTACGGCTACAAAGTGTTTTATGGTGACGCGACACATATTGATCTACTGCGTGCAGCCGGAGCCGATAAAGCAGAAGCGTTGGTGATTTGTACTGACTCACCGGATGAAGTGATGGCGATTGTTGATATTTGTCGAGACCATTTTCCCAACCTTAAACTTCTGGCGCGGGCGCGTAGTCGTGTAGAAGCGTATCAGTTGATGAGCCATGGCGTGGAAAATTACTCACGTGAAATGTTTTTAGGCGCATTAGATCTAGGCCGTCAGGCACTTGTCGAGCTTGGGATGCATCCTTATCAGGCAAAGCGAGCAGAGGCACATTTTCGTAAACTCGATAATGCTATGCTCAAGGACTTATTACCTCAGCACAATGAGGATAAGGAATTGGCGCAAAGGTCGAAAGAAGCACGTAAAGAATTAGAAGAAATTTTTGGTCGTGAAATGGAAAGCGATCATCAGTCTCCCAATCATTGGAAGTAGTACTCATGGCTAACACTCTGAAATAAGGATAGAAAGTGAAAGCGAAAAAGCGTTTTATTGCGGGAGCAAGTTGTCCGCAGTGCAGCCAGCAAGATACATTGCGCTGGTGGATTGAGCACAATATTGAATTGGTCGAGTGTGTAGATTGTGATTTTACTGAGCAACGTAAACCACAATCTGTAGAGAAAAATAAACACTCTGAACAGGAAATGATCGGTATTTTTAAGCCTGAGTAATTGAAGTTCGCTGATTGATCCCCATAATATCGTCATCCATGTTTACTTAACCTGAGCTGGTTAAGTCGTTTAATCTCTCTGGAGTTAGTATGAAAATTGAAAAGAACGTAGTCGTAAGCCTTGCGTACAAAGTAATGCTTGAAGAAGGTGTAGTTGTCGATGAGTCAACGGTTGACGCGCCTCTTGATTACCTTCACGGTCACAACAACCTGATCACAGGTCTTGAGAACGAACTAGAAGGCAAAGTAGCAGGCGACAAGTTCACTGCAACAGTAACTCCTGAAGACGCATACGGCGAGCATGACGATGCACTAGTTCAACGCGTTCCTGCCGAAGTTTTCCAGGGTGTTGACCAAATCGAAGTGGGCATGCGCTTCCTAGCGGATACTGACCAAGGTCCAATCCCTGTAGAAGTAACCGAAGTTGACGGTGACGAAGTGGTTGTTGATGGTAACCACATGCTTGCTGGTCAAACACTAACGTTTGAAGTTGAAGTTGTCGCGGTACGTGAAGCAACAGCAGAAGAGATCGAACACGGTCATATCCATCAAGGTGGCGGTTGTTGCGGTGGCCACGACCACGATCACGATCACGAAGGCGGCTGCTGTGGTGGCGAAGAGAAAGGCGACGATCACGAATGTTGTGGCGGCGGCAGTTGCGGTTCTCACTAATCGCACGCTCTGACTAGATAACGTTATCTAGATTCAAAATTGAAAAGCGCAAGTTGAGGTTTCAACTTGCGCTTTTTGTTTATCTGAGGTGTGATCAAAGAACCGAGTGAAAGTTGGGCAACGTGATGAGTAAACCATTTTCTATCGCCATTCATGGTGGCGCGGGCACGATTTTGCGAGAGCAGATGAGTGCACAGCTAAAACAATCGATCTTGGCGGATTTAGCGGCGGCGGTAAAAGCAGGACACCAAATTCTCGATAGGGGTGGTGAAGCACTTGATGCTGTCATCGCTGCCGTCAAAGCGCTGGAAGACTCCCCTAACTTTAACGCTGGCAAGGGCTCTGTGCTAACACATAATGAAATGGTTGAGATGGATGCCTCCGTGATGGATGGCAGAAATCAAGCCGCGGGTGCTGTTGCAGGAGTCAGGCACATTAAGAACCCGATAGAGCTCGCTCGTGATGTGATGCAAAAAAGTAATCATGTTTTGCTTGTGGGCGAAGGGGCCGAGAAGTTCGCTTTCGAACAAGGCCATCAATACACCGAGCAAGACTACTTCTTTACTGACCATCGTTATGAGCAACTGTTGTCGATGCGTGAAAAAGGGTTGTTTGCGTTGTCTGAATCACGTTACCCCGATGATCATAAGCACGGTACTGTGGGAGCGGTCGCTTTGGATCAGCATGGTAATTTGGCTGCAGCGACCAGCACCGGCGGCGTGACTAACAAAAAATACGGCCGAGTGGGCGATTCCGCATTGATTGGCTGTGGGACCGTCGCAGAAAATGGTGTGGTCGCTGTTTCCACTACCGGTGTTGGCGAATTTTTTATCCGTAAGCGCGTAGCGGAAGATGTCGCTGCGCGTATGCGTTACCTCAAAGAAGACGTACACACCGCCAGTGAGCACATTATTCAAGGTGAACTAAAAGCGATGGGCGGCGAAGGTGGCTTAATCGCGATTGATGCGCAAGGAGAGTTGCACTTCGCGATGAACAGCTCAGGTATGTACAGAGCAGGGATCAATACCCAAGGAGAATTGAGCGTTAAGATCTACGCTGAAGAGTAATCTTCTTACTGGGTAAAAATGACAAAGCCCAGAAGGCAATTCTGGGCTTTGTTTTCTCTTTCACGCATTCATTTAGTAATGCGGCGGTGGCGGCTCTTTCGCGGGATCGGCCATGTTCGACGAGTCCATATTTTTCACTTTACCTACCACGTATTTCATCTGATCTTGCATTTTAGTGAGCTGCAGTTGCTGCTGTGATAATGCGCTGTTCAGATCTTCAATAGTCTGTTCTTGGAATGCGACCTGACACTCTAGGTCATTAATGCGCGCTTCCAATTGCTGAATGATTTTTTCTGTCATGATCCGTTCTCTCGCTGCCAAGCTTGGGCAATACCCGCAGAAGTGGCAGTAATTACACGTTGCTTAGAATCAAAAGCTGCATCATACACGACCGCGCGAGGAGGGCGAGTATCTTTTTTCGGCTCGACTTCAAATCTGTCTATGCGTTTACCCGTTTGAGTATCCCAGACCATCACGCGGCCAGAAGGAGTGCCTGTCACCAGCAAGCTGCCGTCATCGGAGAATCGCGCGGTGGAAAAAATCAGCTGACGCGACCAACTACTTAGCTGGGTGACTTCTTCTCCGGTTTCTAAATCCCAGATTATGGCTTGGTTGCCACCGTCTGATGTCATCGCTAATTTACCATCACGTTGAAGTGCAACCCTGACCACTCGCTGATCATGTTCAAAGGTGCGTAATGCCAGGCCCGTTTCGGTGTCCCATAAATACGCGTTATAGTCATTCCCACCCGTCAGTGCAAACTTGCCATTTGGCGAAATTGCCACGGAATTGACTTTTTCTCTATGGGCAAGAAACTCCATCCGACGGCCGGTGACTAAGTTGACGTGAATCGCTTTACCATTGGAAAGTCCAAGTAGTACTTCTTCACCGTTACTGGTGATATCGACATCGCGGATCAGAGCGTCTGAGATAGACCATAGCCCCTCAGCTTGCGTCCATCCGAGATCCCACACCGCGAAGTTCATTTGACTTGCGGTCACGGCATAGCGCCCGTTGTCGGAAATGCGAATGTGGGAAACCACATTCGCATCTTGATCAAGTTCTCCCAGCTTAGCGAGTTGCTTATTCTGTTCCAAATCCCAAAGCATCAAGTGGTGCTCTGTGGAATACAATAAGGCAAACCGGCCATCTCGACTGAGCGCAAAGCTGGTGGAACCTTGAAGCTCGAGAGGCCATCGTTGAACATCATGATCGGTAAAAAAGCATCCATTTAACGTAGTGATTACAACTAAATATAGGAATAAATGAGAAATTCTTTGCATCACATCTAATAATCCAGTTTGTGTCTTAAGACATATAGCTAGTATATTGATATATATATTGTCTTCACTAGTCTCAATAGAAGATTTGTGCACAACAACCAATGGCGTCGCCATTATTTGGAGAATTCAATGAAATCAGTTTTAAAAGTGTCGCTACTTGCCGCAACAGTAATGCTCGCGGTAGGTTGTCAAAAAGAAGAAACAAAACCAGAAGCAGCTCCTCAAGCTGAGCAAGTTCAAGCAGAAACCGGTAAAGCGGTTCACTTTAAAACCGACGATGACAAAGCAGCGTATGCGATTGGCGTTTCATTTGCTAACTACCTAAGCGCTAGCATCGAAAAACCAAGCGAAATCGGTATCAACCTAAACAAAGACCTAGTTCTTAAAGGTATCGAAGATGTCTTTAATGGTAACGCTGCTATGAACGAAGAGGAAACTCGCGAGGCTTTAGAGTCTCTCGACGAGCGTGTAGCGGAAACCATGCAAAAGCAAGCGGCAGAGCAAGCGGCTGAAGCGAAGAAAGCGGGCGATGACTTCCGTGCTGAATTTGCAAAGCAAGAAGGCGTAGTGAAGACGGACTCTGGTTTACTTTATGAAGTCATCACGCCAGCTGAAGGTGAAAAGCCAAAAGACACAGATACCGTTCAAGTGCATTACAAAGGTACTCTAATTGATGGTACTCAGTTTGACAGCTCTTACGATCGTGGCGAACCAGCAACGTTCCCACTAAATCGCGTAATCCCTGGTTGGACTGAAGGTGTTCAGTTAATGCCTGTAGGTTCTAAGTTCAAATTCGTTATCCCGCCAGAGCTAGCATACGGTGATCAAGACACAGCAAGCATCCCAGCTAACTCAACGCTGGTATTCGAAGTGGAACTGCTAAACGTTGAGAATGGCAATGAAGCTCAATAAGCTCTTGCTGCGCTAACTTAATGAAAAAAGGTCCTTTTTATGGGCCTTTTTTGTTCTAGGTCACTAGTTAGTGAGTTTGCTAGGCTGTGTTTCAAAATTTCTGATAAACTTACACCAATTTGTTGATTTTTCGCTCGAAGACTTATGACCACTACAGAAACAATAAATGCGGAGATGTTGCTCGAAATGGAATCTGTCAACGTGATGCCATTTTCTGAGCATGATAAAATCATCTTGAGATCTTATGAAGCCGTCGTCGATGGTATCGCCAGTCTGATCGGCCCATTTTGTGAAATCGTTCTTCACTCTCTGGAAGACCTCAATACCTCTGCAATTAAAATCGCCAATGGTGAAAATACGGGCCGTCAGGTCGGTTCGCCTATCACCGACTTGGCGCTAAAAATGCTTAAAGATATTGAAGGCTCTGAGCGTAACTTTTCTCGTTCGTACTTCACTCGAGCCAAAGGCGGCGTATTGATGAAGTCGATTACGGTTGCCATTCGTAACGGTGAGAACCGCGTGATTGGCCTGCTTTGTATCAACGTCAACCTCGACGCTCCTTTCTCTCAAGTGTTGCAATCCTTTATGCCAACACAAGAAGCGAAAGAAGCGGCGTCATCGGTAAACTTTGCAAGTGATGTAGAAGAGCTGGTTGACCAAACGGTTGAGCGCACCATTGAAGAGATTAACGCAGACAAATCGGTATCAAATAACACCAAAAACCGTCAGATCGTGATGGAGCTTTACGACAAAGGTATCTTCGATATTAAAGACGCCATCAACCGTGTCGCAGATCGCCTGAATATCTCTAAGCACACGGTTTACCTCTACATTCGTCAGCGTAAGACCGAGGACGAATAAGCGTGAATGGATTAACTTACACGCTGGTGGTCAACGGGCCTGTTTATGGTCGTCAATCGGCACGCAGTGCTTATCAATTCGCTCAAGCGGTAATTAAGCAAGGGCACTCATTAGTCAGCGTGTTCTTTTACCAAGACGGTGTTACCAATGGTACAGCATTGAGTGTACCAGCCAACGATGAGTTTGATCTGAGCAAAGCTTGGCAAACTTTGGCGAAGGAACATAACGTTCGCCTTGAAACTTGTGTTGCGGCGGCATTGCGCCGTGGCATCATCAGTGAAGGTGAAGCAAATCAGCATAGTCTTGTGCAACACAACTTATCGGATGCGTTCGAGCAGGCTGGATTAGGGAGCTTAGCTGAAGCCATGTTAACCCAAGACAGAGTGGTGCAGTTTTGAGTCAGTTAACCTATCTATTTCGTCAGGCCCCTCATGGCAGTGCTTCTGGACGTGAGGGTATTGATGCATTGCTTGCAGCATCCGCATACTGTGAAGACATCACTGTACTATTTGTTGGCGATGGTGTTTACCAGTTACTGCTTGGGCAGGATCCCAGTGCTATACTCAGTAAAGACTATGCACCAATGCTCAAATTATTTGATTTATACGATATTGAACAAGTTTTCGTATGTTCAGATTCGCTCGCAAAGCGAGGTTTAGCTCAAGCTGACTTGGTCATTGAAGCCAAAGCATTAAATGCCGAGCAGCTTAAAGACAAACTTCAACAAGCTGGCAAGTTACTGTCATTCTGAGGAAGCCATGTTACATATCATCAAATCCGTCGCTGCATTAGACGATGCAATGGCACTGTATAGTGAGCAAGATGATGTCCTGCTCATTGAAGATGCGGTATACGCAGCCAACCCCCAGCATAATGCTTTCAGCAAAGTAAAAGGCCCATCGGTATTTGCTTTGCAAAGTGATATTGACGCACGAGGAATGGCGAATCGTATTAGTCATTCTGTCAGGTTAATAAGCTACGAAGGCTTTGTTGAATTGACGGTAAAACAAGAAAAATCGCTTACTTGGGATTAACCCTATTTTCCTGTCGATAATACTTTACGGATAAATTGCCCCAATTGAACAAAAAAGATCCGTATATTTCTTGACACACATCTCACTGCTGCATAGAATTTTGCGTCCCTAACTACCCAATGGTTTTAGGGCTAGATTTTTCACAAAGCTTACTTTCAAGTAAATCAGGAGCTAGTTAATGGCAACTATTAACCAGTTGGTACGTAAGCCACGTGCAAAGCAAGTTGTTAAAAGCAACGTGCCTGCACTAGAAGCGTGCCCACAAAAACGTGGTGTATGTACTCGTGTTTACACTACTACACCTAAAAAACCTAACTCAGCACTTCGTAAAGTTTGTCGTGTACGTCTGACAAACGGCTTCGAAGTAACATCGTACATCGGCGGTGAAGGTCACAACCTTCAAGAGCACAGTGTTGTACTAATCCGTGGCGGTCGTGTAAAAGACCTTCCGGGTGTACGTTACCACACTGTTCGCGGTGCACTTGACTGTGCTGGCGTTAACGACCGTAAACAAGGTCGTTCTAAGTACGGTGTGAAGCGTCCTAAGTCTTAATGCCCTTCTTTCTGTAAAGAAGCGTTAAGTAAGGCCAAACACTAAAATTAAATTTTAATTTTTTGAAGAAACTGCAAAGTTTTGGATAACCTGAAGAATAAGACAACGGAGAAATTCCATGCCACGTCGTCGCGTCATTGGTCAGCGTAAGATCCTTCCAGATCCAAAGTTCAAATCTGAACTGCTGGCAAAATTCGTTAACATCCTAATGGTTGACGGTAAAAAATCTACTGCAGAAAAAATCGTTTACACTGCACTAGATGCTATGGCTGAGAAATCTGGTAAAGATCACTTAGCTGTATTTGAAGAAGCTCTTGAAAATGTTCGCCCAGCGGTAGAAGTTAAATCTCGCCGTGTAGGTGGTTCAACTTACCAAGTTCCTGTAGAAGTACGTCCGGTTCGCCGTAACGCACTTGCTATGCGTTGGTTGGTTGAAGCTGCGCGTAAGCGTGGTGAAAAATCTATGGCTCAACGCCTAGCTGCTGAAATGCTAGACGCGTCTGAGAACAAAGGTACTGCGGTTAAGAAACGTGAAGACGTTCACCGCATGGCTGACGCAAACAAAGCGTTCGCACATTACCGTTGGTAATACCTTTTCAGTGCTGCAAGGTTCCTTGCAGCACTTCTTTAGTTCCTATGCGCATGCTAGGAACTATTGCTATATCTAGGGGATAGCTTTCTCGACATAGCAATAGTCCCTAAGTCTCTAAGTATAAGAGGATTCAACCGTGGCTCGCAAAACTCCTATTGAGCGCTACCGTAATATCGGTATCTGTGCTCACGTTGATGCAGGTAAAACAACTACCACTGAACGTATTCTGTTCTACACTGGTCTTTCTCATAAAATCGGTGAAGTTCACGACGGTGCTGCAACCATGGACTGGATGGAGCAGGAGCAAGAACGTGGTATCACTATCACTTCAGCTGCGACTACTACTTTCTGGCGTGGTATGGAAGCACAATTCCAAGATCACCGCGTAAACATCATTGATACTCCTGGACACGTTGACTTCACAATCGAAGTAGAGCGTTCTCTTCGTGTACTTGATGGTGCAGTGGTTGTGTTCTGTGGCTCATCAGGTGTTGAACCTCAGTCTGAAACAGTATGGCGTCAAGCTGACAAATACCACGTTCCTCGTTTGGTATTCGTGAATAAGATGGACCGTACTGGTGCTGACTTCCTACGCGTTGTGGACCAAATTAAGACCCGTCTTGGTGCGAATCCTGTTCCAATCCAACTTAACGTTGGTGCAGAAGAAGAATTCCAAGGTGTTATCGACCTTATCAAGATGAAAATGGTCAACTGGAACGAAGCCGATCAAGGCATGTCTTTTACTTACGAAGACATTCCAGCTGACATGCAAGAACTTGCTGAAGAATGGCGCAACAACCTAGTTGAAGCAGCAGCGGAAGCTAGCGAAGAGCTAATGGATAAGTACCTTGAAGAAGGTGAGCTAACAGAGGTTGAAATCAAACAAGCTCTGCGTGCACGTACACTAAATAATGAAATCGTACTAGCAACTTGTGGTAGTGCGTTTAAGAACAAAGGTGTACAAGCAGTACTAGACGCTGTAATCGAATACTTACCATCGCCAGTTGATGTACCTGCAATTAAAGGTATCGACGAGAATGAAAATGAAGTTGAGCGTCATGCTGACGACAACGAACCGTTTTCTGCGCTAGCGTTTAAGATCGCAACCGACCCGTTCGTAGGCACACTAACTTTCATGCGCGTTTACTCTGGCGTTGTAAACACGGGTGACTCTGTTTATAACTCTGTAAAAGAGAAGCGTGAACGCTTTGGCCGTATTGTACAAATGCATGCTAACAAGCGTGATGAGGTGAAAGAAATCCGTGCGGGTGATATCGCCGCTGCAATCGGTCTGAAAGACGTAACGACGGGTGACACCCTATGTGACCAGAACCACAAAGTGATTCTAGAGCGTATGGAGTTCCCTGAACCCGTTATTCAGATCGCAGTAGAACCTCGCTCAAAGGCTGATCAAGATAAGATGGGTGTTGCTCTAGGTAAACTAGCGGCAGAAGATCCATCTTTCCGCGTGGAAACGGACGACGAAACAGGTCAAACCCTGATTTCTGGTATGGGTGAGCTTCACCTAGATATCATCGTTGACCGTATGAAGCGTGAATTCAGCGTTGATTGTAACGTTGGTAAACCTCAAGTTGCTTACCGTGAAACCATTCGTGGTACTGCGGAAGTGGAAGGCAAGTTCGTTCGTCAATCTGGCGGTCGCGGTCAGTACGGTCACGTATGGATCAAACTTGAGCCTTCTGAATTGGGTGAAGGTTTTGTCTTTGTTGACGAGATCGTGGGTGGTGCGGTTCCTAAAGAGTACATTAGCTCGGTAGCGAAAGGTATCGAAGAGCAAATGAACAGTGGTGTTCTAGCGGGTTACCCAGTACTAGATATTAAAGCAACGCTGTTCGATGGTTCTTACCACGATGTTGATTCAAGCGAAATGGCATTTAAGATTGCTGGCTCAATGGCCTTTAGAAAAGGTGCTCTTGAAGCAAACCCAGTGATTCTTGAACCAATGATGAAAGTTGAAGTAACCACTCCTGAAGATTGGATGGGTGATGTGGTTGGTGACCTTAACCGTCGCCGCGGCATGATCGAAGGTATGGACGAGGGCGTGGCCGGTCTTAAGATCATCCGTGCTCAAGTACCACTTTCTGAAATGTTTGGTTATGCAACTGATCTACGTTCAGCAACTCAAGGCCGCGCGTCTTACTCTATGGAGTTCCATGAGTATGCTGAAGTGCCGAAAACATTTGCTGAAGCAATCATGGCTGAACGTGGTTACTAATTTGACGATTGGTCCACAAAAAGTTTAAGACTTTTTGCGTGATCAGGCCGTCCAAATATTGCGCTAACGAGCGTTGGCGCATAAAATAACAATTTCTGGCGCGTTGAGATCAATAATGATCCCAGCGAATCATAACTAGGAAGGAACACGATTGTGTCTAAAGAAAAATTTGAACGCGTAAAACCGCACGTAAACGTTGGTACTATCGGCCACGTTGACCACGGTAAAACAACTCTAACTGCAGCTATCTGTACTACACTTGCAAAAGTATACGGCGGTGCT
>NZ_LIXE01000010.1:0-129057 GCF_003584965.1 Vibrio sp. PID23_8 | reverse complement strand
TGGAGTTATATCGATGAGGTGTACTTGAACCCTGAAAAGTGTGCCGCGTAATTATTCACGTTACTAAATTGTAAAAAAGACGACAACTTGCTTGAAAAACAGCGGGATCAAGTGATCGGAATAAACCGAAACGAGCGTTCGCAATCACCGAAATACGCATAATTATCAAATTCAATAGCGTTGATGTATGAATAATTGATACATACCAAAGTGAGTCTCGTTTTGGCGTTATATACTGTGACGACTATCAATATAACCCTGACCGATCTAACAAGTATCAGCTATGCAGCGACGAACGTCACCGTTGCGACAAGGAGTGTTGGCCGATGAAAAGACCACTTATTGCACTACTACTTTTTTCAGTTAGTTGCACACTACAAGCAGGCTATTGCACCACCAGTAATTGGGACAAAGGAGTGGATCTGTATAAAAAGTATGAGAACACCTACAACGCTGTTATCGATCCACATAATCAACAAATCGATATTTACAATGAGTTCGACTTCGTTGGCCATATCATCACTAGCCCAATTACCGATGGCCAGCTCTACGACTCACTCCAGAAGCAGCTCCAATTGGTTCAACAACATCAGCAATCCTTGTTCGAGCTACAAAAACAGATAAAACGAACGGAAACAGGGCTCGATAAAGCTCGTCAGTTATGGGAAAAACTGGCTGACTATTGCTACGACGAAGACAAGTATGATGACTACAAGTCTGGTCGTAATAATATGCGAATGGCAAAAGAAACTAAGGACAAAGCGAATAACATAAAAGCAAGCCTTGATAGAATGCAGAAGAAATACCAAAAAGAGATTGAGACGCTCAAAGCCATTCAACTCAACGAAAAACTCAAAGGCGAAGCACTGACTTGCAACGAAGCATGGCAGAAAACCAATCACGTGGTAGTAGACGACACTCGCTCAATTTTCTTTCAGAACTTTCTTGTCTCTCAGCACCACTCAGACCGAGATCACTCTTTCACTACTCGACCTTTCGCTATCAGCGAGTATTTCCCCGTGAGTGAAACGTTTCCCATCCACCCTTACTATGACACCGAGAAAACACAGTTACGCCAAATAAAAAAGGTCAATAAACAGATTCAAGCCATGGACAAATTTGTCTACGGGCTGAGCCAACTCGAAACAAAAGAGAGTGAGTTTTTGCACAACTTAAGCCATGACGACGTCAAACAGCTCACATACTGGCTCTCTCAGAATGCTGATGCCCTTCCTAGTGCCGTCACAAAAAAAATTTTTAGTGGCGAGCAAAAACTATCAGACAGCCAAATTACAACGGTTAAAGCCTTGGCAAACCGCTCTCTAAGCGAGCTTTTGGCGGTACGCCATAAATTTGATGTTTTCATCGATCGAGATAAGCAAAACAACAAACGGGCTTTTATCCGTTTCAACCATAGTTGTAAGCCCGGTCAAGCTTGGGAAGGCATTGCTAGTCAAGTCAACGGTCAGCCTATTTCACTTCGTTATGAGTGTCTGAAATCAGCTTACAGTGACAGCACCAGCCTCTATGCGATCCCAGAGGATGCCCAAGGGATGGAGACGCTCGTCAAAGAGTTTAAGAAAAAGGTATGGGTGGAAGTTGAACTAAGTGTCGATAATAAGCCCCATCTCACCAAGTTTTGGGCGAATGGGTTTAGCAAAGCATGGCAGTCGTTGTAATGAGCAGCAATTGCGTAAAACACTTAAAGAGCAAGCGTGGATCGATCGCTACGGCTATGAAAATACCAAATGTTGGTAGTCTACCTTAGTCTTTTGTTATGTGGTTCTTGGGGCAAACATGATGATCGCCATTCCAAGCATAGCGACTGAAACACCCACAATGTCCCATAAACTCGGACGAATGCCATCTACTACCCATAGCCACAGGATTGCCACAAAAATATAGACACCACCGTAAGCGGCATAAACCCTACCTGCTGCTGTCGGATGTAAAGACAATAACCATGCAAATAAAGCAAGGCAGAAAGCTGCTGGTACTAACAACCAAACAGATTTGTCTTCTTTCAACCAAAGATAAGGCAAGTAGCAGCCCAATATTTCTGCAATTGCTGTTACAAAGAAAAGTCCTAATATTTTGATTTCTAACAACTTAGACTCCTATCTTTGTTGCAACCGTAGACACTATACCTAACCAGGATTTCGAGCTAATGCGGCTGTAGCTCGGAATTGGACAAAAGTGAGTCAGTGATTTTGCTAAATTAGTATTTAACGGATAATCAAAGATATGACAAATCCTCTTATCCTTTGGCCAAATCAACTCATCCACAACACTGACTAGCATCTTTTTACAGAATTCCAATTAATCTCCTTAAGCAGTCATGAAATCGTGATTAGCTTAAAATTAATAAGAAATGATATGCATTCATATTAATATTAATATTAACTATATTAATATGGCCTATTAGAATGAAAGGATGCACTATGAAAATTACGTTATGGTTGGCTTCCGCTTTGTTCCTTTATTGCTCCGCAAGTTACGCATCGAGTGATAAAGTAACATGGAGTCAAGACTCACTAGAGTTAAGTGTTGAGCAAGGCCAAGTTAAGGAGGTAAAACTTGTCATTAATAATGTTCCAGATGTAGAAGGAATCAAACTACATGTAGTTCCCGCTCTTCAACAATGGATATCGATTACACCGAGTTACATTGAGGATACCTCAACAAAACAGGCTCATACAGTGTTTGTAGTCATTAACATCCCAAGCGATGAGGGGTTAAAAACCGTTGATGGAGTAATTCAAGTAAGAGAAGTCAAAGCGGGAAAACCGAAACAAGTACTGCCTTCGCCACTTCCTGTTGTCCTCACTATCTCCCCTTCTTCGAACCTACCTCTTCCGCCAGCTCCAGGGCCTGAGAATGACTTGACGATCGCAGGTGTAGACAGTGATGAAGATGGGGTTCGAGACGATATACAGCGTCACATAGGGCTCTCGCATTCAAGTGATGAAGCGTCCCGCCTGGCACTCATGGATGTGGCCAAAGCATTACAGCTTATTCTTATTCAAGCAGAATCCAAAGACGCATCATATGAAAACTTACTTCGCTTTGAACGTGCTTTTGAATGCACGGTATATGTGATGGATGAGAACTATGATCGTGCTGTCGGCGAGATAGTATCGCAGCAAATGAGTACGCGGGAAAGAACCGCAAGATATTCGCTTTTTCATGAGCAAATTGCAGGCGTGGTATCAAAAGGTTCCAAATATAGTGAGTTCTACAAGTCGTGTTCGTTTGATGCAAAAACACTAATGGAGGGCGCGCTATGAACCGACTAAAAATATTACCATTAATCGTATTGCCCTCTTTTTCAGTCTTTGCTGCAGAGTCACAATTAGTTTGTACCCCAGGACTATCAGTATATTACGGAAATGGCATGCTTAGCCAATTAAGCGATCGTTCAAGCGCTAGAGCGTGTACTTACACAAGCCCTAGAGTCTGAAGTTGCTGGGACATCTTTGGAGGACATAATAGATTATTACAACGCTCATAACCCGACACAAGGTGGTCTACTAGACTTTTTTGAGGCGGTTGAGCAAAAATTGAACATCGAAGAGAGCAAGATTTGGGCCTACCTTGTTGGTGCAGAGGTCATGCCCGAAGCAGTAGCCGAGGTGTTTCGAGATATATCTGCTGCGTTAGTTACATCGAGCGCACCAGCAGTAGTAAGAGAGCATGTTGGGATCTACAATGCGGAGTTGCAAGAAGGACAGAAAGTTATCGTCGTGAGTCATTCCCAGGGAAACCTGTTTGCACTGCAGGCTGCTTCGGAACTTAACTCTGAGTATAGCTCAGCATGGGGCATGGTTGCTGTAGCCAACCCTGCATCGTATGTTGCGGCTGGGGGAATGCATACCACTTTGTATGAAGACATTGTTATGGAGTATATCCCTGGCTCTATGCCTGCGAATGTACCTAATTTCCCTAATACTCCCCGTGATTCATTAGTGGATTGGACTGGTCATCGCTTTGTCCTCTCATACATGGCATCTGGTACACCATCCAAAAGCAAGATTGTTAACGACGTCTTGACGACAGAAGGAAACTTAAGTGTTAATGAAGAAGTGCTCGGTACTGGGGCGTTCACTGCTACATTAACATGGGGTAGTGAGCCCGATGTTGATCTGCATGTTTTCGAGCCAAGCGGAGCCCATATCTATTATCGAAATTTTCAAGGCGCTGGCTATTTAGATGTAGACGATACGACTAGCTATGGGCCTGAGCATTATTATTTACCTTGTGACAACATAGAAGCTGGAACATACCGGATTGGGGCTAACTACTATGAAGGTGAAGGAAGTGAAACAGCACGTATTGTACTGAAAACCGAAGAAGAAACGTTGACGCGAACTCAAAGCTTTTCATCTGCTATCGGTTCTGATGGAGATGCCTCACCATCAATACTTTTTGAGGTTACGATAGAAGGTAATGAGGAAGACGGATATAAGTACACTGTCGACTAATTTTTTGGCCTACAGATTACTTGTGTGATTCATAGAGACGGTTTCAATTTTCTTAGCTGAAGATCGAGCTTGTAATTCTGCTCTTGAAACCGCTCTTTCTTGACCAGGTAGTGCTGAGATACGTCTTCAAACAAAGGAGTCTGATCAGATATTTCAGTAATCCTGTCTATCGGGATTAACCCATTTAACGAGCTGTGAGGCCGTTCCCAGTTGTAGTAGTGTCGCCATTCAGCTAGTAGCAGATCTAGATCTTCCAGCCCCACGGGGACATTTATGGTCGGATAGAACTCTCTTTTATCTGTTTTCTGCGAACGTTCCACTTTGCCATTCAAATGAGGAGAGCCTGGCTTATTTGAGCGAAACTTGAGCCCATAAATCATGAGTTGCTTCTAGACTTTCTCAGCAAAGAACTCTCGCCCTCTGTCCGTCTGAATACGCTGGATAGGAAGTGGCGTACGGAGTCGGATTACCTTTTAAGAACTTCAAGTACACAATAAATGAAGGATATCTGTAAGTTGAAAGCTTTAGTAAATAAAATATGTCAAAAAGTACACGTACTAGTGGGGTTGCGAGCGAATCACGCAAAGAACGGGGCAAAAGCGTGTTATTGTGACCAGAATCGTTAGTGCCAACGAAATCAACTCTTAGGTATTTTCTTATAGCCACCAGCCAAATGGTGACACAGGTGGTGACAAAAATCGAAATCACCTCAAAAAACAAAACCCAAGATATTGTTTTAAAACAACTTAATTTCATAAGCCCACATTCAGATCCAGAACATCGAATAAGGTTTATGTGAGTTTTCTCTCGTTCACAAATGCACACTAAGCCCCTAATTAAAGGGGCTTTTTGCCTTTTCTAGTAATCTATTCTTGTTATCTACTATTTGCTAATCTTCTGCCAAATAATAACACCAGTGGTGGCAATATCTGTCTAGTGCAATTTGGGGCGTGGCTGCAATATGATCAGCACCATGATGCCAAGAACGACAGCAAGTAAAATCGAACCAAAGCGAACTAAATCATCCGATATCGCGCTGATGCTCGTCGACGTCAAACCATAAAACACCAGAACCACATAACTCGAATACAACAGCTGAATCGAATTGTAGCTCGCCCTCTTTTCCATGGCATGAATCCCCATAAACAGTGCACTCACAATCGCCGCCCCCAATATCCCCAACAAATTGGTCTGCAGCACGCTCATGATTAATGGTGGGATCGCATACAACACACTGGCATAAGTCACCAGTAAGCGCCTTAAACCATAGTCGTGACCAATGACAGGGTCAGGATCTTTGATCACTAATGCAACAACAATGGTGATGATCGTACTCTGCTCGAGATCCAACGTCATTGTCACGTACAGGGTAATCAAAACCATCAACGCTTTAACAAACACCTGCCATTCATCATTATGCATCGGCTGAGTTTGAGAGGGGCTGAGTGACGGCGCTAATGGCTCCCCATGAGGGAAGACAAAATAAGCCAAATACGCAACGAAGCCAGCAATACCAATGTTACTCAACAAGGCAAGAGGGATGTCACTGACATCTACGCCCTTTTGTTGGGTAAACACCGCAATCATGGCCGTAGATACAACCAGCAAAATCGCCAACACATCCTGTGGATTTTTTTTCGCGCGCGCCATGCACCAATAAAACACGCCAAATAAGGCAAGGTAATAGACTTGAGGGTAATCCGAAAGCAGCTGACTGAGCAGTGCCTGGCTCCAAGCGGTGACAAACAGCACAACGCCCATGATGATGACCATCACTAACGGCGGCGGTTCATGCGTCGTCGTTAAAAACACAGCGCACATAGCAGGAGCAAGCAAAGGCAAATCGGTGCCAAATACGTACTGCCAAAACAGCAGCAGTATGGGGAATATGGCCACTCTTAATAATGGATTCGCACTACTACGATACATAACTTAGATAACTCCAAGCCCAAATCCAAACATCAAGCAGGCGCTCACCTAGGTAACTTTCATCGGGGTAAAACGCCACAACCGCACGCCCACTGTAGCGAAGGGTAAGCTCGCTAGGTAGATCAACAAATTCAATATTAACCGGAAAGCGTTGCGCTTTAACACTACCGGTCGGAGAGTCAAACATACCGCTCGCGTTATTCACCGTTAGGCTGCCATTACCACTGCTCCCCCAGCCAATCGACGTCACTTTTCCCTTAAAGACTTCACCTGGGTACGAATCAAAAACAATTTTCACCGGATCTTCTGCTTTGAGGTGCATGAGGGAGTTTTCTCTGACCATGGCCGTCAGCCAAAAACCATTACTACTCACAAACGTCAGCAACGGTTGCCCTGCTGCGGCGTAATCACCAACACTCACATCCATATTTGTGATCACCCCTTCGCCAGGGGCTTTTAACTCGGTATGACTCAGGTCTAGCAACGCTTGCTCTTGCTTATTGAGTGCCGCCTGTATTTCTGGGTTCTTGATGTCACGAGGCCCAAACTCTTGCTTGGCTTTGTCCAATGCGGAAACCGCCTGATCCAAGTTGGCTTGAGCCGACTGGAGGTCCGCTAAGCTGTCATCCATAGCGGCTTGGCTGATCGTGCCTTTTTCCACTAACACACGATTGCGCGCCACGTGACGCTTAACATTGTTCAACTTAACGCGCGCCGCGACTTCATTCGCTTTCGCGACATTAATCGCAGCGGAATCGGCTTGATACGATTGCCCGGCCTGTAGCAATGCCAATTTGGTTGCTTTGACGGCTAACTCAAAGGGTTGCTTGTCAATGGTCAGCAGTGGCTGCCCAAAGGTCACACTGGCGTTATTACGGATGTTAACCGCAGCAATCGGTCCTGACACTTCTGGAGCAATGCGTATTACATTAGTATTCACTCGCGCATGTTCCGTCATCGGTGTAACTCTGTCGGCCCAAAGGGTGTAAAGCCAGAGTAATAAAACGCCCAAAAAAATAATATAGGTGACCGAACGGGCTTTTTGTGTGGAACTGACCTCTCCTTTCTTTAATTCCGTCGAATGTTCATCTGTCATTAATTGGGAGCCTTATGTTCTTCAATGAGTTCAATGACGCTGACCTTTTTATACAACAAACTATTTTTTGTTCTGACTTCGAGAATCAGTGTGATGAAGAAAGCAAACATCCCAACCATCACCGCTGCGATATAGGCCGAAACCATGACTTTGCCAATGTACTGTGTCCACAACAAGGCGAGTACCGTCAACCAGCCAAACAAAGCCGCAGAATGCTTCAACGCAATAGGCACTAAATCCGCCCAAAACGATGACGCCATTTGGGGCAATGCTTCTGGGTAAGCTTTGCCTAAATGGCAGAGAAATAATTTCGATGTGATGAGAGAGAGAATAATGCCTAAGCCAAAAGTCAAGGTGATCGCTTCTCCCCATACCGTTATCTGCTCATGGCGAACCAGATTGATCGAGACAGGCACGACACCCATCGGTTCAAAGTGCATGTACGCGATGTACCCATTGATCAGACCATTTATGATTCCCACAACTAATGAGTCTTGGACTCGGACTTGTAGACCCAACATAAATTCCCATCTTAAACTGGTTAGATAAAAAGAGAGCGACCGCAGAGTCAGCACAGCACACTTCGAAAACCAACAAAAGTAGGGCGGATCTTACCGTCACGTTCGTAGCTTTTTTGTTGTATTGCGCTACATTAACAACTATAGCCTTTTGTAATTAGAATGCTAATTATTGCCTTTGCACAAAAATGACACACTTTGACGGGAGACAGCATGAAAAAAATACTCATGACCGCTATCGGTATGGTCCTTCTATCGAGTCCAACGTTCGCTTCTGACGACACTATCGCCAAAGAAAGCGTCCTCACGACAGACCAAGGGGGATTTGATGGCCCCAAAGAAAATGACACATTAAATACCGTTGAAGATGTGATGAATGCAGAATGGCTCACCGATGGGATGACGGTGACCATTATTGGGCATATCACCGTGTCTTTAGGCAATGAACAATATACCTTTGCCGATGATACAGGGAGCATGACCATAAAAATCGGCCCTTATGTTTGGGACGAACAAAAAGTAACGCCAAAAGACAAGGTTCAAATCGTAGGTAAAATTGCCAAGAATGACAGCAGCAGTGCGGTGATTGCTGACTCACTTAAAATCCTCTCCAAGTAGCCGATAATCACACCTAGCGCTTCAATAAAAAAACCAGTCACATCATGACTGGTTTTTTCAATAAAATTATTCGTCTTTTTCGGCGGTTTGATGATCGATATACGGCCAATAATGATGACCAACTCGAATAACCAAGGTTGCAGCAGCCAGAATAAATGCCGCTAAAGACAGCCAGACAATCATCACTGAGTCGAGTTCTTTCATACCAAGGGTGATGTAGCGAGCAATCGCCATAATGGCAATATACATAGGGTAACGAACTGGGATCTTACCATTCATCACAAACTGTCCGACCATGGCGAGCACTTCGAGATAGATGAACATTAATAAGATATCCTCAAGTAACACTCGCTTTTGCACATATATGTGGACAAACTCTTCGGCCATCGCCCACACCGTCGCCATCGTGATGGCAACCAAAAGCACGGCTTCAAGCACATGAAAGATTTTCAGAAAGGGGCGACTGAATGATTGAGGTAAATGGGACGGCATTGCGAACTATCCAAACAAATCAAAGGAATAAATTGGAGTGTAGCACGCTAATTTCAATATCCAATATCTAGAAAAAAGTGAAAATAAAAAACGCCCCATCCTGTGGAGCGCTTCCTTTTTATCTGGCTTTCCGTTCTACTTGAGTCGTGGCATTACGCCACTTGCTGCTTTTTTTCTGCCAAGCGCTTTTTCTTGCGGTACTTGGGATGCGTAATCGGAATCGCCGAAAGTAGCGTCTTGGTATAATCATTTTGCGGATTAGCGTAAATTTCTTTCGCACTGCCCGCTTCCACCACTTTACCAAAGTACATCACTGCGACTTTATCAGAGACGTGTTTCACCACCGATAAATCATGTGAAATAAAGATGATCGCTAGGTTCATCTCTTGCTGCAGTTGCAGCAACAAGTTCAGGATCTGAGCCTGAACCGATACATCCAATGCCGATACCGACTCATCACAAATCAGTAATTTAGGCTTAAGTGCAATCGCACGAGCGATACCAATACGCTGACGCTGGCCACCTGAGAATTCATGTGGATAACGGTTGACTGCGGTTTCTGGTAAACCGACCTTCACCAGTACCTCTTTCACCCATTGCTTCCGTTCTGCAGGGGTGCCAATCTTATGAATAATGTACGGCTCTTCCAAAATCATACCAATGGTGTGACGTTGGTTGAGGGATTCCATCGGATCCTGAAAAACAATCTGCATGTCTTTACGCAATGAACGCATTTCTTTGACAGACAGCTTAGTGATGTCTTTACCTTCAAAGAAAATCTTACCTGCGGTTGGCTCGTACAGTTTTAGAATGGTACGACCTAAGGTACTTTTGCCACAGCCCGATTCGCCCACTAAGCCAAGAGTCTCCCCCTCACCTACTGACAGTGACACACCATCTACCGCTTTAATGGTGTAGCCTTTCTTAAACAGTCCTTTACCAGATACAAAGTGCTGCTTAAGATTTTCAATTCTTAATACTTCTTTTGCCATAACATCCTCTTTTATGACTTGTTCACTTTGCACCAGTTAGCTCGCAAACATACTGGCGTCAATCGGCTTAATGTCGATCATCTGCTTAGGTTCGTTATCCAAACTTGGCATCAAACCCATCAAACGTTTGGTGTATGGGTGCTGAGGATTATCAAACAACTCGAAAATCTCGGCTTTTTCCACAATACGACCTCCATACATCACCGCCACGTCATCACACACTTCAGCAACCACGCCAAGGTCATGGGTGATAAAAATCATCGCCATACCCGTCTCTTCTTGCAGTTCGTTCATGAGTTCAAGGATAGACGCCTGCACGGTAACATCCAGTGCCGTGGTTGGCTCGTCACAGATCAAAATGTCTGGTTTACAAGCCAGTGCCATCGCAATCATCACACGCTGACGCATGCCGCCAGACAAGTTATGCGGATACTCATTCAAACGCTTCTCTGGCAGTGGGATTTTTACTTTCGCAAGCATTTCAACCGCATACGTTTCACGCGCCTTCTTATCCAGTTCAGGGCGGTGCAGTTCTAACACTTCACAAAGTTGACGACCGATAGTATGAACCGGGTTCAGTGCCGTCATCGGGTCTTGGAAGATGATAGAAATACGGTCACCACGCATGGCATACATTTCTTCTGCTGGCAGCTTGGCAAGATCAGTACCGCGGTAATTCACTTCACCATTAATGATCTTGCCGTACGGCTTTGGCAACAAGCCCATGATGGACATCGAGGTGACACTTTTACCACTGCCCGACTCACCGACTAAGCCAAGTGTACGCCCAGCGCGAACATCAAAGTTCACACCATGCAGTACTTTTACTGGGCCATCATCGGTTGTGAATTCAACCTCTAGGTCTTTCACTCTTAGGATTACTTCGTTTTCCATAACACATCCTTACAGCTTATAAGTGTCATCAACGACAACAACCGGTTCAAAGGTTTTACCCGACTTCATCGCTTTCTGGGTATCGTTCTTCACGTCCTTATCGATCCAGTAAGTACCATCGCCAATAATGCCACCACTGAACAACGCTCCTGTCATTCGATTCATAGGCTTCTCAGGTAGCTTCAACCAACGCCAGTGGCCGTAACGAACGTATGGCACCATGTAACCCGGGACAATCACGTGCGCGTCAATGATGTCGCGTTGGATTTCATGGCCTAGCTGAATCTTCTTATCCATGTCCATGTTGAAACGGTACTCAATGATCTTCTCATCAAGATCTGGCGTGCTGTAGTTTGTGAACGAGTTAGTTTGTGGCTTATTGGCGTTCACTGAGTGGAAGTACTCCCAATAGGTTGGGATCTCAGACGTACCCATATCTAGGAACGCTAAATCGTGCTTTTTCTCGCGAACGTATTTGAACATCGATGAACCATCGATCAACTTAAGTTCAATATCCAAGCCCGCCAACTTCGCTTGCTCACGCACAAAGGCAATACGTGGCGTATGCACAGGTGTCGCGTAGGTAAGCTCGAAGCTCAAACGCTGGCCTTTGTCATTGACACGGATGCCATCGGAGCCAATCTTATCAAAGCCTGCGGCTACAAATGCTTGTGCTGCTTTTTCTGGGTCAAACTTGGGCGCTTTGGGGTCTGGTAGTGTGTATTTACCGTGACCATAGCCTGTCGGGTTTGGCTTACGGCTGTAATCACCACGCATGATATTTTCGATCATGCCATCAAAATCAATCGCGTAAGTGATGCCTTTACGAATGTTTAAGTCATCCAATAATGGCATTGCGGTATTCATCCAAACACCGCCTGCACCTACAGGGTATTGGTTGTAGCCCCAAAACTTCTGAATATAGCCTTTTTGGTAAGGTTCCGTATCCGATTTGTCATGCCATAAACTTGGTAGCACCAAACCAAACGCGTCTAAGCTGCCTTTCTCAAAGTGCTTTTTGGCAATATCGTTATCACGGATGACTGTGATACGGATTTTGTCGACGTTATAACGGTTTTGGTAGTACTTGTTGGTGTAACCCCACCAATCATCACCTACGTGCTTAAAGGTGACGCTTTTGCCTTTTTTGATATCCGCTAGGTAGTAAGCGCTTGTTGTTGGCTCACTCTTGAAGTTGTAATACCGAACGAAATCATCATGAATGCCGTCGCCGTTAGCGTCTTTCTTCGGATTCGCATAGAAATGAGCAGGGCGAGGACGCAGTGCGCCCATTCTTAACAACAGCTCTTCAGGATTAAGTTCTTTCGCGGCCTTCACAGCAAACGTGTGATCATCAAACTTAATGACATCGGCGACAGTTTTGTTGTAATAGTCGTTATACCAAGGCTCAAGAATGTCTTTCGAACGGTAGAACTTCAGCATAAAAACAAAATCGTCTGCCGTGACGGGCTTGCCATCAGACCATTTCGCTTCTGGGTTCAGTTTGAAATAAACCGTTTTGTTATCACCTGCTAGTGCCCACTCATTGGCAAGTTCAGGGATGAACTCTAAAGTGTCAGGGTGACGAACCACCAATCCTGGCGTCTCATCCAAGATAAAGGAACGCAACCCAGAGTTCGCATCTGGACCAACGCTACGTAGAGTCTGCGGAAAGCTCGACATGTAGGTACGGTAAGTTCCTCCACGCTTCGCTTCAGGCGAGCCATATTGCGGCTCATTCCAGTTGGTTTGCCAGTCTAACTCCGCCGGAGGCGTTGCCGACATCGCACCAAAACTCAGGGCGCTCAGCGTGGACGCTAATAGTATTCTTTTCATAAAACTTCCCTTTTTATGTTCTGTTCACGCTGTTCGCTTAAACATAGCGCGTGAATTTTTTCGGGTCGAATGCGGCACGGATTGCTTCACCGATGAAGGTTACCATCACTAAAACGAGAACAATGGAAGTCACAACAGAAGCAACGATCCATGGCGAGTCTAGGTTCGACTTACCTTGTTGCAGCAGTTCACCCCAACTTGGTGTGGGTGGCATCAAACCTAAGCCTAGGTAATCCAGTGCCGTCAGAGCAGTAATGTTTGCTGCAATGGTAAACGGGGCGAGCGTCACGATCATCACCATGGTGTTTGGCAGAATATGGTTAAACAGAATACGACCCGTTGATGCACCTAGCGCACGCGCGGCCATAACATATTCACGCGCGGATTCTTTGTAGGTCATGGTTCGCATGTACCAAGTCATCCCCATCCAACCAAACAGTACGTTGATAGCAACGAATAAGGTGAAGGTAGGTTGAACGATAGAAACCAAGATCATGATGACATACAAGAATGGCACCATCGACCACACTTCGATCAGGCGCTGGACGAACAGGTCAAATTTGCCGCCCCAAAAGCCCATCGCACAGCCTACCGCCGTACCAATTGCGTAAGAGATCGCCATAGTAAGCAAAGCAAATCCCATTGCTGTACGAAAACCATAAACTAGGCGAGCTAAGATATCGCGACCGATCACATCAGTGCCTAAGTAGTGCTTGTTCTCTGCACTTGGCGCTGTTGGTGGAAAATCACCACTAAAATCTTGCTCGTACGGGTTCCAAGGCACAATAGGTAGAATAACGAAGTTGTCGCCGCCTTCCGCTTCAAATACTTTTTGCAGCTCTCGGTAGTCAGCTTCACTAGAAGCAGCCTGACCAAATTCAGAGCCTAGACGGACATCACTAACGACCGGAAAGTAAAAGCTCCCCTCGTACTTAACAACCAGCGCTTTACTGTTGATCAACAGTTCTGCAAACAGAGAAAGGATCAACATGGTGGATAAGATCAGAAACGACCAGTAACCACGCTTAATCTCTTTAAAGTTACGAAATTTCTTTTCAGTTAATGGGCTAACTTTAATCATATTACGCTCCAAACTTCACACGTGGGTCGACTAAAGCAACACAGATATCAGAAACGATATTACCGATAAGCAGCAATACCGCGTTGATTGCCACGATACCCATTACTACAGGGTAGTCACGTTCCATGATGGACTCATAGCCCAACAAACCAATACCATCGATATTGAAAATCACTTCGATAAGGAATGCCCCCGTCATAAAGAACAGAAGCGAATTACCAAAGTGAGAAGCGATAGGAATCAAGCTATTGCGCAGCGCGTGTTTACGTACCGCTTTCTTAAACGGTAAGCCTTTAGCAATTGCAGTACGAATGTAATCTGACGACAAGTTTTCCATCAGGTTGTTTTTCATCGTCATGGTTAGTGTTGCGAAGTCACCAATCAAGTAACAGATCAGAGGCAGTACCGCATGCCACATCACGTCTTTTGCACGTTCAAAGAAGGTTTCATAGTCGTCAAAATCATCACCAACAAAGCCGCCCATAGGGAACCACTCTAAGTGATAGCTAAATAAGGTAATCAGTAAGACACCAACAACATAGCCCGGTAAAGCATAACCAACAAAGATAAGGATGGAAGAAGCTGAATCAAACACCGACCCGTGCTTAAGTGCTTTGTAGTAGCCCAGAGGGATGGAAATAAAATAACTAATAAAGAAGGTCATCCCACCATAAAAAAGTGACACGGGCAGACGCTCTGCAATCATATCGGATACGGGTTCGTAGTAACGCGTCGACTCACCGAGATCGAGCTGAACTAAACGGCTCAACCACTCAACATAAGCTTCAACGACAGGCTTATCCAAGCCATAAAACGCATTCAGCTCGGCAATTTGATCATCAGAAAGCGCGGTATTACCACCCGCAGAGGTCATGGCCGCAGCACCATCCCCTTGAGCCTGCATCTGAGAAAGCATGCGCTCTACGGGGCCACCGGGTACAAAACGTGTGATAGCAAAGATAAGAATGGTTATCCCGAGAAACGTTGGAATGACCAACGCCAATCGGCGTAAAAAGTACGACAGCATATACAACTTGCTCCTTGTCTACTGTGCATTATGAGTCGGCTTCAATCTGGAGATTTCCGAACCCAAATGGTGCTTCTCTATCCCGTAGTAACTAAAGCTGTTGAAACACACTCCCTGCGTTTCAATAACCAGTTTTTTACACTACTGCAATAATTCCAGGCTCATATTTATCTTGATTCTTGTGCAGCTTCAAGTAATTGAAGCTAAAACATGACAAATCCCCACCAGTGTCGAAAAACCGAAATATTTTTGTAAAAAATTATAAAAAACCACAAAATCAATTCATACAGAATATCAACCTGGTCAATCAAGAGCTCACAGGGCGCATAAAAACCCAATTATATCGCATAAAAAAACATCGTCCTAAAGTAACATTTGACGCCATAATACGAGTGAGCCCTTTTGTTACAATGGGTATCATATTCTGATACTCATCTACTCAAATACATTAACAATTCCACTATTCTATGAAACTCACCCCGCAGGATAATCCACTATTTCAACGGGAATTCAAAGAGCGATAAACCCAATGAAAATCCATAAGCGAGATAAGTCATTACTGCCGGCAAGAAACACAAAATACGGCATTTTGCCAACATAATACATCGACACTTAATCCACAAATAGATGATAACTCTACACATTTAGCTCACTTTGGTTTTTTACATCATTTTTACATTTCATCATCTCTTTTTACCACTGGTTTGACTTCCTTTTTCCATCTCAGGTATATATGACGTAAGCGTTAACGAAATATTAACGTCATAAAAAAGTCGGTAGGCAACCGACACAAGGAATTATAAGAAACGGAGCAACAAGGATGTCTAAAAACACAACCGCTTTGTCTGTTGCGATTAGTATTGCATTGGGAACAGCAGCAGTGGCCCCAATCGCGGCACAGGCAGAAGAGCAGCAAGTCGAAAAGCTGCAAAAAATGAAAGTGACAGGTTCGCGTCTAACGCGTGCATCTATGGAAGGAAGCACGCCGGTAGCAGTTATTGGTCGCGCTGAAATCGAACGAGCTGGTGACATCTCTATCGCGGATGTACTACGAAAATCTTCATTCAACTCTTTTGGTTCATACAGTGAGAGTTCTGGTAGCTCGTGGCAGAGCCAAGCGACCATGTCGCTACGCGGCCTAGGTGCATCTCGTACGTTGGTTCTGATCAACGGTAAACGCCTGCCTGGTTCAGCAACCATGGGTGGTGGTGCTGCTAACTTGAACGTCATTCCGGCGGCAATCGTTGAGCGTGTTGAAGTCATGGCCGACGGTGGTTCTGCTGTCTACGGTTCTGACGCGGTAGCTGGTGTGGTAAACATTATTTTAAAAGACGAGTTTGAAGGCATCAACGTAACTGTCGGTGGCGGTATCCCATCTCAGGAAGGTGGTGATGAGAAGAACTTCTCTATCGTAACGGGTACATCTGGCGAGAAAGGTAATATCTACTTCTCGTTCGAGCACGACGCAAAAGATGAAATCTATTATCGCGATCGTGATTACCTAAGCTCTAAAAACACAGATTCTGCAAACTACTTTGACATGTCTGGCGTGAGTATCTACGGCCGTAACGTGTACCACAATGGCGCGTTAAAACCAATTGCAGGTTACGACACAGACGCAAAGTGTGATTCATCAAAAGGCTTTGTTGGCATCACTGAATACCCAGGCTTAGGCCCAATGTGTGGTTACGACTACACCGCAGATGCCGCGCAAACCGCTTCTCTTGAGCGAAACACGGTTTTCGTTAACGGTAATATTTTCCTAACGGATACCACAACGTTCAATGCACAAATGCTATTGAGCCGTAACCAAAGCTTTGGTCGCTTCGCACCTGCAGCCGGTTACTTTGAAATTGACCCTGAAAGCGATGGCGGTAAAGTATTCTTCGAGCAGAACCAACTTGACCCTACCGCTGGCCCAGCAAGCATTTACTACCGCTTTACTGGTGTTGGCACTCGTGATACCACGGTTACTGATTTCCAAGCGGACATGAAAGCGGGCCTAGACGGATCATTCTACACCGATGGCTTTGGTGAGGTGATTTGGGAAGCGGGTTACCACTTGAATTACTCAAACAGTAATGAGCGTGGCACCGGTTACGTTCTACGTTCACCTGCAGAAGCACTGGCAAATGCTGGTGAGTTTGTAGGTGGTGAGTTCAGTGCCGATGCAAATGCCGATCTCGCGGCAACAACGGCACGTGAATCTCAGATGGAAATGCACCAGTTCAATGGTGGTTTACAGTTCGACGTAGCAGAAGTCGGTGATATTACGATTCCTCTGTATGTCGGTGCTGAAATGACAACCTACGACTACTTTGACCAATACGATTCACAAAGTGAAGCAGGTAACATCATTGGTAGCGCGGGTAACTCTGCGGCAGGTGATCGCGAAACCTACGCATTCTTCGCAGAATCATTGGTAGCCTTCACTGATGAGCTCGAGATGAACGTCGCTGTACGTTATGACCACTACAGTGATTTTGGTAGTGCCGTTTCACCAAAAGCGTCTTTCCGTTACCAGCCACTTGATAACCTAATGTTCCGTGCCGGTGCGGGCATGGGCTTCCGCGCGCCTTCTCTAAGTAACCTTTATGGTGCGGACAGTGAGTCAAACGACTTCGCAAAAGACTACGTTTACTGTGAAGCGAACGGCATTTCTGATGCAGACTGTCCTGAGACGCAGTACACAACTACACGTACTTCAAACGAAGACTTGGATGCAGAAACCTCAACATCATTTAACTTTGGTGTGAGCTACTCGCCAGTTGAAAACCTCGATCTTACTGTGGACTACTACAACATCAGTATTGAAGACACCATCGTAATGAACACGCTTCAGAGCATGATTGACCAAGAGCGCAGCAGCGGTCAGCCTAACTCAAATATCACGCGTGATGCAGCGGGTAGTATTACACACGCTATCGTGCCGCTATCAAACATCGGTGACCTTAATACATCAGGTCTCGATCTGAAAGTGAACTACCTGTACGACTTTGATGTGGCAACCGTTCGTTACGACTTCATGGGTTCTTATGTACTTGATTACAGCAGCCCAGAGTATGTCGATGGTCCAACAAACAACCAAGTTGGCCGTAACGGTCTTCCTGAGTACCGTTTCCAAACGGGTGTTGGCTTCAATGTGATGAGCGATCATGACATCTACGTATCTGCAGACTACATTGCGTCTCAAGCGCAAGATGTCGACAAGAATTACAACAAGACAGGTAAAATTCCAAGCCACACTACGTTCAACGTAGCCTACAACTACATGGCGCCTTGGGATGCAAAACTAACAGCAGGTGTACGTAACCTAACTGACGAAGACCCAGCGTTTGAATCAGACGGCGTTACTTACAACTCTGACCTATACAGTATTCAAGGCCGAGTTTTCTTCTTGAACTACTCTCAAAACTTTTAATTAAAAACTTTGGCGCAGGAGCTTTTCCTGCGCCCCTTTTCGACTGACTTTTTACACTGACAAGGATGCAACTATGACGTTAAAGGAATTTGGCGTAAGTGCAGTTACTGCCGCGATTTTATCAGTAAGTGGCGCAGCGTTTGCTGCCGACTCTGGTACGGTCGTCGCTAACCAAGCAAAAACCACGAAGTCTTCTCAGGCTTCACAGCAAAAAATCGACAACTATGCTGAAAGTGCTGAAAGCATGTTGGCCGAGTACAAGGGCCTACTGCGTCAAATCGACAGCATGAAAGTCTACAACGAGCAAATCAATCGTATGGTTCAGTCTCAGCAGGGAGAGCTGGATTCACTGAACAACCAAATTGCTCAAATCGATCAAACCGCAACAGAGGTGGTGCCTCTCACACTGAAAATGATCGATGCTCTGGACGAGTTCGTGACTTTGGACCTTCCATTCCAAAAAGAAGAACGTAACAAACGTGTGGTAGAGCTCCGTGACCTAATGGATCGCGCTGATGTCACCACTTCAGAAAAGTTCCGTAAAGTAATGGAAGCCTACCAAATCGAAGAAGGCTTCTCTCGCTCGATTGAATCTTACAAAGCGAGCCTAGAGCGCAACGGTGAAACCGTGACTTACGACTTCCTACGCATTGGTCGTACGGCGCTACTATTCCAATCTCCGGATGGTGGTGAAACTGGTATGTGGAATCAACAAACCCGTCAATGGGAATCACTACCAGAAAGCTACCGTATCGCGGTACAGCAAGGCCTTCGCATCGCTAAGAAGCAAGCGCCACCAGCCTTGATCAAACTGCCTGTATTTGCTGGGGAGGAATAAGATATGAAAGGATTCAAAACTCTAGCCGCTGGCCTACTAGCGAGCTTATTCATGATTTCAGGTGCACAAGCTGAAGCACCACAAAACCTTTCTGAGCTACTGAAAAACGTCAAGTCAGAGAGTATTGTTGAATCAAAAGAGAACAAAGAACGTGAAGCGGCGTTCAAGCGTGACCGCGATCAGCAAGCTGCGTTACTGCAGCAAGCTCGTCAAGAGTTAGCATCGCAGCAAGCGCTAGGTGATCAACTAAAAACCACGTTTGATGAAAACGACAAGCAGTTGACTGAGCTAACCGAAACACTACGCGTTCGTTCTGGTACGCTAGGCGAGATGTTTGGTGTCGTTCGTCAGTACGCGGGTGAATTTAAAGGTCTGTTTGCTGCCTCTCAAAACGCAGTTCAATTCCCAGAGCGTAATGAACTGCTAGCGAAACTTGCCGAAAGTAAAGAACTCCCATCAACGCAAGAGCTTGAAGCGTTTTGGCACACAATCCTACAACAAGTCGTGGCTTCAGGTGACACAACAACCACACCAGCAACCGTTGTATACGGTGAAGGTAAAGAAGCAGTACGTGACGTCACTCTAGTTGGTGAGTTCAACGCAATCGCAGATGGTAAATACGTCACTTACGTACCACAAACGGGTAAGTTCGAAGAGCTATCACGTCAACCAAGCAAAAACATTACTGGCCTAGTTGGCGGTTTTGAATCAGCAGATGGCACATACGAACCACTGTTTATCGACCCATCTCGTGGTGTGATTCTGTCTCTACTAGTCCAAAGCCCTACCGTTCAAGAGCGTATTGACCAAGGTGGTATCGTTGGTTACGTCATCCTCGCTATGGGTACCGTTGGTGCGCTGATTGCTCTCGCTTGTTACCTACGCCTATTGGTGATTGGTGGCAAGATGCGTAAGCAAGCCAAATCTGACACCGTGATTCCTGGCAACCCACTGGGTGAAGTTATCCAAGCTTACCAAGAGCACAAAGGTGACAACCTAGAAGATCTTGAAGCGAAACTGGACGAAATCATCCTACGTAATGCACCAAGCATTGAACGCTTTATCAGCTCAATCAAACTGTTTGCTTCTGTCGCACCACTTCTCGGTCTACTGGGTACGGTGATGGGTATGATCGGCACATTCCAAGCCATCACCCTATTTGGTACTGGCGATCCAAAACTCATGGCTGGCGGTATCTCAGAAGCACTAGTAACAACAATGCTTGGCCTGGTTGTCGCAATTCCTCTGCTGTTCTTTTACACCATCGTACACAGTAAAGGTCGCCGTTTGGTTCAAACTCTTGAAGAACAGAGTGCAGGCTTCATCGCTCGCTATCAGGAAAAACTGCATAAAGCCGAAAGCTAAGGAGGCATTATGTGGTGGTTAGTTGGAGAACTTGAATCAATTAGGCGCTTCTTGGGCATGGGTGGCGATGTACTCGTCGTCATCTTTATCCTCAGCTTCATGTTATGGGCAGTGCTGTTAGAACGTTGGTTTTACTTTGCTGCCGTCGCTCCTAAAGCAATGAAAAAAGCCGTTGGCTTTTGGGAAGCGCGTTCAGAACATAAAAGCTGGAACGCGAAGATGATCCGACAAGAAATCGTTTCTCGTCAGGATATTGAGAATAAAAAGGGACTACCAATCGTTAAAGTATTGATTGCGCTTTGTCCCCTACTCGGTCTGCTCGGCACGGTTGTCGGCATGATCCAGGTATTCGACATCTTAGCGGTAACAGGTACAGGAAGCCCTCGAGCAATGGCCTCGGGGATCTCAAAGGCAACAATCCCAACCTTAGCCGGGATGGTGGCTTCGCTATCAGGACTGTTTTTTAGTACTCGTCTTGATCATTTAGCCAAAGTCACCACGCAGAAGCTTGAAGACAAGCTAAAGCACGTTAGCTAAGTAAATGGGAATTGCCTGAGTAAACGGAATTAGAGGTATAGGTCATGAAGAGACGCTATAGCAGTGATAGCAGTGAAGAAGCCGCTATCGATATGACACCGATGCTCGACATCGTATTCATCATGTTGATCTTCTTTATCGTAACAACATCGTTCGTTAAAGAAGCGGGTCTAGAAGTAAATCGTCCTACGGCAAGCTCCGCGCAGACCGTGAAGAAAGGGAACATTATGGTTGCCATTGGCGCAGCTGGTGATGTTTGGGTAGATAAACGTCGTATTGAAGTCGACGCGGTTCGCGCCAACATCGAACGTCTACGTGCAGAGAGCCCTGATGGTGCCGTTGTTATTCAAGCGGATACCGAATCAAACGCGGGCGTAGTCGTGAAAGTCATGGACCAGATCAAGATGGCAGGTGTAGAAAGCATCTCCATTGCCGCAACCAGTAAGGATTAAGCCTATGCGGTATCTGGCCTCAATTGCACTGGCGCTCGTTGTCTCCCTCGGATTATTCTGGGGGATGGACAAGCTGGTAAACAAAGAGCGCCACGAGCTAGTGTCGGATGATGACCTCCGTATGGTGGAATTTATCCGCATTAAACCGGACGAAAAAATACAGGAGAAAAAACGCGAACTCCCGAAACCACCACCACCGAAGCGTCCGCCGCCGCCACCAGAAATGAAGGTGACGTCGACAGTCAAACCGGTGATGGATCAAATTCCGATGGATATGCCAAAACTGGACTTGCCGGTCAACGTTACGGGCGGTTCTGTACTAGGACACTATACCCAAGGCGGTGGTGCTCAAATGGCAGGCAGCGGAGGCCCCGTTCCTCTTGCGACATTCCAACCGCAAATGCCGCGTAAAGCAACTAGAGCTGGAATTGAAAAAGGTATTGTACTGATCGAATTTACCGTTAACGAGCGTGGCAGTGTTCAAGACGTCAAAGTACTGAAAGAGACACCGCGTAAGTTAGGTTTGGGTAAAGCGGCGAAGAAAACCGTGTCGAAATGGACCTTCAAACCAAAAATGGTGGATGGTAAGCCGGTGACCTCTCGCTTATCTCAAGAAATCGAGTTCTCTACCAATTAAGGAGTCGCAATATGAAAGCATACACAAAATTGTTGGCTTCTCTGGTGTTGATGTCAGGCGCGTACGGCGCGCCTGCTTTTGCCAGTAACCCTGAGTTGTCTGACAGAACATTCCGCACGGTGAACAAAGTTCAAGAACTTATCGCCGAGGAAAAATACTCTCAAGCGATATCAAAGATAAATTCTGCACTCGAGAGTTCAGGTAAAAAGCAATATGACAAAGCGGTCTTGTTGCAACAGATGGGATTTCTTTACTCGTTAAAGGATGACTACCCGAAAGCAGCCAAGTACTTTGCTGATGCACTCAAACTGAACGCACTGCCAGTGCCGGTTGCACAACAGGTTCGCTATAGCCTTGCTCAGTTGTATCTTGCTGAAGGGCAATTCAAAAAATCCGTCAACACGATGAACGAGTGGTTCAAAATTGCGGAAACGACAGAAGAAAAACCACAAGCACACGCTTACATCACGTTAGCCAGTGCCTATATTCAGCTAGAAGATTACAAAAATGCGATTCCGCCAACGAAGAAGGCAATCGCAATGAGTAAAAACCCTAGTGAATCTTGGTACCAATTGCTGATGTCAGCCCACTACGAACTCAAGCAGTTTAAGAGTGTTGCTGGTGTACTTAAAATTCTGACGACGAAGTATCCAAAGAACAAACGTTACTGGACACAGTTATCTGGTATCTACATGGAGCTTAATCAGGAGCGAAATGCACTTTCTACGTTAGAAATGGCACATAAAATGGGCCTATTTGATAAAGAGAAAGAGTATTTACGCTTAGTCAACTTTCAAGCTTACCAAGGCGTACCATACCGTGCGGCCAAGACGTTGAAAGAGGCAATAGAACAAGGCCATGTTGAAGGTAACGTCGACAACCTAGAGAAGTTGGGGTCGTTTTGGCAGCAAGCTCAAGAGCTTGGATTATCGATTGATGTCTACCAGCAAGCCTACCGACTTGCACCAAAGGCAAAGACTCAGATCAAGATTGCCCGTTTAATGGTCTTGGATAAGCAATATATGGCGGCCACAAAGTTTGCCAATAATATCGCCCCCGACGCCAATCGTGAGCAAAAGGGTGAGTTGAATTACATTCGAGGCATGGCTTACTTTGAGCTAAACCAACCCGTTAATGCACTCAAAGCGATGAAAAGTGCCGCTCAATCTCCAGACATGAAAGCAGCAGCGAACCCTTGGATCAATTTCCTCGAGTCTCAAGGCTAATTTGACTTAGAGATAAATGTAAGTCGCAATCGAATCTATCCGTTGCACCGAAAATTAAGTGTGAGTCAGTCGCACGCCTGGGGAAGTGAAAGCTTCCCCTTTTTTCGTTTCGATATGCAATCATAACCGCTCACCAAAGATCCAAAAGATCGGCTAGCAACAAATAAGAGATCGTGATACTCTTCGCCTCCATTTTTCTGGCGAGATTATCACCAACCTCAATCCATTTGATGGTGAACACTCTTATGCCAGTGCTATCGTTATAAATTGTCGAGACTTTCGTTCGGCACTCACTCAATCCAACCAAAAGTGGAACAGTACAATGGGCAAAGGTACTCTCTATATCGTATCTGCACCTAGCGGCGCAGGTAAATCTAGCTTGATCTCAGCAATGTTGGAACGTAACCCAACGTACGCAATGAAAGTGTCTGTGTCTCACACCACTCGTGGCATGCGCCCAGGCGAAGAGAACGGTATTCACTACCACTTCGTAGCAAAAGAAGAGTTTGAAGCTCTGATTGCACAAGGCGACTTCTTAGAGTACGCAGAAGTGTTTGGTAACTACTACGGCACATCACGCGTATGGATTGAAGAAACGCTAAACAAAGGCATCGACGTTTTCTTAGACATCGACTGGCAAGGCGCGCGTCAAATCCGCGAGCAAATGCCAGAAGCGAGAAGCATCTTTATCCTGCCACCATCAAATGGTGAGCTAGAGCGCCGTCTAAACACTCGTGGTCAAGACAGCGAAGAAGTGATCGCAAAACGCATGGCAGAAGCCAAGTCAGAAATCTCGCACTACAACGAGTACGATTACGTGATCGTAAACGACGATTTCGATACAGCATTGATGGACTTTAAAGCCATCCTACGTGCGGAAAGATTGAAGCAAGAAAAACAAGCTGCTAAATATAAAGGTATGCTTGATGCGCTTCTAGCAGAGTAATTCTGCACTAAAATACAAATTTTCGCTTCTTTATTACGGTAAGGAAGCTTATATTGCTTATATAGAAAGTCATTGTTGTTGCACGTCTTATCGCTAGTAAATATTACGCTGAGACTGTATACTTTCTCGTCATTCAAAATTTAGTTAACTATTTGGAGTCCTCATGGCACGCGTAACTGTTCAAGACGCTGTTGAAAAAGTTGGCAACCGTTTCGACCTAGTACTGATTGCGGCTCGCCGCGCTCGTCAAATGCAAACTGGCGGTAAAGATGCACTAGTGCCAGAAGAGAACGATAAGCCAACGGTTATCGCTCTACGCGAAATCGAAGAAGGTTTAATTACTAAAGAAGTTCTAGACGCTCGCGAACGTCAAGAACAACAAGAACAAGAAGCGGCAGAGCTAGCGGCAGTAAGCAGCATCGCTCACAACCGTTAATTCTGGCTTTAGAATTCAACAACCTCCCGGGCCTATAATTTGTATCTATTTGATAGCCTCAAAGACGTTGCCCAAGAATACCTAACAGAGCCTCAAATTGAGGCTCTGCGTCAATCTTATGTGGTAGCGAGAGATGCCCATGAAGGGCAAACCCGTTCAAGCGGGGAACCATATATCATCCACCCCGTCGCTGTTGCTCGTATCTTAGCTGAGATGCGTCTTGATATCGAAACCCTCCAAGCTGCTTTACTGCATGACGTCATCGAAGACTGTGACGTAACCAAAGAAGATCTCGAAGAGAAGTTCGGCACGACCGTCGCAGAATTGGTTGATGGTGTCTCTAAACTTGACAAACTCAAATTCCGCGATAGAAAAGAGGCGCAAGCTGAGAACTTCCGTAAGATGGTTCTGGCGATGGTGCAAGACATCCGCGTTATTTTGATCAAACTGGCTGACCGTACGCACAACATGCGCACGCTAGGCGCACTTCGCCCAGATAAAAAGCGTCGCATTGCTCGTGAAACCCTCGAGATCTACTCGCCACTGGCTCACCGTCTTGGTATTCACAATATCAAAACAGAACTCGAAGAGCTTGGTTTTGAAGCGCTTTACCCGAACCGCTACCGTGTTCTAAAAGAAGTGGTACGAGCGGCACGTGGTAATCGTAAAGAGATGATCCAACGTATCCACAGCGAGATTGAAGGTCGACTGCAAGATGTGGGTTTAAATGCTCGCGTGTTGGGCCGTGAAAAGAACCTGTTCTCCATCTACAACAAGATGAAGACCAAAGAACAGCGCTTTCACACTATCATGGATATCTACGCCTTCCGAGTGGTTGTTGATACGCCGGATACCTGCTATCGCGTGTTAGGCCAAGTGCATAGCTTGTATAAGCCACGCCCGAGCCGCATGAAAGATTACATCGCGGTACCAAAAGCGAACGGCTACCAATCGCTGCACACTTCAATGGTTGGTCCTCACGGCGTGCCGGTTGAGGTCCAAATCCGTACCGAAGATATGGATCAAATGGCGGATAAAGGGGTCGCGGCTCACTGGTCTTACAAAGACAAAGGCGAAAAGTCTGGCACTACAGCACAAGTGAAAGCACAGCGTTGGATGCAAAGCTTACTTGAGCTACAACAAAGTGCAGGTAACTCGTTCGAATTCATCGAAAACGTAAAATCCGATCTGTTTCCTGATGAGATTTACGTCTTCACGCCAAAAGGCCGCATTGTCGAATTACCATTAGGCGCAACAGCCGTTGACTTCGCTTACGCGGTGCATACTGACGTGGGCAACTCATGCGTTGGTGCTCGTGTAGACCGTAATCCTTACCCACTGAGTAAGGCGCTGAAAAACGGTCAAACGGTGGAAATCATCAGCGCGCCGGGGGCTCGCCCAAATGCCGCATGGCTAAACTACGTGGTGACATCGCGTGCCCGCACCAAGATCCGTCAAGTATTGAAGACCATGCGTCGTGAAGAGTCGATTACGCTTGGGCGTCGTCTGCTAAACCATGCACTAGGTCGACACTCGATTGATTCTATCTACCCTGAAAATATCCAGGAAGTTTTAGCGGATCTACGCCTAGAAAGCGTCGATGATCTGTTAGCCGCGATTGGTTTGGGCGAATTAATGAGTATCGTCATCGCTCGTCGTTTGTTGGGTGATACGGAAGAGCTCACCACGACAAGCTCCATTCCAACCGACTCGAAGAAAAAGCTGCCAATTCGTGGGGCTGAAGGCATATTACTGACCTTCGCTAACTGCTGTCACCCGATCCCGGATGACCATATCATTGCGCACGTATCACCGGGTCGTGGCTTAGTGGTTCACCGAGAAACGTGTCCAAACGTACGTGGTTACCAAAGAGAGCCAGACAAGTACATGGCCGTCGCTTGGTCTGAGGATTACGACAAAGAGTTCATTGCTGAACTGAAAGTCGACATGCTCAATCACCAAGGTGCCCTTGCTGAGTTAACCAATGTGATTTCGAAAACAGGCTCGAACATCCATGGTCTCTCGACGGAGGAACGCGACGGACGTTTGTATACCGTTACGGTACTGCTCACCACCAAAGACCGTGTTCATCTTGCTAGTATCATGCGAAAAATCAAAGCGATGCCACAGGCGACACGCGTCAGACGCAGAAAGAACTAACCTTTATCGCCACCCACTCAAACTGGGTGGCGATTTTTTATATCCCAAATTGACTATGAATCTAGAACGTTACAACCGCATCCATCAAGTCCTTACCGCACGCCAGACCGATCTGACTCTTTGCCTTGAAGAAGTACACAAGCCCAATAACGTCTCTGCCGTGATCCGCACTGCCGACGCAACTGGATTACACAAAGTTCATGCTATCTGGCCTGATAAAATGCGCACACTCACCCACACTTCCGCAGGTGCGCGTAACTGGGTAGAGGTCGAGACGCATCGCTCGATTGAAACGGCCATCACCGAGCTCAAAGCGCAAGGCATGCAAGTGTTGGTCACCAACCTGTCAGACACAGCGGTTGATTTTCGTGACATCGACTACACCAAGCCAACCGCAATCATATTGGGCAGCGAAAAAATAGGGGCATCAGAACAAGCGAAAAAACTGGCTGATCAAGACATCATTATTCCAATGATCGGTATGGTGCAGTCTTTGAATGTCTCCGTCGCCAGCGCTGTGATTCTGTATGAAGCGCAGCGTCAACGCCAAGCAGCAGGCATGTACGATAAAGAAGAAAGCACACTGCCAAAAGAGACCATCAACCGCATTCTATTTGAGCGTGGCCATCCGGTATTGGCGAAAGTTGCAAAACGTAAAGGGCTTGATTACCCACAACTCGATGATGAAGGCCAAATCATGGCCGATGAAGCGTGGTGGAAAGAGATGCAAAGTAAATAATCAACTCTTGTCATCCTGAACAGCGACGAAGGAGCGTGATTCAGGATCGACTATCTGAGTGCACTAATGTTACTGGCGTTAACTTCGCTGGCACACTAGCGACAAGTAGATTCCTGATGTCGCTCCGGCTCCTCGGAATGACGGGGCAGCGAAATCCTACTCCTCATGAAGACTTACCTATTTTTTTCCTGTACAAAAACACAGCTCCATGGTTAACATACTGCTATGTTAACCATTTTCTTGAGCCCATTATGTCTGCCCAACTGTTATCTGCTATTCCTTTAACCTCACTGTCTGGGGTTGGCGCTAAAGTCGCAGAAAAACTGGCCAAGGTCGGCTTACATACGGTTCAAGATCTGCTATTCCACCTTCCTTTACGGTACGAAGACCGCACGCGCATTTACCCAATAGTCAAGCTGCATGCTGGCCTTTGGGCTGCTGTGCAAGGCAAGGTCATGGCTGTCGATACCATTTTCGGCAAGCGTAAAATGTTGACGGTAAAAATCAGTGACGGCAATGGCACCATCACACTGCGTTTTTTCAACTTCACCGCCGCAATGAAAAACAACTTCTCGCAAGGTAAGTTAGTGCATGCTTACGGCGAGATTAAGCGTGGCGGTATGGGCCTAGAGATTGTTCACCCTGACTATAAATTTTATGCTAGCGAACAAAAGCCCGATGTGGAGCAAAGCTTAACACCGGTTTATCCAACCACTGATGGGCTGCGTCAAATCACCCTGCGTAATCTTACCCAGCAGGCACTGGCTCTACTCGACAAAGCGGCGGTACAAGAGTTGCTGCCATCTGGCTTGTACAATCACCAAATCACCATGTCGCAAGCGCTGCACACCATCCATCGCCCACCACCAAACATCAACTTAGATGAATTTGACCAAGGTAAACACCCTGCACAAATTCGCCTGATCATGGAAGAGTTATTGGCGCAAAACCTTTCTATGCTGGCGGTACGCAGTAAAGGCCAACAAGATGTGGCGCTGCCACTCCCTCCTTGCGATAAGCTCAAAAAGAACTTGCTAGCACAGCTGCCGTTTTCACCGACCAATGCGCAAGCACGAGTGGTGAAAGAAATTGAAGCCGACTTAGAAAAAGCCCACCCAATGATGCGCCTAGTGCAAGGTGATGTGGGCTCAGGTAAAACTTTGGTTGCCGCTTTAGCCGCCGTCAGAGCCATCGAACATGGCTACCAAGTCGCCTTGATGGCACCGACCGAACTGCTTGCTGAGCAGCACGCAACGAACTTCGCCAACTGGTTTAAAACAATGGGCATTCAAGTTGGTTGGCTCGCGGGCAAGCTCAAAGGCAAAGCTAGAGAAGCCGAGATGGCACGCATTGCCAGTGGTGAAGCACAAATGGTAGTGGGTACTCACGCCCTATTCCAAGAACATGTTGATTTCCATCATCTCGCTTTGGTCATCATTGATGAACAGCACCGCTTTGGTGTCCACCAGCGCTTGGAGTTGCGCGAGAAAGGCGCGAAACAAGGCGCTTATCCACATCAGCTCATCATGACAGCAACGCCGATTCCGCGGACGTTAGCGATGACCGCCTACGCTGACTTGGAAACCTCTGTGATTGATGAGTTGCCACCAGGGCGAACACCCATTCAAACCGTGGCGATCCCTGACACCAAACGTGATGACATCGTCGAACGTGTGCGCAATGCCTGCTTAAACGAAGGCAAACAAGCGTATTGGGTATGTACCTTGATTGATGAATCCGAAGTGCTGGAAGCTCAAGCCGCCGCCGACACCGCCGAAGAGCTGCAACGTAAACTGCCCGACGTAAAAATTGGTCTAGTGCACGGACGAATGAAGCCGACAGAGAAACAAGCGGTAATGCAAGATTTCAAAGACAACAAGCTGCACCTGCTCGTCGCAACCACCGTTATTGAGGTCGGCGTGGACGTACCAAACTCTAGCTTGATGATCATCGAAAACCCAGAGCGATTAGGCCTGGCTCAACTGCACCAATTACGAGGTCGTGTAGGGCGAGGCTCAGTTGCCAGCCACTGCGTGCTCCTCTACCACTCTCCCCTATCGAAAACCGCCCAGAAACGCTTAGGCGTACTGCGTGAAAGCAACGATGGCTTTGTGATTGCACAGAAAGACTTGGAGATTCGTGGGCCGGGTGAACTACTAGGAACCAAGCAAACCGGCTTGGCAGACTTTAAAATTGCCGATTTAGTGCGAGATCAGCGCTTAATTCCAGAAGTTCAGCGCATTGCTCGCCATATTCATGATACTTACCCAGACAATGCGAGTGCCATCATCGATCGCTGGCTTGGTGAGCGCGATATTTACTCCAAAGCGTAAACCGTATCTATTGAACAACCCTTATGTGGATGACACGTCTTACAGATGGAATTCTGTAAGACTGGTTTCATATACATTTATTTCACCAATCTATCTCTCATTAAATAAAACACCACTCGACTTTATTCAATAATTACGACAATTTAGATACTTCAAATTAGTCAAAATATTACCTCAAGGTCTTCGTACCTAACATTCAATCAAGAAATCAATGTCATCAAGGATAGATGCATGAAGAAAAGTACTTTGCTCGCCGCTAGTGCAGCGCTAGTTGGCTTTACTCACACGGCATCCTTTGCGGCTCAAGATGGACAGGATTCCATTCTCAAATCCGCAGAACTGTTTGCCAAAAGCTCTGCTTATTTCAACCCCAAAATATCTCCGGACGGAAAGCACTTAGCGTTCGAATCCAGCATCGATGGTAAAGATGCTTTGGTCATACTCGACAGTAAAACCATGCAACCTAGCAGCGTTTTACGTTTCAATGGCAATGAACAAGTGGGCGATTACTATTGGATCAACAACGAGCGCGTCGTTGCCTCCAAAGAATATTTAAAGAGTTGGTCGACAGCTCCAGTGAACTATGGTGAGTTAGTCTCCGCTAACGTAGACGGAAAAAAATACGCCTACATCTTTGGCTACAACCCACCAAAATCCAGCCGACTTGTACGCGCCTCTTCTATCGTGCGAGCCTATGGTGAAGTCATGGATGTTTTACCTGATGACGATCGCCATATCTTGGTTTCTTCCTTACCTTTCGGAGAATATAGCTTCAATATGGAAGCGCCTAGAGAGGTTTATCGCGTTAACGTATACAATGGGCGGCGCTCTAAGATAACCACTTCTCCGGTTGGTTTTAGCCGTTTTCTTACTGACCATGATGGCGACGTTCGCTTTGTTTCTGGCCGAAACAGCAAGGATGAGGTTGAACTTTATTACCGTGTCAACGGCCAATGGGAAATCTCAGATAACATTAAGTCATTGAAAAGTTTCAAAGAATTCTACCCTATCTCTTTTTCTGAAAATCAAGACGCAGTTTATGCAGCGGTCAGCCATAGTGGCGAGCCAAGAGCGGTACATCACTTAAACCTTAAAACAGGTGAAAGCACCAAAGTTGCATCAGATAGCGCCGTCGATCCTAAAGCGTTTTGGCTAGATCCTGACTCAAAGCAGCTTTATGCGGTAGAGTTTGAGAGTGATTACCCAACCTATGCCTTTGTGGATCCCAAAAACAAGCGCAGTGAATACCTACAGCAAATATTAACCTCCCTACCGGGACACCAAGTCAGATTAGTCAGTGAAACCGACGCTGGCGATGCTTACGTTATCATGGCGTTTAATGATAGAAACCCAGGTGACTACTACCTGTTTACAACACAGCCAAAAGAAATACGCTACCTATTCTCCGCAAGAGAATGGTTAGATCCAGCACAAATGGCAGAAGTGAAGCCAATCGAATTTACCAGTCGTGATGGTAAGAACATCACAGGTTACCTCACCCTTCCACCGAACTCAGAAGCCAAAAACCTACCACTCATCGTCAACCCACATGGGGGGCCGCATGGACCAAGAGATTGGTGGGGCTTTACGGAAGAAAACCAATTCCTTGCAAAGCATGGCTATGCGGTATTACAAGTTAACTTCCGCGGAAGTGGTGGCTTTGGTAAACAATTTGAAGAAGCGGGCTATAGAAAATGGGGAACCAACATCCAGTATGACATTATCGATGCGACCAAGTACATCATCGGAGAAGGGATCGCAGATAAGAACAGAATTTGTATTTCTGGTGGTAGCTTTGGTGGATACAGCGCCTTGCAATCAGCAACCGTCGCGCCAGCACTGTTTCAATGCGCCGTTGGGAGCGCAGGTGTCTACGACCTTGAACTGATGTTCAAAGAAGGAGATGTCCCAGATAGTAAAATGGGACTTAGCTTTTTAACTAAGGTTCTTGGTACGGATCCTAAAACCCTAAGAGCGATGTCCCCTACGCACAATGTCGATAAGCTGAAAGCGTCGATTCTACTGGTTCACGGTGGTAAAGATCAGCGCGCGCCAATTGAGCACTTTAATGCGATGGCCAAAGCATTAGACAACATCAACTACCCTTATGAGTCCTTTGTGCTTGATGATGAGGGGCATGGTTTTTACAAAGATGAGCATCGAGCAAAATACTATGCTCATGTGCTCAATTTCTTCGACAAGCATCTGAAGAACTAATCAGCTAACTTAAACATCAAAAGGTGATAACTGCACGGTTATCGCCTTTTTTTACACAAGCAAACGTTTGCCTTTCAAATAAATCCCTCTATAATCGCGCTCAAAATTGATGATGTGCGCCTTGTCACATCAAACCAACCTGAGTTGACACTGATTAACAGCAATCACAGGCAATAACGTCAACTCCACCCAGCACTCCCATTCAGCGAGCTCTGGGCAAGAACTATTGCGACTAGCGAGACAAACAATGACAACTTCAAACCGAGCTTCGGAACTGGTCTATCAGTTAAACGATCGTCCACCACTACCTCAAACTCTTTTTGCGGCACTTCAGCATCTATTGGCGATGTTCGTCGCGGTCATCACCCCATCTCTGATCATATGTCAGTCATTGGGGGTGCCAGCAGACCAAACCAACACCATCATCAGCATGTCCTTATTTGCATCCGGGGTATCTTCATTCATTCAGATTCGTACTATTGGCCCTATTGGCTCTGGCTTGTTATCAGTACAAGGCACCAGCTTTAACTTCTTAGGTCCAATTATTGGTGCAGGATTGTCGCTTAAAGCCGGTGGGGCTGATATCAACACCATGATGGCGGCCATTTTCGGTACTATTTTGGTCGCCTCATTTGCAGAGGTGTTCTTATCTCGCGTTCTAGAACACGCACGCCGCATTATTACCCCCTTAGTGTCAGGGATCGTCGTAACGCTTATCGGCCTAACCCTAATCCAAGTGGGCTTGGTATCGATGGGCGGCGGCTACGCAGCGATGAGTGATGGTACATTTGGCAGCTTAGATAAACTCGCGCTAGCCGGTACCGTGCTTGGCTTGATCGTGATACTAAACCGCTCTAAAAACCCATACTTACGCGTTGCTTCTATCGTGATTGCGATGCTGGTTGGCTATGTGATGGCGTACTTTATGGGCATGGTCGATACCGCTAAGCTCGGTAAAACAGAGCTGATTGCGCTACCGATCCCAATGCAATACGGCCTTAGCTTCGACTGGTCACTGTTCATTCCATTAGTGCTGATCTTCTTCATTACCGCACTAGAGGCGATTGGCGACATCACCGCAACGTCTGAAGTGTCCGGCGAGCCAGTAAAAGGCCCGGTCTACATGAAACGTATTAAGGGTGGTGTTTTATCCGATGGCCTCAACTCAGCAATCGCAGCCGTATTCAACAGCTTCCCAAACTCTACCTTCAGCCAAAATAACGGCATCATTATGCTAACGGGCGTTGCAAGCCGTTATGTGGGTTACTTCATTGCGGGTATGTTGGTTATTCTCGGGCTATTCCCTGGGGTCGCAAGCTTCGTGCAGTTGATTCCTGAACCCGTGCTTGGCGGAGCAACGATTGTGATGTTCGGTACGATCGCGGCAGCAGGTGTACGCATCATCTCTCGTGTTGAGTTAGACCGCCGTGCTGTCCTGATCATGGCACTGTCATTCTCAATGGGGTTGGGAATCGCACAAAAACCGGAAATTCTTCAGTTTATGCCGGAATTCATTAAGAGCATTTTTTCAACCGGTGTCGCCGCTGGCGGTATCACTGCGATCGTATTGAACCTGTTGCTTCCAGAGAAATTGGAAGAGGAAGATGAGCTCGTTGCTCAAGAGGGACAAAAATCCTAACCTTGCCTAGGATTATCGGGTAGCCCAGCCTAGCAATAGGTTGGGCTTTTTTATTGGAAGCGTTTGAGAAAAGATTACTTGGTAGGGAAACTGATCTGTGCAATTAAGCCGCCTTCGCTGCGGTTACGCACCACAACCGAGCCTGAATGCTGACTAACGATGCGCTTCACGATAGCTAGGCCCAACCCCGTCCCTTCACTGCCTCGCGCCGTATCGCCACGAGTGAAAGGTTCAAACAAACGCGCAATTTGGGATTGCTCGATACCCGGACCATTATCTTCAACGCACACCCACACCAGCTGTTTGTCCGCAGTCACGCCAGTACTGATTTTCACCCAGCCATTACCGTAACGCAGAGCATTGACCACAAGGTTACTCACCGCGCGTTTAATTGCGATTGGGCTGCCCTTGGCGGTCGGCATCGTTGGGTTGAACTCAGTTTCGATTTCGACTTCATAACCCCCTTCCGACGTCGCGACATCGCTAGTGATGGTATTGATGTCCACCTGCTCAAACGATTCTTTATTTACCGGCTTGAGGTAGTCCATAAACTGGCTGATGATCTCATTACACTCTTCAGTATCGCTGATGATGCCTTCGGCTAAATAACTGTCTTCTGGCGACATCATTTCTGTCGCGAGGCGAATACGCGTCAGTGGCGTCCGTAAGTCATGACTGATACCCGCCATCAATAGCGCACGGTCTTCTTCCAGTTCTTGGATGCCTTTTGACATCTGGTTAAACGCACGGGTTACTGAACGAATCTCCGATGCGCCTTTCTCCGGCAATAGTGGTGGAATTTCACCTCGACCGACGCCTTTTGCCGCCTTCTCCAGTGCGATAAGTGGACGATTCTGCAAGCGAATAAACAGCCACCCTCCCGCAATGATCAGCAGTGCCATGATTAAGCTATTACGGAACAGCGGTGCAAAGTCCTCTTCTTGCAGTTCAGAAAGTGGAATGCGAATAATGGAATTCGGTAGTTGATCAATACGCATCCACAAGATGTAGCTCTCGCTGCCTAGCTGTAAGCGTACTTCCGTTGGTGAACCCAGTTCCTGCGTCATCTCTTCAGACATCAGGTCGATAGGCATCGCATGATTGAATTCATTCATCACCTCACTATCTACGCTATGCACCGTCACACCCAAGCTTTCTAACAGCTGATGACGCAATGGTGCATCCGATTTGAGTGGACCATTTTCATCCAGTACTAGATTCAATTCATGAGCGAGAATTTTGTTGAACTGCTGCAAACTTGGCATCAACGCATAATTAAAAACAGCGTAATAAGAAAAGACTTGGCTAGCGAGCAGCAAGGAGATAAACAACAGGATAGATTGTGTAAATGAACTTCGGATTCGCATGGAGAGTTCCTAATGGACCGTTCCTAGTGGAAAGCCTTAATTGCGAGGTTCCAGCCCTCAATCAGGAAGGAGGCTTGAGGGCGGAATATGGGTTGCGAATATCGGCAAACCTTTTTGAAAGATTATGTCTCTTTACCGTCTGGGACAAATACGTAGCCTAAGCCCCATACTGTCTGAATGTAGCGAGGCTTGCTTGGATCATCTTCCAACATGCGGCGCAAACGCGAAATTTGCACGTCAATTGAACGCTCCATTGCTGAGTACTCGCGACCACGAGCCATGTTCATCAGCTTATCGCGAGACATAGGCTCACGAGCGTTTGTTACCAAGGCTTTCAGTACCGCAAACTCACCAGAAGTGAGCGGCATTGCCTCTTCACCACGGAACATTTCGCGCGTACCTAAGTTCAGACGGAAGTCACCGAATTCCACCACTTTTTCTTCCGTGCTTGGCGCGCCTGGCAGTTCAACCGTTTGGCGACGCAATACCGCCTTAATGCGTGCGAGCAGCTCACGAGGGTTGAACGGCTTCGGCAGGTAATCATCAGCCCCGACTTCCAAGCCAACGATACGGTCGACTTCGTCACCTTTTGCGGTCAGCATCAAGATCGGTAACATGTTATTTGCATGACGAAGACGACGACAAATCGACAAGCCATCCTCGCCCGGCAGCATTAAATCGAGCACCATAAGGTGGAAATTTTCACGGGTCAGAAGACGGTCCATCTGTTCGCCATTAGCAACACTTCTCACCTGAAAACCTTGCTCAGAAAGGTAACGCTCCAAAAGAGCACGCAAACGAGCATCGTCATCAACCACTAAAATTTTATGATTTTCCTGCATTGAAACATCCTTTCAAAAGCATCTAATGGCAAAAATGTATCACTGTTTTTTCAAACGTGCTTGTGCAAATTGTTACTCTTTTTATCTTAGCCACTGTTTTTGCATTTATTTCGGGTTGCTAGAGGCTTTATCTCCCTTTCACAACAATTTACAGTCGGCTTAATTCAAGGCTAATATGAGCAGCAGAACCCAATAACCTCTGATTTACGTCTGATGAAAACCAATCTAATTACTCGCGAAGGCTACAACCGCTTAAAAACTGAACTCGATTTTTTGTGGCGAGAAGAACGGCCGGAAGTCACCAAGAAAGTCACTTGGGCAGCAAGTTTGGGCGATCGCAGTGAGAACGCAGATTACCAGTACAACAAAAAACGTCTGCGTGAAATTGACCGTAGAGTCAGATATTTACGCAAACGCCTTGAGCAAGTCAAAGTCGTGGATTATGCCCCCCAGCAGGAAGGAAAAGTCTTCTTTGGGGCATGGGTAGAAATTGAAAACGAAGCAGGTGATGTCAAAAGCTTCCGCATTGTTGGACCGGATGAAATCTACGGCGATGCAAAGGGCTACATCTCCATTGACTCACCAATGGCACGCGCTCTACTAAAAAAAGAAGTCGACGACGAGTTCGCGGTAAAAACCCCGGAAGGGTACAAAGAATGGTTTGTGAATAACATTCGCTACCAAGCAGACGAACAGTAAAACAATGCCGCCCTTTTTGTTCAAAAGGGCGGCATTGTTTATTTCTCATACAGATCACTCTTCGTAATCCGGTTTATCCGTCAAGATATAGTTCGTATCACTGGCCACCAACGCGCCATTTTTTAAGAAGTTATTGCCCAAAATCATGCTGTAATGGAAGCGGCTACGATCTTGTAAATTCACTCGAACTTTCTTCTCTAACTCACCAAGTTTGACATGCATTTCGACGACCGGGCGCACATTCGCTTTTTCGCCTTTCTTGGCAGTAATGCGCATTACCTCCACCACTTCTTTAGTGAATGATTTCGTCATCCCCAAATCGTTCTCGTAGGTAAAGCTCACCATATCAACACCATCTTTCTTAAACTGTTTGATGTTCTTCGCGTTAATCGAACTCACATCCGCGCCCGTATCCAGTTTGACAGGGAACAACATGCCTTCGACTTCTGCCACTTCAATGTGGCCCGCTTTAAACAGTGGTCTCGCATCCAGTAAATGGTCTGTGCGGGTATTTAAGAGAACGCCCCCCTTGGCCATATTGTGGCCAAAGACAAAAAATGGCTGCGTTTGATTCTCTTTCTCCAGCACATCAATCGCGAATTCGATGGGTTTCTCTTTGCCTCCAAGCATAAAGTCCCCCTCGACGACCGGACGAACCGCCTCACCCACTTTTAACTTTTTCAGTACGGGTTTGGTGATTTTCTCTTCTTTTCCTTTACTTGTCGGTAGGTAGAAGGTCACCACTTCTTCTTTGCCTTTTTCACTCAGCTCAAATCCATTGACGCGCAATAGTGGTGTTTTTACCGCAAAGGTGGGATAAGCAGGCAGTAGATAGCCATCAATATTGATCGACTCTTGTGGGGAAATCACCAGAGGCTTGGACTTCAGTGCGCTCTTATAGGATTTCTCAACACCACCTAACAAGTTTTCTTTATCTGTATCAATCACAAAATGTTGGCTAGCGACATCTTTGCCAAGGCGAATTTGTGAGCTGAGCTTACTGCGATCTCGCAAGTAAACCAGCCATTGTTGCGTTTCGTTTTCACCCACTTTAACCGGTAAGTAGACCAACGGACGCTCAGTCTTACTGGTTTTCAGCATACGTACCAGAGGCAATGTCATAGAGTGACGCTTACCGTTTTCACCTTCTAAGGTAAAGGAGACCTGTTTTTTATTTTTATCAACGTGAATATCCAGCGCATGTACGTTGGTGTAACGACTGGTGGTCGAAACGCTGACTTTGTACGGAACCCCTTCAACGTCGACGGTCTCATTTTTGCCAATCATCTGCGCATTGGGTTGCTCTTGCAGATAGTCGTAGCCTGCAAACACCCAAGCGTTATTATCAAGGTACGTTTTACCAATTAAAATAGGGGCAGAAAACTGACTACGCTTGGTTAAATTCACCTCGGTATCGACCGTTTTACCCGCAATGGTCATCGGCAAACTGATGGTTGGTCGTAAAATCGGCGTTTCACTAGTACGATTGCGGATAATGCTCAGCCTCTCGAGCTCATCATCCACCTTGATCTGCTCACCCGTAAATGGGTGCTGCATGGTAAATGTGACATGCACTTGATAAGCATCAAAATCCTCTTTATCCCAATCTGCACGAGCAAATTTCTCCGCATCCCACGTTCCATCTGTGCCAATGAGATCGCCGAGTACTGCCCACATTAACTCGTTATCTTTCAGTTTATTGAACTGAGGATGATTGCTGTATAAATGAATATTTTCAGCATGCATCGATGTGGTATCCGCACCAGTATCGATCTTACCGATAAAAGGAACGCCACTTAACTCAGGGATATCACTGTAATAGACGCTTTCTACTCGCCCCAGAACAGGTTTGTCATCCAGTTGATAAATTGGGTTTTGCGTGGTCGCAGAAAGCGATTGTGACCACGCGAATGGTGCCCCCAGCAAGGCTGCCGAAAGCGCTAAAGCCAAAGGGATTTTCTTCATCAGTGTTTTCCGTATGGGCAAAATTACAAGGGTTAGTTGACAACCAGGCGTATAAGTTCTCAATTTAATTACAGTTTTGACATAAATCTGACCAATGTCCATCAGCGCTAGGTAAATTTTTGCTCGGTTTAGAGTTACGTTGAATCATTGTTGCACAAAAGTCGCTGATAAAGCGCAGCACCTCGTATTTCGAAGCTCATTGGGGATAAAACATTGCAAATTCCCGCAATGACCCCAATGTTTAAACCTAACAATACAAACCCACTATACCCAAGTCACCTCGAGATGCTTGGTTTATAGAGAATTAAAGAGAATACACGGATGAGCCAAGCTATCTGTCGCATGATCGCTCAAGAGCTGAATGTTCGCCCAGAGCAAGTCACTGCTGCTGTCACCTTAATTGATGACGGCAATACCGTCCCTTTTATTGCCCGTTACCGTAAAGAGGTAACGGGCGGTCTTGATGACACCCAACTGCGTAATCTGGACAGCCGTCTGTCTTACCTTCGTGAATTAAACGATCGCCGCCAGACCATTCTGAAATCGATTCAAGAGCAAGGCAAACTAACGCCCGAGCTTGAGCAAGCGATTACTCAGGCAGACAGCAAAACTCGCCTAGAAGACCTGTATCTCCCATACAAACCGAAGCGCCGTACTAAAGGCCAGATAGCCATTGAAGCCGGGCTTGAACCATTAGCGGATCAGCTTTGGGATCACCCACAGACCGAGCCAGAAAGCGAAGCCGCCAAATACCTAGATGCAGATAAGGGCATTGCCGATACCAAAGCCGCCCTTGATGGTGCACGTGCCATCATCATGGAACGCATTGCTGAGGACGCAAACTTACTGGAAAAAATCCGCGGTCACCTAAACCGTCATGCCGATATAGTGGCGCGAGTTGTGGAAGGCAAAGAGCAAGAAGGTGAGAAGTTTAAAGACTACTTCAACCACAACGAAGCACTAAGCAAAGTGCCATCACACCGTGCTCTAGCGATGCTACGTGGTCGTAACGAAGGCTTCCTAACGCTAGCGATGAATGCCGACCCTGAGCAGGAAGAAGGCGCTCGTCAGTCTTATTGTGAAACGATTATCGCGGATCACTATGGCGTAACACTGAGCAGCGCACCAGCGGATACATGGCGCAAGCAAGTGATCAGTTGGGCATGGCGCATCAAAGTGTCGATGCACATGGAAACCGAGCTGATGGGCGCAATGAAAGAGCGCGCAGAACTCGAAGCTATTGAAGTGTTCGCGACCAACCTCAAAGATTTGTTGATGGCTGCGCCGGCTGGTCCTCGCGCCACTCTGGGTCTGGATCCGGGGCTGCGTACAGGCTCAAAAATCGCCGTTGTCGATTCAACCGGTAAGGTTCTGACCACAGAAACCATCTACCCTCACCCACCGCAAAAACAATACGACAAATCAGCGCAAATCGTTGATCAGTTAGTGCGCAAGTACAATGTGGATTTGATTGCGATTGGTAACGGCACCGCTTCGCGTGAGACGGACAGTTTTGTCGCAGATCTCATCAAACGCGGCAACCTCAAAGTACAGAAGATCATGGTTAGCGAAGCCGGTGCATCGGTTTACTCTGCCTCTGAACTCGCGGCGAAGGAATTCCCGAATATGGACGTATCGCTGCGCGGTGCGGTTTCGATTGCACGCCGCCTGCAAGATCCACTTGCAGAGCTGGTGAAAATCGATCCGAAATCGATCGGTGTAGGCCAATACCAACACGATGTCAGCCAATCGATGCTCGCGAAACGTCTAGATGCCATTGTCGAAGACTGTGTAAACGCAGTGGGTGTGGATGTGAACACCGCCTCTGCGGCACTATTAACGCGGGTGGCAGGTCTATCCACCACCATCGCACAAAATATTGTCGATTACCGTGATGAAAATGGCCGCTTTGACGCACGCACCACCTTGAAAAAGGTGCCGCGCTTAGGGCCAAAAGCGTTCGAACAGTGTGCAGGTTTCTTACGTATTATGGATGGCAAGAACCCACTTGATGCCTCTGCGGTTCACCCTGAAGCGTACCCAGTGATCAAAGCGATTTCTGAGAAAAACAACAAAGACATCAAAGCACTGATTGGCGATTCGAGCTTCCTAAAAGGTCTGCACGCCGTGGATTACACCAATGACAGTTTTGGTATCCCAACCGTCACCGACATTATCAAAGAGCTGGATAAGCCAGGTCGTGACCCGCGTCCAGAGTTCAAAACTGCCACATTCACCGACGGCGTCAATTCCGTGTCCGATCTAGAGCCTGGTATGATTCTAGAGGGCGTGGTCTCTAACGTCGCGAACTTTGGTGCGTTTGTCGACATCGGTGTTCACCAAGATGGCCTGGTGCATATCTCTGCCCTAACCGACCGCTTTGTGTCTGATCCACGAGAAGTGGTGAAAGCGGGCGACATCGTAAAAGTCAAGGTGATGGAAGTCGACGTACAGCGTAAGCGTATTGGTCTGTCGATGCGTTTGAACGACGAACCAGGCCAAGACAATCGCAGCCAGCGCGCCTCCGCGCCAAGCCGCAATGACCAACAACGTCGCCAGCCTCGCCGTGATGATGCCTCACAAAACAATGCGATGGGTGGCGCTTTTGCCGCCGCATTTGCTAAAGCGAAGAAGTAATCGCATTCAACCGCGCTATTGCTAAAAAACGCACCAGTCAGAAGCTCTGACTGGTGCGTTTTTGTTTGAGTCGTCATAGTACTGCAATCACTTCTGACGGTGTATGGGGCGCAACTGAGTGACCATAATGAAACTTAATCACCTTCCTGCGCTTTTCCATCAATCCCTCTTTGATCGCTGCATCCAAAATGCGCTTAGGTAACCGAAAGCGTATCGTGTAACCCTTCCCCTGCTCTTCACTGTAGGACTTGAGCGCTAGCAAACCGAAAAGACGCTCAAGCGCATCCTCAGATTCGTTGTGATAACGGCTATCCACTTCTGGCTCCACTTCATAACCTGGATGTTCTGAAGGATCCCAAGCCGACTGGCGTCGCCTTTTCTCATCACTTTTTACTTTGCGCTCTGCATTGGCTTTCGCTAATGCGACTGTCGGTGTCACAGGTTCTCGGATTTTATTATCCCGAGCCGCTTGTTCCGTTTGCACATTCACAGATGGGGCGATCAACGGCACACTTACGTTCGCCGGTGACACAATCATTGCGAACCCTCCTCAGAGCCGCCCACTCATCAATATGACCGGTTTATTCACATAAAACGAGGTCAATATTTATATCGACCACTTTTTGAACAGCTTTAGTGTTTTTCGGTGCTTCTTTATCTGTGAGCAAAATCTCGAACTTGTGAGCAGAACGCGTCATGTTCAGTCATAAATGGCGCATGAGAAGATTGATTAAATACAAACTGTTGTGTGTTAGGCAACTGCTCGTTCAAATCCGTAGCCACTTTTATCGGCACTAAACCATCCAGTCGACCATAAAGGCGCAGCATTGGCATCGTCAGAGCCGTTAAAGCATCTCTCAGATCAACGTCAGCAAGAATATTCAAGCCCACTAACAACGAGTTGGGGTTCGGTTGGGGACGCGATAATACCGCTTGTTTAAGTTGCTTCACATCTTGACGCGCAGATGGACTGCCCATGGCTTGCAATGCCATAAAGCGCTCAACAGTAAGAGAAAAGTCTTCCATTAACTGTTCGGTAAAAGCACTGAGTACATTAGGTTGAATCCCTCGCCAAGGACGCTCAGCCGCAAACTTAGGTGAGCTGGCTACGGTAATTAACTTACTGACTCGCTCCGGTGTATTGAGCGCAATATGTGTCGCAACTAAGCCTCCCAGAGACCAACCTAGCCAAACTGCTTTTGATGGCGCGCCTTGCAAGACCATCTCTGCGATCTGTGCTAAATCCTGTGCGTGATGTTCGGCACTGTGTCCATAGCCAGGTAGATCAACGACATGCAAACGAAAGTAAGGCTGAAGTGATTCTACGGTTTGCTGCCACACAGCACCATTCATACCCCAGCCATGAAGCAACACCAAGTCGGGCCCTTGACCAAACGACTGCCAGTGTAAATTCGTGTTCATGCTCTCGTTCTCCCCCACTATTTTTATTCCTTAGCACTTTAAACAAGCGTTAGCCTAACTAGACTCCAACCTTGAATAAAATGTATGTTATCTCATCAATGGCAAAACATCATGCATCGCGTACTCGGCAGCCAATGTGGCTTATGCCGATTTCCTCTCGATGTCACTCACCAAACGAATAGCATCCGTTGGTGTGGCAGCTGTTTTGAATTATTAGCCCCTATCAAGCGCTGCCATCGCTGTGGCCTCGTACTCAATGAAGAGGAGCTACCCTTGGGAACTGAGTGCGGGGGATGTCTCAAAGAGCCTCCGCCTTGGCAACGGCTGTTCACACTTGGCGATTATGACTTTCCTCTTGCAAATGAAGTGAAGCGCTTTAAAGACCATGGTGAGTCTTGGCATGTGAGTGCGTTAACCCAACTGCTGGCAGAACGAATAGTACAACCGGCCCCTGTCGTGACAAGCGTGCCACTACACTGGCAAAGGTACTTACGACGAGGTTTTAATCAAAGCCACGTCTTAGCCACGCACCTCGCTCATCACCTGAATGTGTCATTTGATGGCGAGATTTTTCAACGCGCAAAGCCGACAAAAACTCAGCGTGGCAACAAAAAAATCACCCGTAAGCAGAACCTAAAAGGGGCGTTTTCGTTGCGAACCCAAATAGATTACTCTCATGTCGCCATTGTTGATGATGTGGTGACAACAGGCAGTACCGTTCGACAATTATGTCATTTACTACTTGAAGTTGGCGTAGAAAGCATTGATATTTACTGCATATGCAGAACTCCTGCTCCCGGTTCAACTTAGATGACTTCGCCATGCCTTAGCATCAAAAAGACTAGACCGAGACATAAACAGGAGTAAAATAGCATCAATAACCTACAAATTCACTCAGGTATTCGTCGTGTCAAATATTACTATTACAGAATCTGCGCAAACACACTTCGCCAACCTCTTAGGCCAACAGCCTGAAGGGACTAACATTCGTGTATTTGTCGTAAACCCAGGAACACAAAACGCTGAGTGTGGCGTATCTTACTGCCCACCGGAAGCGGTTGAAGCAACCGATACTGAGATCGCTTACAGCGGCTTTTCAGCATTCGTAGATGAGCTAAGCTTGCCTTTCCTTGAAGACGCGGAAATCGACTTCGTCAATGACAAAATGGGTTCACAACTGACCCTAAAAGCACCTAACGCGAAAATGCGTAAAGTGGCTGACGATGCACCATTAGTAGAACGTGTTGAGTACGCACTTCAAACTCAGGTGAACCCACAACTGGCTGGTCACGGTGGCCACGTAAACCTCGTTGAAATTACAGACGATGGCATTGCTATCGTTGCATTCGGTGGCGGTTGTAATGGCTGTTCAATGGTTGATGTAACATTGAAAGAAGGCATCGAAAAAGAGCTATTGAACCAATTCGCTGGTGAACTGACGGCCGTGCGCGACGCAACGGAACATGACCGTGGCGACCACTCTTACTATTAAGAGCATCAACCATCGTCTTCTGAATACGTCTGCACCGAGTACTTGCGAAAGCGACCTGCTACTTATTTAGATCGATTTAACTGAATAAAATGGGAGGCATTTGCCTCCTATTTTTGTTTTCACCCGTTTATCAAACTAGAAACTCAAGCGTTCTTCTCATATATTAAGAAATCTCATTTCCCTTATTGAGTCAATGCACCAAGGAACCAGCACTATGTCGAAAAGGACCCCACCAGAGATTCTCTCTTGCCAGACGGTCGCAAAATCAAACCTGTTTGTAGTGGAAGCCCTCGACCTTCGCTTCTCCAATGGCGAACACCGTATTTATGAGCGCTTGAAACCAAGCGGACGCGATGCCGTGATGATAGTGCCAGTCACAGAGCAAGGCGATTTGCTGCTGGTACGCGAGTATGCTGCAGGAACGGAACGCTATGAGTTAGGTTTTCCTAAAGGACTCATCGATCCAGGGGAAACACCACAACAAGCGGCCGATCGCGAGCTCAAAGAAGAAATCGGCTTTGGTTCTCAAGACTTAGTCCCTCTAAAACGGGTGATCCTCGCACCATCCTACTTCTCAAGTAAGATGACGCTGTTTTTAGGGCAAGCTCTTTATCCAGAGAAACAACAAGGTGACGAGCCAGAATCCTTGGAAATCGTTCGCTGGCCACTGGCGCAAGCTGAAGAGCTATTAGCCCACTTGGATTTTTGTGAAGCACGAAGCATCACAGCGTTAATGTTGGCACTAAAACACTTACAAAACACCACTCACATCCAAAACCAATAACGGTTTTAAAAACCGAGCAATCATTGTGAGAAAGGATCCATACTTATGCCAATGACCAAAGATTTATCTCATCTGCTTCCGCAAGTTATCGAGGTCGCCCGCAGCGCTGGGCAAATGATTTTGGATATCTACGAAAATAAGCAGTTCAAAGCCTACACCAAAAGTGACAAAACCCCAGTCACCAGTGCCGACATTGCTGCGCACAAACTGATCACAGAACGCCTAAGCGAGCTAACCCCTGATATTCCGGTACTTTCTGAAGAAGATGCAGACATCAGCTTAGAACAACGCGCTCAATGGCAGCGCTACTGGCTAGTCGACCCTCTCGATGGCACACAAGAATTCATTGCAGGTAGTGGTGACTTCGCAACCATTATCGCTTTGGTCGACAACAACAAACCGACCATGGGCGTCGTTTATGGCCCTGTCTCAGGTGTCACTTACTACGCCTATAGCGGCAAAGGTGCATGGAAAATTCCTGACATGTCTGAGAGCGTGAAAATTCACACGCACAAGCATGAACAACCAGGGCAAAACATCGCGATTGCCATCAGCCGCCGTCAAGATATCAACCGCATCACCAGCCGCATGAGCAGCGCTTGGAACTACGACTTAATTCCACTCGGTTCAGCAGCACTGAAAGCATGTTTGGTTGCAGAAGGTGCCGTGGATTGCTATCTGCGCTTGGGCCCGACGGGAGAATGGGATACCGCCGCGACTCAGTGTATTGTGGAAGAAGCCGGTGGACGCATTCTAAGCACCCAACTTGAGCCCCTGTCTTACAACAAACGCGAGACGCTGGAGAACCCGAACTTCATCGTTCTTGGGGATGCAGACTTACCTTGGGATGAGATTTTACAACGCAAAGATTAATTGCCAGGCTCACCATTCTTTCCATTCATTCAATAAGGTCACGAAGTCTGTTCGTGACCTTCCTTTTTATCGACGGTACAGCGTTAAGCACATTTTTCCTATGGCAACCCAAAGACTTTCATACCTGTACGCCAACCAGATAAGCATTTAAAAATCAATTTTTTAACCAATGCGGCAATGTTGGATAAAAATGACTGTACAGCAAAATTAGATTTTGGCCTATGATGATCTAAAAGCAAAAAGAGCTGCACATTGGCAGCTCTTTGACGATGAGATAGTTTCTAGATGTGATTAAAAACGCCCTTTGTAATCAAACTCGTATTGGCCTTGAGGGTTTGGATTCCCCAACCACTTAAGCTGATCGGCCATGCCAGAAGGAAACTCTGCCCCCGGCTTAAACCATGCTTTGGTTGAGTACTGCTGATTCGGTGTCAGCTCCGCAGAAAATGCGGCCGATACCTGCTTACTTTGCTGCTCGCCTGATGCGGTTAGCACACTGTCTTTACAGTTCAAATCTGCAATGACAGGACCAAGCTCAAGGCTACCTAGCGGGCTTTGAATACCACTCGCACTCCAAACTAACGTACCTTCGCCTGTCTTACACCAAGGCGCGGCGTAAGTCGCATGACGGATATTAAACTCTAGCTGACCTTCCACACCGACTGGTACCGGAATTCGCGCTTGCTCAACCACTTTGGCAGCAGGGATCGAAGCAACAAGGTTTTCTGCATAAGGACCGCTCGTTAAGCTATAACCCACTAAGCCACGGCCACGCACATCCATATCGCTGCCACGGCCAAAGCGAACCGAAAACTCGGTTTTACCAGCAAACAAGCTCGATAATTGGAAGTCCCAGTTCACTTCTCCAATGTCTTGGTTCTGCCAACGCACGCTCGTTGCACTGCCTTGCCATACTGTGCCTTGTGCACCTTGAATATCCAAGCCTCTCACGGTAGGTGCTTGCTTCAACACCCAAGAGACAGGCAAACCAGCAAGTAAGCTAACTGAGAAAAAGGCAATAAAAATAACAACGTAAAGTACTGCTCGTTTCACCTTAACCTCGCTTAAATTGCAGACGGTTGACATCGATCATACCGGCTTGCTCTGTTCGATCGATATCTAGGAATTCCACTTCAATGCCTTGCTGTTCTTTCAAGTATCGCAGCCAATCTACCATCTGGTTGAACGCTAATGGCTTGATCCAAACTTGAACACTGTCATTTCGTGGCTGCACTCGAATTAATTCAACCTTGTATCGGCGGGCAGAAGAGGACACCACTTGGTTAAGTGGCTGGCTAGAAAAGCTGACACCACCGCTTTTGCGCAACGTTGTAATGTCATCGGCTTTATCTTGCACCCAGTTCAGCAACTGCTTTTCACTTTGAATGCGAGATTGAGCTAACTCAGCACGCTGATTCATTGGTTGCAGAATTCCCCAATAGAGAACGCCCACCACCGCCATCGCGCCGCAACCCATCACTAGACGTTGCTCGCGTTGCGAGATGCTGCTCCACCAAGTTTGAACTGGAGAGATTAAGTTCTTCATCATCAACCTCATAAACGCTTCAACACAAAGCTGCCCATTACCACATCCCCGTTGCGGTTAAGCTGGCCTTGTTCGACATTAAATTTCTCGGCCAACTTCACTCGCGCTTCCTCAAATGGTTGGAAGCCGGAGCTACTCGCTTGAATTCGGACTTCACCTCGTTGGCCATCATATTTGAAGCTGGTGATCTGCAATGCTTTTACCTGACCAAGAGTAGAAGGCAACGCTGCCAACCAAGAGAGCATAGGCTCATCACTTGCACCACCGGATAAACGACGCTCTTCATCTGTCATCTGACGCTTCAGATAACTAACGGTTGGAATGCGGCGCTTGTCCGGAAAAACTTGGCGGAAGATACGTTCACTTTCATCTCGGTAAGCTTGAGCTTGCGCCTCGTACTTGTGCACCATCAACAATTGTTGAGCCACCATCACAACCAGTAACACGCCAGCGGCGATCGCCGTGGTTTGCCATACCTTCACGTATTTGCCCCATGAAGATTTTGGCTTAAAACGACCAGTCAGAAGATTGGTTTTGCTATCTGCCACGCCTTTTGCGAGTAACGCCATGGCCATCTCTTCTGGCTTCGCAACCCAAAGCTCATTGGCGGCTGACTCTGGCAGTGAACTGTAGCACTCCAACTTCCACCCCGGGTTACTTTGCAGATAAGCCGACAGATATAAGTCCAGCCAAGAGGTATCCACCGCGACACCTTGAGTGTGCGTATGACGGATCAACCATTGCTCTCCGATTGATACCGCCGTGCTGCTTTCATTCGCAGCTGGCAGCGCCAATACATCCGGTAAGAGTCGTTTAATCGTAATACCTTGACTGGAAAAGCGCTTCAAAATGGTTTGAATCCATGCCCGTTCAACCGCACATATCTGCGCTTTGTCAGCTTGCTTACCTAATACGGTAAAATGCAAACCTTCGACATCTTGCGCGACGTCGTCTTCAACCAAGTACGGCAACATGCTATCAAACTGACGTGCGGCACCCGGTGGGATATCCACTTCGGTGAGTACCACATCATTACTTGCCAACAACGCCACCACGGGACGCTGCTCAGCATACGCGACCAGTTCATCCAGATGTTCCCATCCGGCGATTTCACCACTGGCAATCACTTCTTGCTGTTGTGTCGACCAAACCAACCATGGAATGGTGCTTTGTTGTTCGCTACTCAGCCGAACGGTCAGAAACTCGCTCACTGATTCCTCCAAAACGACGGCGAACGACTGTCACCGTTTCTCTATTCGTACTTTGCAAAAGACTGCGGATACGTACTCGGGATTCATCCACCAGCACTTGCGCATCCAACTCAAAAAAGGCGCTGTCTACACCCAAATAGCCTTTGGCCTTTTTCTTTACATCATCACTTAAGCCAGCTAATTCTGACTCGGCTAAAAATTCATCAACACTGTCCCAACCATCGAAAGGGCGTTTCTCGATCAACTGCACCGCATCACTGTTGCTCAATCCTGGCGTAAACATCGCCACCAGAATCGGCGCTTGCTCTACCTCAATGGTATTGACATTCAATCGCCAATCATCGCTAGGGAGTGCACAAATTAAAGGCGCCACCTTTTGAAAAATGTCACCCGAAACCTGGTACACCGCGCGAAGCTCACTGGCATCCGCCATCCAAGCATTTGGCGGCAAGTAAGCAGGCTTCATCGCTTCGTAAGTACTGTCTTCTACGCCCGTTGTCGAACGCACGCTATTGTCACTGTCAACATATTCCCAGGTGGAGTCAGCAATAACTTCCGCTTGATACGGCTCAACATCAGACTCTTCCAACAAACGCTGGAGCACTTGCACTAAATACGGCCGTGTTGTTTGTTCACCTGTCGGTTGGACACTTGCGAGTGCATTCAGATTGAAGCAAGCTTGCTTATCAATAATGCGCCCCGCGGCTTGGCCATAATCAAGCGGATACACTTGTTCTTTGATTGCCCAAGGCTGGCTTAAGTTAATGGTATCGCTGTCTTTATAGCTCTGTTCGATACCCACTTCGGCCAACGCTTCAACTCCCAAGCTGTACCAATAGGCTTGCTGGTAATGAATCTGATTTGCGCCGCGCTGAAACTGCAAAAACAAACGCTCAGACATGCTCGCTGCAATCGTGGTCATGATCGCGAGCAGCATCAGGACAATAATGAGCGCAACGCCGCGCTGACGGTTAGCCATTGTTGCCTCCGGATCCGCCATTGGCAGAGTCATTTCCCGAGGCTCCCTCTTGTTCACTTGCGATCAACTTGCCATTGGGCGTCAAATAAGTACGCGTAATTTCACCGTAATCTTTCAACTGCAAGATCACCGAGACGGCTTGGGGTAATTCTTGATTGCTTTCCCACGTTTTTTTCCACGATTTACCATCGTAAAATCGCATATCCAACCCGTCGACCTGAGTCAAAAGTGGGGTAATAACCCCTTCTTGACCAACTGGCGTGTCAGGATAGCGCCACCAGACTCGCTGCAACACATTGTCTTTAATGCGGTAACCCACTTTCGTCACTTCGCCTCGTGGGAATTGCTGTTGTGGGTTGTGCCACCCAACACGCGTAAACATCACCCCTTTCGCGTCCGAATCCAACAGATAATCCGACCAAAAAATCAGTTGATTCGACGGTTCTTCACCGTTGGTGCGCATTTGCCGCATTGCCATCTGACGAAAATCGTTATCCATCATCACCATGGCACGCTGCAGTTCATTCAAACGCTGTGTACGCTCTTGCGATAACACATTACTGCGCTGTACCTGAGACACCACTTGATAGGCTGCAACGCTCAAACTGGCAAAAATCGCAATGGACACCAACACTTCGATCAACGTAAAGCCACGTTGCTGACGCTGTCGATTGGCGCGTTTAGCGGTATGTTGAATTCTACTGAGCCACATAACTTCTCACCGTCACCACTGGACTCGCGTTTTTCTCCGTCGCAACGCTAATATCAAATGCTTTCAGCAATGGCTGCGTAGTGGCAACCGGCGTGACTTTCCAGTACCAAGTGCGCCCTGCTAGCTCTTCGGTACCGTTTTTAGCTTTTAACTTTTCAGTTGCGAGCATCACATTGGCCATTTGGTTATCCACAACCATGGCTGCAAACATTTTTTCTTCTAAATAGCTGACGGTATTGATGTGCTGGCTCACCGAGCGAATGACACTGATCGCCGCCGTGGCAAAAATCGCGAGCGCTACCAACACCTCAAGCAACGTCATGCCTCGTGTTTGTCGGTGCGATGCGCCAATACGATTTGGCTTAGAATGTCGTATTGTCATCGTCTTCCGCTTCTTCTCCTGGTGCGAGTAGTTTTATCTCACCAGTTTCTTTACCAATGATTCGCCAACCGTCATTAAACGTATCACCATCTTCAGGAAAGAAAGAAAGCGTGAATGGCGTAATCTCTGCACTTGAAAAAATGAACACCTGAGGTGGCTTCACTTTTTTCTTCTCTTTGTCCTCTTCCTCAGCAAACATGTCCTCATCAAACAAAGAGCCAGGTTCAAACAACCGTTCGTCTTTATCCCACGCACCGCCACCTAAATCCAATTGCAGTGAAATATCCCCCTCGAGCTTTGTTTCGCTTGGGATCTGCTTTAATTCAAGTGGTTGCCAACCGTCTTGGGTCAAACTGAGCAATGCATAACTAGATTTAACGTCATCAACACGCAGACCGAAATCTTTGCCACTTAGCACCGCTTCTTCATTGAGCAGTTGTAAGCGCTGAAAAAAACTTTGTGCGTACTGTTTAGAAAGGTCTTTTTGACTGGTCGGCAAAGTAGCGATCACCGCAACGGCGGTAAGAGATAACAAAACCAGCACCAATAGAATTTCTATTAATGTAAAACCTTGATGTTTTTGCATTTGCTTCATTAGTGCTGGTTTAAGCTCAATATTATTGGAAATCTTGCATGTTCCAGTTGCCGATATCTGTTGCAGGGCCTTCACCACCCTCTTGGCCATCTGCGCCTAGGGTGAAAATATCAATCGTACCGTTATCGCCAGGACTTAGGTACTGGTACTCGTTACCCCAAGGATCGTTTGGCAAACGCTTAATGTAACCACCATCACGGTAGTTGCGTGGCTCTGGGTTAGACGGTTTGCTTACTAATGCGTCTAGACCTTGGTCTGTCGTTGGGTAAACGCTGTTATCCAACTTGTACATGTCCAATGCGTTTTCCAACGCCACAATGTCTGTGATCGCTTTTTGTTGATCGGCTTTCTCTTTGTTACCAAGTAGGTTTGGCACCACAAAGCTCGCCAGAATACCCAAGATAACGACAACAACCATCACTTCTAAAAGTGTAAAGCCTTGCTGTTTACTACGCTTAAATTTCATTGTTTTCTCCAAAAGTTAGATTCAAGCCATGTCATCAATAGACACGTCTTAACCCGAATTTTATCCGCTCATCAAGTTATTCATTTCCAACATTGGCATCAAGGTCGCCATCACGATGAAAAGCACCAGGCCAGCCATCAATGCAATCAATGCGGGCGTAAAAATACCTAAAGCAATATTAACTGTGGATTCAAAGTTTTGATCTTGGTTATCTGCCGCACGAGTCAACATGCTTTCCAGTTCACCACTTTGTTCACCACTGGCGATCATATGCAGCATCATAGGTGGAAACAGACGAGTCTGATCCAATGCCTTACGCAAGCTCGCCCCTTCTCGTACGTTATCTGCCGCAATGAGTACTTGCTGTTTCACGTAACGGTTCGACATCACGTCCACCGCCACTCTCATGCCTTCAAGAATTGGAATCGCGCTTGATGTACAAATAGACAAGGTACGCGCAAATCGTGCCGTGTTGAGTCCTTTTGAAATTTTGCCGACCAGCGGCAAACTGAGTATTTTTCTATCCCAAGACAAGCGAAAGTTTGGTTTTTGCAATGCGAGTTTGAGGCCGTAAAAAAACACCACCACCACGACAAAGATAATGAAGCCCCACGCTTGAACAAACTCACTGGCTGCCAGCAGAATTTGGGTCGATTGCGGTAATTCTTGTCCCATTTGAATGATAGGTTCGATGATTTTCGGCACCACAGAAGAGAGCAGCAAAGAGACGATGCCCACAGCAAAGACCACCAATACCACTGGGTAAATCATCGCTTGCAGCAATTTAGAGCGCATCTTCTGACGGTTTTCTACGTAGTCGGCCAAACGCGCCAAAACCGCATCAAGATGACCCGACTTTTCACCCGCCGCCACCATTGAACGATACAGCTCATCAAACACATGGGGGTAATCACCTAAGCTATCAGCCAGTGGGTAACCTTCGGTGACCTTGGAGCGAACAGCAGCAATCATCGAACGAATACGCGGCTTCTCTGCTTGTTCTGAAACCGCCTTGAGGCACTCTTCAAGCGGCATGCCTGACTGTACTAACGTAGAAAGTTGGCGCGTGATCAGTGCGAGCTCGGCAGTCTTGATGCCACGCTTAAACCCCACCGTCGTTGAAGACTTAGCGGCTTTTGCTTTGGCTTCCATCACCTCCACAGGGATCATTCCCTGCTCTTTTAGGCGTTGGCGCACCTGACGGGCATTATCCCCTTCAATCGTGCCTTTCTTTTGCTTGCCTTTCGCATCCAGCGCTTTGTATTCAAATGCCGCCATTACACTTCCTTGGTTACGCGCATCACTTCCTCAAGAGAAGTAATACCAAGACGTACCTTACTCAGTCCATCGCTGCGAATACTTGGCGTGTGCGCACGTACCGCTTTTTCAATTTCTTGTTCACCCGCTTCGCGATGGATAAGTTCTTGCACTTTCTCATCCATCATCAGTAGCTCGTGAATACCAGTACGGCCACGATAGCCTTTATGGTTACACGCTTCACAGCCATTGGCACGATGCAGAACCAGAGACTCATGCTCTGCCATGCCAAACAATTTCTTCTGTTCTTTGTCCGCTTCGTAAGGCTCTTTACAGTCTCGACAAAGCGTACGAACTAAGCGTTGCGCAAGTACGCCAAGTAGCGAAGATGAAATGAGGAAAGGTTCAATACCCATATCACGCAGACGCGTAACCGCACCAATCGCGGTATTGGTGTGCAGGGTCGACATCACTAAGTGACCCGTCAACGAGGCTTGAACGGCAATCTGCGCCGTTTCCAAGTCACGGATCTCACCCACCATCACCACGTCCGGGTCCTGACGTAAAATCGCACGCAAACCACGGGCGAAAGTCATGTCCACTTTTGGATTGACCTGTGTCTGACCAATACCATCGATATCAAATTCGATCGGGTCTTCAACCGTCAGAATGTTACGTTCGTTGCTGTTAATCTCTTGCAAGCCCGCATACAACGTGGTTGATTTACCAGAACCGGTTGGGCCGGTCACCAAAATGATGCCGTGAGGGCGCTGAATCAGGTGAGCAAAGCTGCTATGCACCGATGGCGTCATACCTAGGCTATGCAAATCAAGCCGAGTGGCATTTTTGTCTAATAGACGCATTACCACACGCTCGCCGTGTGAAGAAGGCATGGTCGAGACACGCACGTCAACGGCACGCCCACCAATACGTAGTGAGATACGACCATCTTGAGGCACGCGCTTTTCTGCGATATCCAGTTTCGCCATGACTTTCACACGGGAGACCAGCAACGGTGCCAGCTTACGGCTTGGGGTTAAGACTTCACGTAGAACACCATCGACACGGAAACGAATAGAAAGGGTTTTCTCAAATGTCTCGATATGGATATCCGACGCCCCTTCTTTGATCGCTTCACCCAACATGGCGTTGATCAATTTGATGATTGGCGCGTCATCTTCAGACTCTAACAAGTCCTCATCATGTGGCAGCTCTTCCGCCAGAGAGAAGAAGTCATCGCTATCCGCACCAATGTCCTCCATCAACTGACGTGCTTCAGAAGAGTCGCGTTGATACGCTTCTGTCAGCTTTTTATCAAATGCCTCTTTGTCGATAGGCTGAGGTATAAAGCTTTGTTTGAGTACGCGGCGCACTTCAACCAGAGCCGCTGGATTAAGCGGCTCAACGTAATACAACATTGGAGGGCGCTCAGGGTGCTCCGTCTCCAATACCAGTTTAAAGCGATTGGCAAAACTGAATGGCAGACGACGCAAGCTTGGCGCTGTGTCTAACATATCCACCATTACTTCACTTCCATTTGGTCGATGAATACTTGAATTTCTGCTGGGTGCTTACGTTCGTGACCAAACTCTGGAAGCACTGGAATATTATCGTCCGCCATCAGTTTCAAGCCTTGGTCAGCTTTGTACAGCTGCTCTGCACGAATAAAGTTGTACTTACGTTGCGTAATGCCATCGGCCGTCACGCCATCGCGAATAATCGTTGGCTTAATGAACACCATCAAATTTTTCTTTTCTACCTGAGTGCTGGTCGATTTGAACAAATGGCCAAGCACGGGAATGTCACCAAGCAGTGGCACTTTCGATTCGCTTTCTAACGCACGCTCATCAATCAAGCCGCCAAGTACCAGCATTTGGCCGTCTTGCACCATGACGGAGGTATTCAATTGACGTTTAGCAAAGCGCACATCAACAGCGCCGTTGGCACCGAGAACGTTGGAGACTTCTTGCTCAATGTTCAACTGCACGGAATCACCTTCGTTGATTTGAGGTACCACTTTCAGCTTGATGCCCACTTCTTTACGATCAACGGTTTGAAATGGGTTATCGTTATTTGAGCCCGCCGTAGAGCCCGTAATCACGGGGACTTCTTCACCGACGATAAAAGATGCTTCACCGTTGTCCATCACGGTAATGCTTGGTGAAGACAAAATATTGGAATTTGAATCAGACGCCACCGCACTGATCAGCGCCGTCCAGTCACCCATAACGATGCTCATTGCAGCGCCATTAACACCGCCGAGTGCAGCGGCGAGTGTCGAGTAATCCCCATCTTCAGTGTATTCACGGGTTTCCCACTGATTGTTTTCACTATCCCAGAAACTTTCTGTTTTAGTGATGTCTTTCGCTTCTTCCAGACCAACCATAACTTGGCCGATCGGTGCGCCAGTGTTGCCATATTGAATCACCGCGCCTGTCTCTAGCGAACCCCACTGCACGCCCAAGTTCACGCCGTCGCCTTCAGCCATCTCGACAATCAGTGCCTCAATCAATACCTGCGCGCGGCGAATGTCTAATTGAGCAATCACGTCTTGCAAGGCCATCATGATATCTGGCGGCGCCGTTAATACGAGTGAATTGGTCGCTTCGTGAGCCGCAATCACGACTTCACCGCGTTGCGTACTCGATGCACCATTTTGACCTGCTTGCTTCTCTGCTTGCAGGTTGTCAGAAACGCCTTTAAGCACGTCAACCAAGTCTTCTGCTTTGGCATACTTGAGGTAAACCACTCGGTTATTGCCTTTGGTCGCCATTTCTACATCAAGTTGACGAATCAAACGTTTCAGGCGAGCACGTACTTTCGGATCACCAGAAATCAACAGCGAGTTAGTACGCTCATCAGCCACAATTTTTGGCTCGAGGAATTCAGGTGTGCTTTTCTGATTGGTGGTTTTATTCAAGGCATCAACGATACGTACCATTTCCGCAGCAGAAGCATTACGTAACTCCACCAGTTCCACTTCTTTGTCGCCAGCTTGATCTACACGCTTGATGATCTCTGCTAAACGGTTGACCACCGCAGCGCGACCTGTGATCAAAATGATGTTGGCTGGATCGTAGTGCACCACGTTACCCGCGCCAGCATTATCAATAAGCTGACGCAGCAAAGGAGATAACTCACGCACCGAAACGTTACGTACCGCCACAACGCGAGTGATGACGCTATCACCCGGTTCCGCGTTACTGCTCACCACAGGAATCGCCGACGTTTTTGCATCTTTGGCTTTGATGACCTTGAGAATACCATCTTCCATTTCAACCACGGCGTAACCGTACACTTCGAGTACATTAAGGAAAAAGCTGTAGTACTGCTTTTCATTTAATACGTCATAGCTGCGTACGTCGATTTTTCCGCGTACTGAGGGGTCAACAATAATGGTCTTTTCTAAGTTACGACCAACAATGTTGATGAATTCTTGAATATCCGTGCCTTTAAAGCTGGCACTGTATTCGTTCGCCATCGCACTTGGTGCGCAGAGAAGAGTCCCTGCCAATAACCAAGCACTTTTGCTAAACCAATGTTTCACGTATGTCTCCCTGAACTTACGCAGATTGCCTAAGTATTACAATTGGATATAGATGTCGTACTGCTGGCCATCACGCTCAACAGTCAAATTCAGCTCTTGCGGATCGTTCATCACCTGCATCAGTTGTACTGAAGATGACGGATCACTTAAATCGATCCCATTTAGTTGCACGGCAATATCACCCGCTTTTAGACCGACATCATTAAACAGCGCCGGATCACGACCTGGTGAGACGCGATAACCGACAATTCCGCCGTCATTTTTCACAGGGGAAATGCTGATGTACTTAAATACGCTCTGCGGGTCTTGCGCAATCTCCGCTCGGATTTGATCTAACTTATCACCCTCTGCCGACGCATTATTTGGCTTTGTGGCTTGTGGTCGGGTCGCCTGAAGTGCTTCAGACAACTTTTTGTATTCAATACCCTGCAGCATCAGAGTTTCATCACGGCCTTGATTATCAATGATCACACGATCCACCAATACCGCTTTTAATTTCGCTCGTGTCCCTTCGATCTCTTCACCAATGCCGTAAGTCGCTTGTTTACCACGATTCGCGATAACGGCCAGGCTCGTGTTGGCATTGGAACTTGCCACTGCCCCAACCAAAGTAAGGTTTAACCGAGTTTTCGGCGCATCTTTCACCACGGGCTGCTCAATGACGACCGGCTTTTGCTCCGTGTATTGACCGAATAAATTGGCGCTTTGGAGGGCATTAAAGTCGATGACATCACGCTGGTTGTTCAATGAGACGTCGCTGACTGACGGTTTCCATTGAGCCACATCCGCCGTTTGAGGCATGACTAACCACACCACTTTACCGAGAATCCACCCAGTAATGGCAATAAATAGGCAAGTTAAAAACAAACTGAGTTTTGCTTGAATAGCACGATGATTGGACTTGATCTGAGCCAGTAGCGGGCTACTTGATAATCCTGCACTTAGCTCTAAACGCTTCACTGAACTCATTCCTTTATTCTAACGTCAGCCGTCCTTGTTATAGGCGAAAACGACTCTACGTTGCTAAATTTGCAATAAAATTACTACTCAACAAAGAGCGCCAAACTATATCACAACTTAAATTTTGTACCTTTTTTCTTATTGAGTTTTTGCCAACTCCCTTGAAAAAAAACCGCCTTAACACCATCTATAGGTGAATAATCCACCAGTCATTGCACCATTCGTGCAGTGATTAGATAGTGTAGAGTTCTATGAGTTCCGAAAATGAAGCCGTAAGGCTAGATAAATGGCTTTGGGCAGCCCGATTCTATAAAACCCGCTCTATCGCTCGTAATATGGTCGATGGTGGCAAAGTCCACTATAATGGCCAACGAAGCAAACCGAGTAAAATCGTAGAGCTGGGTGCAGAGATCCGCCTTCGTCAGGGTAACGAAGAGAAAACCGTGGTTATCGAGAAAATCTCCGACCGACGTATGGGTGCACCTGTCGCACAAACGCTCTATCGCGAAACTGAAGCAAGCATCAGTCAACGTGAAGAGATGGCGACACAACGTAAACTGAACGCCCATAACCCAAGTCCCGAGCGCCGCCCAGATAAAAAGCAGCGTCGTGACATCATCAAGTTCAAACACCAATAGAAGCCGGAATTACCCACGAGGAAAGCACTCCATGGCAAATAATGTTTTAAACCGCTACCTGTTCGAAGACCTTTCAGTGCGTGGCGAGTTGGTACAATTGGATGAAGCATACCAACGTATTATCTCCAGCAAGGAATATCCGGCAGCATTGCAAAAGCTGTTGGGTGAGCTACTCGTTTCAACCACACTTTTGACGGCAACTTTGAAATTCGAAGGCTCAATCACCATCCAACTGCAAGGTGATGGTCCGGTGTCTCTCGCGGTTATCAATGGTGACCATGACCAGAAAATCCGTGGCGTTGCACGCTGGGAAGGCAACATTGCTGATGACGCTAGCCTGCATGACATGATGGGTAAAGGCTACCTAGTGATCACTATCGAGCCGAAGAAAGGTGAGCGCTACCAAGGTGTCGTAGGCCTAGAAGGTGACACGCTAGCAGAAGTGATCGAAGGTTACTTCGCAAACTCAGAGCAGCTAAAAACGCGTCTATGGATCCGCACTGGCGAGCATGAAGGTAAAGCACACGCGGCGGGTATGATGATTCAAACCATGCCAGATGGTACAGGCACACCTGAAGATTTCGAGCACTTAGAGCAACTAACCGACACGGTAAAAAATGAAGAGTTGTTCACGCTAGAAGCCAATGAGCTGCTATACCGACTGTACAACCAAGACAAAGTTCGCCTGTACGAGCCGCAACCAGTGGAGTTCCATTGCGGTTGCTCACGCGAACGCAGTGGCGCAGCCATCATCACGGTAGAAAAGTCTGAAATTTATGACATTTTGGCCGAAGAAGGATCAGTTTCTTTACATTGTGATTACTGCGGCACGTCATATTCATTTGACGAATCTGAGATCACCGAGCTATATGTACAAGCTCAGCCAAAGAGCAAAACGCTACATTAATTTTCATAGCTTACCAAGCTTGTAATTTACCTATCAAAAGGCCAGCGCTATGCTGGCCTTTTTGTGACCCAACCCCCGTAACATCTAGCTTTGCATGTAATAAAGCAACCTCTTAATTTTAAAAGATTAATAATCACTTTGCTCTGGCGCAATGGATTGTGCACACGATAAACTACTCAAACCAATATGTGACGGGACACCTAAATCCACATGTAAATAGTGGGTATTTTTTGACCTATATCCCTGTTTTCTCCCCGCCCCGTTGCTAGCATGTGAGTAGATAAATTTAAAAACAATATTACAAAATCCCTACAAAATCCTAATAAGGAGCACCTATGACCGTTATGGAACATACAAAGGCTGCAACACTTGATCTAACCAAGCATGGACTGCATAACGTCAAAGAGGTTATTCGTAACCCGAGCTATGAAATGCTGTTCGAGGAAGAAACCCGTCCTGACCTGGAAGGTTATGAACGTGGTGTGGTGACAGAACTCGGTGCGGTAGCCGTAGATACCGGCATCTTTACTGGTCGCTCACCAAAAGATAAGTACATCGTTAAAGACGAAACCACTGAAGAGCACATGTGGTGGACTTCCGATGCAGTGAAAAACGACAACAAACCAATCAACAAAGCAGTATGGAATGACCTAAAAGCGCTCGTGACCAACCAGCTTTCTGGTAAGCGCCTATTTGTGATTGACGGTTATTGTGGTGCAAACCCAGACACTCGCCTGAGCATTCGAGTGATCACTGAAGTCGCATGGCAAGCGCACTTCGTAAAAAACATGTTCATCCGTCCAACAGAAGAAGAGTTGGCAACGTTTGAACCAGACTTCGTGGTAATGAACGGTGCGAAATGCACTAACGAGAAGTGGGAAGACCACGGTCTTAACTCTGAAAACTTCACGGTATTCAACCTAACAGAGCGCATGCAACTGATCGGCGGTACTTGGTACGGCGGCGAGATGAAGAAAGGCATGTTCGCGATGATGAACTACTTCCTGCCGCTAAAAGACATCGCATCTATGCACTGTAGTGCTAACATGGGTGAAGAAGGCGACGTAGCGATTTTCTTCGGTCTATCTGGTACAGGTAAAACTACCCTATCGACCGATCCTAAACGTGCACTGATTGGTGATGATGAGCACGGCTGGGATGATGACGGCGTGTTCAACTTCGAAGGCGGCTGTTACGCGAAGACCATCAAACTATCGAAAGAAGCGGAACCAGATATCTACAACGCCATCCGTCGCGATGCGCTGCTAGAGAACGTGACGGTTCGCAATGATGGTTCTATCGACTTTGATGACGGTTCTAAGACAGAGAACACTCGCGTGTCTTACCCATTGCATCACATCGACAACATCGTGAAGCCAGTATCGAAAGGCGGTCATGCAAACAAAGTGATCTTCCTATCGGCAGACGCATTTGGCGTACTTCCTCCCGTGTCTAAACTAACACCTGAGCAAACTAAGTACCACTTCCTATCAGGCTTTACGGCCAAACTAGCAGGTACAGAGCGTGGTATTACAGAGCCAACACCAACCTTCTCTGCCTGTTTCGGCGCAGCGTTCCTAACGCTACACCCAACTAAGTACGCAGAAGTACTGGTGAAACGCATGGAAGCGGCAGGTGCAGAAGCTTACCTGGTGAACACGGGCTGGAATGGTAGTGGCAAACGTATCTCTATCCAAGATACACGCGGCATCATTGATGCCATCCTTGATGGTTCAATTGAAAACGCACAAACGAAGCACATTCCAATCTTCAACCTAGAAGTGCCAACTTCACTACCAGGTGTGGATCCAAGCATCCTTGATCCTCGTGATACCTACGTTGACCCACTACAGTGGGAAAGCAAAGCGAAAGATTTAGCAGAGCGTTTCATCAATAACTTTGATAAATACACTGACAACGCAGAAGGTAAGTCATTGGTGACTGCTGGTCCTCAACTCGACTAAACCACGATCTACGTCTTCGTGACTTAGCTACAAAAACCATCGTCAAGCCCCTATTTTGAGGGGCTTTTTATTGAATCCCACCCAAGATTGATACAAGCTTAAGCCTATCTAAGTAAGTCAACGACTCGCGACTTACTCCACATTACGTACAGGCTTTAGTCGGATGAAAACAGCAGGTCGGATTCTACTTTTTATACTCATACTCGCCATTGCAATTCCAGCGGCCTTTGTAACCATGCTGACCACCTCCTATTCTCGCCAAACATGGCATCTGATTTCGGATCTGGTCGACCTACCACTGCAAGCAGATAACGTTCAGTACGAGTTCCCATACCATCTCACCCTCAACAGAATTGCGTTCAAGCAAGAAAGCCTGCCGTTCATTGATCAAGTGGATATATGGCTTAACCCAGACATTCGTCGAGATGGACAATGGATTTTCGATAGTTTGCTGATCGATGGTCTAGATCTTCAGCAAGGGATGCCAACTCTGCCAAACCTAGCCACGGTTTACTTCCACCAAATTGCCTTGAAGAACCTCGACTACGCCGATGATGCATTCAGCATCAATGGGGTGAACATACAAATCCAGGAACCAACTTGGTCAAGCGACACTCAGCAAATACCATATGGAGAGATCCAACTTTCTGCCGAACAATGGTATTGGAATGGAGAAGCGTTTAATAAGCTCCTACTGGACGTAGACTACAGAGCGCAAGACAGCACGCTCTATGGTGCATCGTTTAACTGGCGCGGCAGCGAAGTTTCAGGCCAAGGCGAGCAATACCCACAAGGTTGGTCACTGGTGAATGTGACCGTAGATAAGCTGAATATCAACAACCTACAACTGCAATCCTTGCTCGCTAAGCCTTGGCAAGAACTGCCAATTACGATCACTCATATCAATAGTCTCGATCTGCTCAATGCCGATATCGAGTACGGTGATTGGCACTGGAAAAACCTAGAATTGTCACTAGAAAATGCCACACTGCCGCTCTCACTATGGAATACAACCGCTCAACTTTCTCTGCAAGCAGACAGCGTGCATTTTCAACAACAAACTGCGGTAGAACCTAGACTGAATGCCCAACTCAAACCGGGCGAGATCCGGCTGCAAGAACTGAGCTTAGATTGGCAGCAAGGCGCAGTACGAGTATCAGGCCACTTCGAGCCACACCATTGGCAAATCAGCAACGCTACCATCAGTGGCTTGAAGTGGGCAATTCAACCCGAAGATAAGACCGATTGGTGGCAAACCGCCACAAAAAAACTCCACCAAGTCGATATTAAGCAATTAGAGATTGAACGCAGCCAAGTCATCCAATTATCTAAACAACCTTACTGGCAGCTTTCTGGTTTGAATTTGGAAGGCGACCAACTTGAAGTGAAACATCGCCACGGACACTGGGGGATGTGGCATGGAAAACTCGATGCCAGCGTCGTCAATGCCAGCTATGGCCAAGTACTGTCCTCTCATGCGGCGCTTTCAATGCAAAGTGACAACGGTCAGTGGCAGCTCACTCGCTTATTTGCACCGCTTGAACAAGGCTATATTGAAGGCTTTGGCCAAGTAGAATTAAGCCCCCCTAGCCAACCGTGGACGCTCAATCTCAATGCCGATGGCATCCCATTGCAACTATTCCACCCATATTTGCCAAAGGCACTGGCACTGAATGGTTTCTCCGACCTGAGCCTAGATTTGCAAGGCTTGGTTGGCGATCGCAATATGCTTGCCTATAGCTTAACGGGCCATGTTGAGGCCAACTTGCGTGACACCACCTTGAAATCACAAGCTGACCATTCACTCAAAGCCGTCATATTGAGCCCACTTCGTTTAGATGCTCAGCGTGGCGAGGTCTCCATCCAGCCTATTGCCCTCTCTGGCAAAAGCATAACTGGCAAAATATCGGGCGAGTTTGATATGGCAAATAATCCACTGAGTGGCATTGTATATACGCTAAATGACGTATGCGGGGCCATCAGAGGTGACGTACTCAGTAAAGAAGTGGAGATAAACGAATGTGTAAGTAACCCCAAGCAACAGAAGGAAGTGGCGCAAGTTCAAGCGGAAGCGGTCCAAATGACAAGTGAACCCGCAAAGCACAATGCCTTCGATAAACCGACTATAGAGGAACCGAGAGAGGAGTTCCCCGAAGAAATTATCGAAGAAAATGAGCCAGCTAAGCCCTCTATTTCCGAAGATCAATCTGCCTCAGGTGACAAAGATAACGCAACAGAACAAACACTAACAGCGGAGTAATTTCGAGTAGTTAGGCAGTAGCATGTAAGTGCCAACAAAATCGACGGCTGGCACATCCCCACTGTAAATCACCACATGAATAACAATGCGAGCTTTACGCCCAGATGCTAAGCGATCCAAATCACCACTGATACCATCAAGTGACGTGCTAGCGACGGGATTTTGCTCCACTGGGTGACGATATCGAATCGAACTGTCGGCTAAAACGATATCGCCATGTAAACCACGTTCTTTCATCAACAGCCATGTCATCCCCCAGCCAGTCAATGTCGCTAAGGTGAAAGCAGATCCCGCAAATAAGGTGTTATGCGGATTCAAATTTGGATTGAGCTGCGCACTGCACTCAAACTGATAGCCTGTATACTGATTGATTTTGATGCCCATTTTGTCACTAATTGGGATCTGCTCTTCCCAACGTTGTTGCAACTCCATACACCAATCAGGACGACGCAATACCTCCGCCATTGGATCGAGCGGCTTCACCATTTGCTGGTGACGAACTGGACCTCGTTCATCGGTCAGTTCACCTCGACGTTCAAAGCCACTCTTTTCATAGAAAGCGATCGCGTCTTCGCGCGCATTACACACCAGGCGCTTTGCTCCCTCCTGACGGGCCAAAGATTCTAATGCCACCAACACCAAGGAGCCCACCCCCTTACTACGACGATTGTTTTTCACTGCCATATAACGGATCTGACCATCGTTATCTGGGGTGATGTACAAACGCCCAATCGCCATCGGGCGGCCACGACCATCGACAATCATCCGGTGGTGGCTCATCGCATCAAATTCATCGCGCTCCGAACCGACCGGCATCTGCCAAGGCTCTCGCAGCATCTGCCAACGAAACTGATAGTACTTATTAAGCTGATTTTCTGTTTTTGGCGTTATAAGTTTGAACATATCAATCCTTGAAAGTACAAATCAAATGAAAGTCTTATGGAAAATACCCAAGCAAATTCAATACACTTGGGCTTAAAGCTTAGACCATGATGTTATGGTTGCTAGGGCACATTGGTTTTTCGAGTGCAATTAAACCTGCAGCCAAAACGTCACTGGGCCATCATTTACCAGAGACACCTTCATATCAGCCGCAAATCGGCCTCGCTGCGTTGGCAACTCTTGCTCACACAGATCAGAAAAATAGTCATACAGACGTTCTGCATCGGCAGGGTGTGCACCACGAGAGAACCCCGCGCGAGTGCCTTTTTTGGTGTCCGCTGGTAACGTAAACTGCGACACCACCAAAACCTTACCGCTCACTTGCTTGACGTTCAGGTTCATTTTTCCTTCATCGTCTTCAAACACACGGTAAGTAGTTACACGCTCCATCAAACGTTTTGCTTTTGCTTCATCATCATCCTTCTCGACACCAAGTAGGACAAGTAGGCCTTGGTCGATCGCACCGACTACCTCACCATCGACTCGAACGGCCGCTTCACTGACTCGTTGGATTAGCGCTATCACGACTCTCGCTTCCTTCATTTGTTAATTGAGATTCAGCGGTCGAGTGTATCATTTCTAAGTTATCACTCCAGTGCTCTCTTTCACCAAGTGCAGCCGTGACTTCTGCGCCAATCAGTACAATCAACCAGCACAAATACACCCAAACAAATAGGATCGGAATGGCCGCTAATGCACCGTAAATGAGCTGATAAGATGGGAATTGAGTAATGTAAAAAGCAAACCCCTTCTTACTCAACTCAAACAATAACGCCGCAATGGCCGCCCCAACGGTACCATGGGACAGGTATACTTTCTTATTCGGAACAAGTAAGTACAGGCCCATAAAAGCAAAGAAAGACAACAGAAATGGTAGCCAACGCAAGAACACGTTATAGGCTCCTGTAAGCGTTTCATTGTCGATAATTTTTAACGATGTCACATACGACGTCGCCGCAATACTGGCCCCCACCAAAATAGGCCCTAACGTAAGCACCATCCAGTACATTGAGAATGAAAAAACTGGTCGACGCTTATCTTTTACTCGCCAGATATAGTTTAAGTTCTTATCAATATTGGAGATCAGCATTAACGCCGCGACAAACAAAAACGCACCGCCAACCGCCGTCATCTTACCGGTATTCGCGACAAACTCTTGTAGCGCCGTTCTTACTGCGTCTCCTGATGCAGGGACAAAGTTGTCGATGATATAGCCTTGAAGCACATCACCAACGTTTTCAAATACCGGGAATTGAGACAGTATCGATAACAGAACGGTCAACATCGGTACAATAGACAACAGAGTGATATAAGCAAGATAGCCGGCATTCACATTCACGCGATCATGTGTCATGCGCTTAAGCAAATATTTAACAAATGCGACGCTCCCCGGCACGAGCTTGATCAATCTCACCTTGTAACTCTCTGATAACTGGTTCATAGTTCATCTCATAAATTAGCGTCGAGGACATAAGAATGCCTTATTTATTAGCAATTGTACTATCAATTTTCACTTTGACAGGATGTCAGTCCGCTTATTACTCAGCGATGGAGCAAGTGGGCTATCACAAGCGAGAAATCATGGTCGACCGGGTTGAAGATGCCAAAGAGTCACAACAAGATGCACAGGAAGAGTTTACCAGCGCGCTTGAAGCACTTTCCGCTCTTACCAACTTCGATGGTGGTGAGCTAGAATCGGTCTACAACAATATTAATGATAAGTACGAAGACAGCGAGAAAGCAGCACAAGACGTGCGCGATCGTATTGCGGCAATTGAAGATGTCTCTGATGCTCTGTTTGATGAATGGCAAGATGAATTAGAGCTGTACACCAACGCAAAGCTGCGCCGTTCGAGCGAGCAAAAGCTGCGTGAAACCAAATCGTCTTACAAAAGCATGCTAAGTGCAATGAAACGTGCTGAGCAAAAAATGACGCCAGTATTGAACACGCTGCGCGACAATACCCTTTACCTAAAACATAACCTCAACGCCAGCGCTATCGGCTCTCTAAAGGGGGAGTTTTCTAGCTTAGAGAAAGACATTCAGTACGCGATCAAACAGATGAACGCGGCGATTGCTGAGTCAGACAAGTTCCTGCAAAAGCTCAACCAAAAATAAGCAGACTATATCTAACTACCCCCTCCTCCTCGTGAGGAGGGGTTCATTTTCTTATCGCCCAAGCAACCCACTAGCACGCCGAATAAAAGCGACTCTGTCTTCTACCGTTCCCCATGGCACATCGACCACTTGGTAACCCTGTCCTGCATAAGTATCGACTAACGTCTGATGAATCTGCAGTGCTTCCTCAAAACGGTGTGGACGAACCTCATCCTGCACATAAATAGCCGCTTCAGGTCGGCAGGCAAATACCAGGTGATGGTAGCCTATCCCCTCAACAGCAAAGGCTCTCTCCACACTACAACCGCCGATTTTCAAGTATGCGGCGATATCTGGGATCGCGCGATCAACAAAAGCAATCTCATGACACAAAGCCTGATGTTTTTGCTTCCTCATCAATGCAAGACATAACTTAGCGAACGCCGGCAAATTCGTCCAAGGGAGCACTCCATTAGGAATACGACTTTGCTCGGCAATTAACCGACGAGACGCTTCTTCAAAAGTGGCATAACCAAATTCAGACAGAGCCTTAACAAGTGTGGTTTTTCCGGCTCCCGGTCCGCCAGTAATGATGATGGGTTTCACTCATGACCTCATTGCTCATCGATCTAAGATCTCTCACCGATTCTGTCGTCATACGGAATCGGTGAGAATCAGGCAATAAAAAACCCTAAGTCGCAGTGCGGCTTAGGGCTTTCTGATATCAACTAACCTAGATTAGAGGATTACTTTGCATCACGTGAAGCACGTTTACGATCGTTTTCTGTCAGGTGACGTTTACGAATACGGATGCTTTCAGGTGTTACTTCTACTAGTTCGTCATCATCGATGAACTCCAGTGCTTGCTCTAGCGTGTATTTGATTGCTGGAGTAAGAACCTGCGCTTCATCAGTACCTGATGCACGAACGTTGGTGAGCTGCTTACCTTTCAGACAGTTTACTGTTAGGTCGTTTGAACGGTTGTGAATACCGATAACCTGACCTTCGTATACTTCATCCGCGTGCTCAGCAAATAAACGACCACGTTCTTGAAGGTTGAACAGTGCGTAAGTCAGAGCTTTACCTGTTGCGTTCGAAATTAGAACACCGTTGTTACGTTGACCGATCGTACCGCCTTTGTGTGGGCCGTAGTGATCAAACGTATGGTAAAGAAGACCAGAACCTGAAGTCAGTGTCATGAATTCTGTTTGGAAACCAATCAGACCACGAGAAGGCATCATGAAGTCCATACGAACACGGCCTTTGCCATCTGGAGACATATCAGTCAGTTCGCCTTTACGAAGACCGATAGCTTCCATGATACCGCCTTGGTTTTCTTCCATGACGTCGATAGTTACCGTTTCAAACGGTTCTTCTAGGTTACCATTTTCATCACGCTTGATGATTACTTCAGGACGAGATACCGCTAGCTCGAAACCTTCACGACGCATGTTTTCGATCAGGATAGATAGGTGAAGTTCACCACGACCTGATACGCGGAAGCGATCTGGGTTATCCGTCTCCTCAACGCGTAGAGCAACGTTGTGAACAAGCTCTTTTTGTAGACGCTCAAGGATGTTACGTGAAGTAACGAACTTACCTTCTTTACCCGCGAACGGTGAAGTGTTTACTTGGAACGTCATGGTTACTGTTGGTTCATCAACAGAAAGCGGAATCATCGCTTCAACGTTGTTCACGTCACAGATAGTGTCAGAGATCTTAAGTTCGCCAAGACCTGTGATCGCAATAATGTCACCTGCGTTAGCTTGCTCGATGTCATGACGTTCTAGGCCAAGGTAGCCCATTACTGTGCCCACTTTACCGTTACGTTTCTTACCATCAGCGCTTACGATAGTCACTTGTTGGTTAGGACGCACTGTACCACGAGTTACACGAGCCACACCGATTACACCAACGTATGAGCTGTAATCTAGCTGAGAGATTTGCATCTGTAGTGGACCGTCAAGGTCAACATTTGGCGCTTCTACTTGATCAACGATAGTTTGGAACAGTGGTTCCATGTTTTCGCCAGTTTCGCCTTCTTCTAGCGTCGCCCAGCCGTTTAGTGCTGATGCGTAAACCACTTTAAAGTCTAGCTGTTCATCCGTTGCACCTAGGTTGTCGAATAGGTCGAACACTTGGTCCATAACCCAATCAGGACGTGCGCCAGGACGGTCAATCTTGTTGATTACAACGATTGGCTTAAGACCATGCGCGAATGCTTTTTGTGTAACGAAACGCGTTTGTGGCATTGGGCCGTCAACTGCGTCTACGATAAGTAGTACTGAGTCTACCATCGACATGATACGTTCTACTTCACCACCGAAGTCCGCGTGTCCCGGAGTATCAACGATGTTGATGCGGTAATCATTCCAGTTAATTGCTGTGTTTTTAGCAAGAATGGTAATACCACGTTCTTTTTCGATGTCGTTTGAGTCCATGACTCGCTCTTCAGCTTCGCCGCGAGACTCTAGAGTACCTGATTGTTGTAGTAGTTTATCAACCAGTGTTGTTTTACCGTGGTCAACGTGCGCGATGATCGCGATATTTCTTAATTTATCAATCTGTGGAGTAGCCATGGATTTGATTCACTTAGATAGATGAAATGCCCCCACACTGAGAACGGGTGCTCTCTAGGTGACATTTGCTGATTAAAAAAACGGCCATAATGTACCAGATTTTAGCAAAAAGCATAGAAATATGTGATCTACTCCCGAGCATTTCTGTCAAATTTACGCTTAACGCTCACTTTCTGATGTACAGCGGATTGATTCAGCTCAATTTTATCCCCATCACCGTTAATAGAAATTGACCAACGCTCAAAAAACAGGCTGAATGAACAATAATTTTGTCACATGATGGTGCAACACTAGTTTGACGCACCAAACCTGTGCATCATTAGATCATTTTGGTGCAAAGGTTTGCACCAAATGAGCACCAAAAACCACAAGGCACTGAAAATACAGTAATATTTTTTTTGGCACGGTTTTGGCTTTAGATAAACAAGCATCGATTAACGATATGTCAAACAGATTAATCAATGCTGGATTTTATCAACGATTCATCAATCGAGTTTACCGCTTTATTAACACTGGAGGTTATCCAAGATGTCAGTAGAAAACGTTCTATCGCTGATCCAAGAAAACGAAGTTAAGTTTGTTGACCTACGCTTTACTGATACGAAAGGTAAAGAGCAACATATCTCTATCCCTGCTCACCAAATCGACGCAGACTTCTTCGAAGAAGGTAAGATGTTCGATGGTTCTTCAGTAGCGGGCTGGAAAGGTATCAACGAGTCAGATATGGTGATGATGCCAGACGCATCTTCTGCAGTGCTTGACCCATTCACAGAAGACGCAACGCTAAACGTTCGTTGTGACATTCTTGAGCCTGCAACAATGCAAGGTTACGATCGTGACCCACGTTCAATCGCTAAACGTGCTGAAGACTACATGCGCTCTACGGGTATCGCAGACACTGTTCTTGTCGGTCCTGAGCCAGAGTTTTTCCTATTTGACGATGTGAAATTCTCTAACGACATGTCTGGTTCTTTCTTCAAGATCGACGACGTAGAAGCAGCTTGGAACACCGGTACTGAAATCGAAGGTGGTAACAAAGGTCACCGTCCAGGCGTGAAAGGCGGTTACTTCCCAGTCGCACCAGTGGATTCATCTCAAGACATCCGCTCTGCAATGTGTCTAGTCATGGAAGAGATGGGCCTAGTTGTAGAAGCTCACCACCACGAGGTAGCAACGGCAGGTCAAAACGAAATCGCGACGCGTTTCAACACACTAACGGCTAAAGCGGACGAAATCCAAATCTACAAATACGTGGTACACAACGTAGCTCACGCATTTGGTAAGACGGCAACATTCATGCCTAAGCCTCTTGTTGGTGATAACGGCAGCGGCATGCACGTTCACCAATCTCTAGCAAAAGATGGTGTTAACCTATTTGCTGGCGACAAGTACGGTGGTCTATCTGAAACTGCACTTTACTACATCGGTGGTATCATCAAGCATGCTCGCGCTATCAACGCGTTTGCTAACCCATCAACGAACTCATACAAACGTCTTGTACCAGGCTTTGAAGCACCAGTTATGCTAGCTTACTCTGCTCGTAACCGTAGTGCTTCTATCCGTATCCCTGTGGTACCAAGCCCGAAAGCGCGTCGTATAGAAGCTCGCTTCCCAGATCCAGCAGCAAACCCATACCTAGCGTTTGCATGTCTACTAATGGCTGGTCTTGACGGTATCAAGAACAAGATTCACCCAGGTGAAGCGATGGACAAAGACTTGTACGACTTACCAGCAGAAGAAGCGGCAGAAATTCCAAAAGTGGCAGAGTCTCTAGAAGTGGCACTAAAAGCACTTGACGAAGATCGCGAGTTCTTAACTACAGGTGGCGTATTCTCTGATGACTTCATCGATTCTTACATCGCACTGAAATCTCAAGATGTAGAGCGTATCAACATGGCGACTCACCCACTTGAGTTCGAACTATACTACTCAGTATAAGACCCTCGCTGTGTAAGGTGTAAACACAGGTTACTAAATATTAGGCTCGCCTCGCAGGTGGGCCTTTTTTGTATTCGCTCGACTAACTAGGGTGTTTAACATGGAGGAATAACGGAAATACACTCAAACTCTTTTTCTTATGAGTCAAAGCGTAAGCAACCAAAACGTGAAATCATCGATCAGAAGAAGGTGGGCAATGAAAGTTCAGCTTTTACCATCGCTATGCGCGATCAGCAGCTTGCTAATTACCACGGCTTCATTGGCCCAAGTGGCTTACACTTGGGTTGATAAAGAGGGGCAGGTGCACTTCAGTGATACACCAAACCAAGGTGCGCAAGTCATTTCTCTACCAAACCTCGAATCCACTTCACCTGCACCTAGAGTGGAAAATACCGAGTCTCTCGCTCCTCAAAAAAAAACACGCCCTGTACCACAAGCGAATGATAAACCAAAAACAGACAAGCCTTTACCGCTTTCCCTCGCTACGCTCGCCCCTCAGCATGATGAAACCATTCGCAGTAATCAAGGAATCATCCACATTCAGCTCAAGGCCAACCGTAAATTAGGTATTGACGAACAGTTGCAACTCTTCCTTGATGGTAAGCCCCATGGCGTGCCACAACACCGTTTAACTTGGCAGCTGAACAATATTGATCGAGGCACCCACACCCTTGCGGTGCAAGCGAAGCGAAGCGGCAAGCTTATTGCATCTACTAGCCCTATAACGGTGCATTTACATAGAGCAAGTATCAAGCCGACCATTAAAGGGGCAAAATAGAATATTTAGTGAAAAAAACGAACTCTAACCACGCTTTTCGCTTTTTCTTCTGAGAATTATTCGCCATACTTACGCTCTATTGCACCAATGTAGTGCAACGCACAGTCACAACGCAAACAAGGACGTAATGTGGATACCAGCCTCTCCTGCGCCATTCTCAATAACATGGTGACAGCAACACTGATTCTTGATGATGAGTTGGCTATTCGCCATGCCAACCCTGCCGCTGAACTACTATTCTCTCAAAGTGCCAAACGCATTATCGATCAGCCGCTATCGCAACTTATCCAACATGCTTCGATGGACTTAGCCCTACTTACACAACCATTACAAAGCGGCCAAAGCATTACCGACAGTGACGTCACTTTTGTCGTCGATGGGCGCCCTTTAATGTTAGAAGTCACCGTTAGCCCGATCACTTGGCAAAAACAGCTGATGCTACTAGTAGAAATGCGTAAAATCGATCAGCAACGTCGTCTGACGCAAGAGCTCAATCAACACGCGCAACAGCAAGCCGCCAAGCTGTTGGTTCGAGGGCTTGCTCATGAAATTAAAAACCCACTCGGTGGCCTGCGCGGAGCCGCACAGCTCTTACAAAAAATGTTGCCAGATCCCTCACTACAGGAATACACCCATATCATCATTGAGCAAGCCGACCGTTTAAGAGCACTCGTTGATCGCCTACTAGGCCCACAAAAACCGGGCAAGAAAAGCGAAAAGAACCTTCATCAAGTTTTGGAAAAAGTTCGCCAACTGGTTGAGCTGGAGTCTCAGCATAATGTCGTGATTGAACGAGATTACGATCCGAGCTTGCCAGAAATATTGATGGATGCCGATCAAATCGAGCAAGCCATGCTTAACATCGTCAGTAACGCAGCGCAGATTCTGTCTCGCCAAGAACATGGAAAAATCACAATTCGCACCAGAACGGTGCACCAAGCGAACATTCATGGTCAGCGTTGTAAACTCGCCGCTCGCATTGAAATCACTGACAATGGTCCGGGAATACCACCAGAACTACAAGATACCCTGTTCTACCCTATGGTCAGCGGCCGTGAGGGGGGCACTGGACTTGGGTTGTCTATTTCACAAAACTTGATCGACCAGCATAGCGGCAAGATTGATGTCGAGAGCTGGCCGGGCCACACCAATTTTACGATTTATTTGCCAATCTGACCAACCTCTATAACTTGAGTATTCGTCAGTAATTAGGCCTTTTGCTGCAAGGATTTATGACATGAGTAAAGGATATGTTTGGGTCGTTGATGACGACAGTTCAATTCGCTGGGTGATGGAGAAAACCCTCTCTTCGGCCAATATCAAATGTGAAACCTATGCCGATGGGGAGAGCGTACTAATGGCGCTCGAACGTGAAGTCCCTGATGTATTGGTGTCTGATATTCGAATGCCAGGCATTGATGGCCTAGAACTGCTTAAGCAACTGCAACAGAATTACCCTGATCTGCCTGTTATCATCATGACAGCACATTCAGATCTCGATGCAGCCGTCAATGCGTACCAAAAAGGAGCGTTTGAATATCTACCGAAACCCTTTGATATTGATGAAACACTCACACTTGTAGAAAGGGCAATCGCCCATAGCCAAGAGAACAAGCGTGAGCATTTACTGCCTGACGATGTACCTGCTGATGCGCCAGAGATCATTGGTGAAGCACCTGCAATGCAAGAAGTGTTTCGAGCCATTGGTCGACTGTCTCGCTCATCAATCTCGGTATTAATTAATGGCGAATCAGGTACGGGTAAAGAACTTGTCGCTCATGCTTTACATCGCCATAGTCCACGAGCGAATAAACCTTTTATTGCCCTCAACATGGCCGCCATTCCTAAAGACTTGATTGAGTCCGAACTGTTTGGTCATGAAAAAGGCGCATTTACTGGTGCCAATAGTGTGCGCCAAGGGCGCTTCGAACAAGCCAACGGTGGCACCTTATTCTTAGATGAAATTGGGGACATGCCGTTAGATATTCAAACTCGATTATTACGCGTACTTGCTGATGGACAGTTCTACCGCGTCGGTGGGCATTCTCCGATCAGCGTTGATGTCCGGATTGTCGCCGCCACTCACCAAAACTTAGAAAAACTGGTCCACAATGGCGATTTTCGTGAGGACTTGTTTCATCGTCTCAACGTTATTCGCGTACAAATTCCCGCACTTCGCGAACGTCGACAAGATATCGAAAAGCTGACTCAACACTTCTTAGTGCGTGCCGCCGATGAACTCAGTGTTGAAACCAAAACTCTACACCCATCATCCGTTGAGATCCTCAATCGTTTAGCTTGGCCAGGGAACGTGCGACAACTGGAAAATATTTGTCGTTGGCTGACCGTGATGGCAAGTGGCAGTGAAGTCCTTCCGAGCGATCTACCACCAGAGTTACTGGAAGAGAAAAAGATCACGACAGATTCGGAACATGGCCGTTGGCAAGAGCAATTGTCTAAATGGGCGCGTCATGCTTTGGCTGCAGGAGATAAAGAGTTGCTGTCTTACGCCTTACCAGAGTTTGAACGCATTCTATTGGAAGCCGCGCTAGAACACACTAAAGGTCACAAGCAAGATGCGGCGAAAGTACTGGGTTGGGGTCGCAATACACTAACCAGAAAATTAAAAGAATTGTACTAACGACAATGTAAGAAATAGTTATCAAGCGAATATTATTCGACTCGCTTGATAGCTCAAACGTCAGTACAATCGCAGACCTCCATCCCTTGTGTGATTAGCTTAATGGAAAAATGCTTACTCAACTCGTTGCTTCACCTTTTATGCTGGAATGTGAGGCTGTGTTTATCAAAGTATCCATTGGTGTCGTACAAACTCATGCAAGACAAAACATGCCACTCTGGTTACGTAATGCAAGCATTGCTCTCAGTGACACTAAGCAAGATACACAAACGGGGATGCGATTATCATCCAGAGATGGCGAGCGCATAAAAATTCCGCACGAAAATGGTGACCCAAACTCAAACCGAAATTGATAACCGTGAGTTTACCCATCACTACCAACCACCTTGGACAGTATGATGAAACTGCGTGAAATGGGGCTGGGTACTGCGATTGACAACTTGGGCACTGGATATTCATCTTTGGCCTATCTGCACACCCTGTCATTCACATGCTTAAAGATAGACCGCACCTTCATCACCCGACTAAGCAAAGAGGACTCAGGTAGCTCTGTGGTGGCCACCATCATAAGTATCACGAAAAGCCTGAAAGCGTACGTAGTGGCGGAGAGGGTGGAGAATGCCATGCAGCTCTACTGCTTAGCTCATTGGCCGGTAATCAAGTTCAAGGGTTTTATTGCCGCCGTCCTTTGCCGATAGAAGAATGGCCACCGAATTTCGTTAACATAAAGTAGAAAAGAGCTAAAATCGTTGCTTTCATAGTCAACCTCTACTGACAATCTAGCTAACTGTTCATTATACTTAACTGCAAATCTTACCCATGCATTATCACTGATAATTCGGGGGCTTTGTTCCTGTTCACAACATTCGGATCGACATAATGATAACTAAGAATCTTCCCCTAACTGATTTGCACCGTCACCTTGACGGTAACATTCGTACTAAGACCATTCTCGAGCTTGGCCAACAGTTTGGTGTTGCTCTACCCGCTTACGATATTGAATCTTTAACCCCACACGTTCAGATTGTCGAAGCAGAACCATCGCTGGTTGCTTTCCTTTCTAAACTTGACTGGGGCGTCGCAGTTCTGGGTGATCTAGACGCATGTCGCCGTGTTGCTTACGAAAACGTAGAAGATGCGCTGAACGCACAAATTGATTACGCCGAACTGCGTTTTTCTCCTTACTACATGGCAATGAAACACAAACTACCCGTTGCAGGCGTAGTCGAAGCTGTTGTTGATGGTGTTCAGGCTGGTATGCGCGATTTCGGCATCAAAACGAACCTGATCGGTATCATGAGCCGTACTTTTGGTACTGATGCTTGCCAACAAGAGCTGGATGCCATCCTTAGCCAGAAAGATCACATTGTCGCTGTCGACTTAGCGGGTGACGAACTTGGTCAACCTGGCGAACGCTTTGTTTCTCACTTCAAACAAGTACGTGACGCAGGTTTAAACATTACCGTTCACGCAGGTGAAGCGGCTGGTGCAGAAAGCATGTGGCAAGCAATCAATGAACTTGGTGCCACCCGCATTGGTCACGGCGTGAAGGCAATTCACGATCCTAAGCTGATGGATTACCTTGCGGAAAACCGTATTGGTATTGAGTCTTGCCTAACATCGAACGTCCAAACCAGTACGGTTGAGTCACTGGCAAACCACCCTATCAAACCGTTCCTAGACCATGGCGTACTTGCGTGTCTAAACACTGACGACCCAGCGGTTGAGGGCATCGAATTACCATACGAATACGAAGTCGCGGCACCAGCCGCAGGTTTAACCCAAGCACAAATTCGCCAAGCACAAATCAACGGCCTCGACCTTGCATTCTTGTCAGAAGCAGAGAAATCTGAGCTAAAAGAAAAAGTAAAAGATCGCGTTTAGTTACAACGAAAGACATAAAAAATGCCAGCATCTGCTGGCATTTTTGTATTTGCTCTACGTGGCGTAGTTTAGATTACTCGAGAGAATTGCTGCTGGCGCGCTTTCGCTCTTAAGTACTTATCGAAGCACATACAGATATTGCGGATCAACAGACGACCACGTAGCGTAACGCGAATTTCATTGTCATCCACTTCCACTAGACCATCATTGATGAAGGTTTGCAGTAGCTGTAGATCTTCTTTGAAGTACTGATTAAAGGTAACTTTAAATTCAGATTCGATCGCTTTTTTGTCTAGCTTGAAGTTACAGATCAGCTGCTTAATCACTTCACGACGCAGTAAATCATCCGCATCCAGTGACACGCCTTTCCACAGCGCATGACGCAACTCATTCACCTGCGCGTAGTACTTCTTCAGCTCTTTCTGGTTTTGCGCATAAGCATCACCGATCATTGAAATCGCTGAAACGCCGAAGCCAACCAAATCACACTCGCCTTGAGTAGTATAGCCTTGGAAGTTACGGTGCAAAATACCGTCACGCTGCGCCACAGCGAGTTCATCATCCGGCATCGCAAAGTGATCCATGCCGATAAACTGGTAGCCAGCGCCAGTAAGCGTTGCGATGGTGTCTTGTAGGATCGCCATCTTCTCTTCCGCTTTTGGTAGGTCTTCATCTTTAATCTTGCGCTGCGCAGCAAACAGTTGTGGCATATGTGCGTAGTTAAACACAGACAAACGACCCGGCTGCATTTCTAACACTTGCTCAAGCGTCTTAGCAAAGGAATCCTTGGTTTGCTTAGGTAAACCGTAAATCAAATCCAAGTTAGTCGAGCGGAAACCAAGCTCTTTCGCACGAGCCACCATCGCAAAGATGAACGCTTCATCTTGTTCACGGTTTACAAGAAGCTGCACTTCTTTGTTAAAGTCCTGCACGCCAATGCTTAAACGGTTAAAGCCCTCACCACGCAGGTGATCGAGCATGGATAGCTCGATTTCACGTGGGTCAACTTCAATGCTTATCTCAGCGTCGACACTGAAGCTAAACTCTGCACGTAATAGGTTCATCACGCGAGTGATTTGCTTTTCTGACAGGAACGTTGGCGTACCACCACCAAAGTGCAGCTGAGTTACCTTGCGTCCAACCAACAATGCGGCGCGTTGACGAATCTCATGCTCAAGCACATCGAGATATTCGTCGGCTTTGTGCGAATGGCGAGTAATCACTTTATTACAGCCACAGTAATAGCAAAGCTTATGACAGAACGGAATGTGAACGTACAGCGATAACGGACGATCTGAGTACTGAGTGCATGCCATATCGTAGTCCGAGATGGTAAATGCTTCATGAAACTCCAGCGCTGTTGGGTACGACGTGTAGCGAGGACCGGAATAGTTGTACTTATCCAATACCGCTTGATCCCAGACGATTTGCTGTTTCGATTCAGAGTGTTGATTCGACATGGTGGTACTTTCCGTAAAATGCTAGGGCAACGAAAACTGTCACCCGATATTCAGAAACCGTTATTTTGCCACACGACAGTGGGAACAAAGGTAACCGCTAACCGCTTTTTAAGTATAAAACCAAAGAAGTGCTAGCGTGATCACGATACCCCGGAGGTTAAAGGAAACCACCGGGTGTAACAATTAGATCATCTGAATATTAATTTGGTTATTCAGTGGTTGGACGTTTTTCTGCAATATTTTGAGTTCTTCAATGATCGCATCAGTTAAGCGACTTTCCGCATTATGACGCATCAAATTTTGTTGCATACGCTCTTTCTTGGCGAGCTGCTGGCGGTCTTCCCCGCGCGCCATATCTTTTACAATATGAAAAAGCTCAGAAATTGCAGGATAGGTTTTATCAAAATCCACCCGATCGTCACCTTGGACATAGTCCATGATGTTGTAAACACGGATGCTGATTTCAGACAAATCACACTGCCCCTGAATGCCAGCCTGACACAAAATATGCACGCTCTCAAAAATATTGGCGTTACGCTTGTCGATTGCCAATTTTTGATGCTTCAGCTGCAATTCCTTTTGCTTTTTCAATTGAAGCAGAAGGTAACCTGCATATGAAGCCAGCGCGATAATAATCACTGCACCCGCAATCGCTAATAAGGTTACGTTCATGAATTACTTATCCTTTGTAGTCGTCGAAGTTAATATCGTCGAAGTCCGCCAGTAGATCATCATCACTGCGAGAGCCTTTTGCTGTAGGAGCAGTAAAGTCTTCCTCTTCTTCTGGCTCTAATAGACCCAATTGGTCCATCAGTTTTTCGATACGATCAAGCTTCTCATCAACGTACTGCTGCAGACCCTTACCTAAGTTTTCACCCGCTTCGATGCGATCCAGCAATACGTTCAATTGCGCATCATTCTCTAGCATCTCTAGCTCTTGTTGCGCTGACAGTTGACGCTCCTGCTTAGTCATCTTCTTCACTGGCTCAACAATCAAAGGAATTTTTTTCTTGCTGCCTAAACGAGGATCACGGTTTTGTGCCGCGGCCTGTTTCTTCTTCTCGTTGACTTCAGAGTTACGGCTACCTTTTTTTAAGCCTTTACGCTTTTTAGCGCGTTTGCGTAGACGGCCTTCCACATCCGATTCTGTACGGTTGCGAGTAACAATAACATCAGGTGCGCCTGCTGCACCTGGCTTTCTAGATTTCTTTGTACGGCTCATTACTGGGTCTTCCTCAGTAAAATAACATCATTACCAATAAATTCGAGTTCGAGCTTATCCCGCTCAGCTAGGAACTGGAAGGTATCACGGCTAAAGAACACCACATGAGTGAGATCATTCTTATAATGCCATGATTGAAAGGCTTCTGCGTCGATGACCATTTTCGTCATCAAGCCTATCCAGCCACCTGGCTTAACTAAATTCAACCATTGCTTCCACACCAAATTGGGGTGGTAGAGGTGTTCGGTCACCTCTGTTGCTGTCATAAAATCATACTGCTTTTCTAGCACCGAGGTATCAGGGTGGTAGTAAAGGTCGTACAACGCCATGCTATGCCCCGCTTCTTCTAACATCAATGAAAGCGTTGGGCCTGGACCACAACCAAAGTCGATTCCGTTCGATTGTGGTGAAATTCGCGCTGTGATTGGCTCAGCAATTCTCGACAAAAAGCGTCGATATCCCATATCGTTGGGATTGTTCTCATGCAGATCATAGTGAGCCTTTTCACTTTTCGCATCCAAACGCTGGTCTGGATTCACAAAGACTAAATGGCACTGTTCACATTGAAGGTATTCGCGTTGTCTATCTTCAAAATAGTGGTGAGTTCGCTGATTCTGACATAAAGGACAGGTGTGCATGCTGACTTCCTCAAACAGGGATGCGAAACATACCAGAAAGTGGACACAGATTGGAGTGTTGCTGGATACTTTTTCAGCAATTTTTGTTAAAAAACTTTGATTGGTAAAAATGAATATAAAAAAAGCGACAGTCAAACTGTCGCTTTCTGAATGCCACCATAGATGGCGAAACTGTGTTGCACACATTTAGTGCACCAAGAATCCTTTTGTTTTTAGCGCTTTCCCTGCCAAAAAGTGTTGTTCTTCATCTTCCTGATGAGTTTTGGCTATCCCTTCACTTCCTGTCTTCTGAGCTACTTCCTGAAGCCTGAATCCGTTTCGCTGTCTTTACCGTCAGACGAGATGATCATCCTTATCTGGCAGGCTCCTTGCCTACCTACATCCTTTTTCCGACTATCAAACGTCCTTCGTTTGCGTCCTTGGAGACCTCATATCCATGGTCTAAATTCCGGTGATTCACGTCCTGTGAACAGCGTCTACTTTACGGTTTCTCCAAAAACCGACAAGTCATGGAACGTAATTATTCACAATATTTTTTGAGCAAAAACAAATAACCCAATCTATCAACAGCTTAAAAATAAAGACGAGAAATTGTATCGAGCAGGTATGGCAAATGTCTCACAAACCCCCGAGCTATCTATCACTTTTGCATCAAAATTCAAATGTGACCATGATCACTAAAAATAGCCAACAAAAATGCCCCAGCAGTTTTACCGGGGCATTTTTGTGTATCCTTGCTCGAACGATGTAGGGGGTTAGTGCAGACCGCCAACGTATTTCGACAGAACTTCAATGTCTTCGTCTGTCATTTTCTTCGCGATGTCACGCATCATGGCATTCATATCGTTACCACGGTGGCCATCACGGAATTTTTCTAGCTGAGCTTTGATGTAGTCCGCATGCTGACCCGAAATTTTAGGGAAACCTGAAAGCTCAGTGCCGTTACCACGAGGACCGTGACATGCAATACATGCGGTTAGACCGCGTTCTGCATCACCAGCGGTGTACAGTACTTTGCCTTGCTCCACCACATTTTCAGGGGTTGAGCTCTCTGCGATGGGTAAAGAGGCATAGTAAGCAGAGAGATCCGCAATGTCTTCATCACTCAGTGGCATTGCCATGCCACTCATGACAGGATCGTAACGACCTTGTTTACCACCACTAGTCATACCGAGTTTTAGATCTTTTAACTGCTTCTCAAGATACTTAGCGTGTTGGCCTGCAAGGCTAGGGTACATTGCGAGTGCACTGTTACCATCTGCTCCATGACAGGCAACACAGGTTTGTGATTTTGCTTTACCAGCTTCAATATTACCTTGGGCCCATACTGAGCAACTGGCTAAAAGACTCAAAATTAGCGCTAATTTCTTCATGACATTCCATTATAATTATCAAGCTTCCAGTACCATGATTGAACATCTCGCGTACACTCATGATACAATAGGCGACCTTATGCCGAGCACGGTTATTTTACACAATTTCACAAAAAAGTAATCAATCGACTACACAAAGTCGAGATGGAGTTAACAGTGAGCGTAAAAATTCATTACCAAAACACGCATTTCATCACCAGCGCACCTGATATTCGTCATTTACCTGAAGACGAAGGTGTCGAAATCGCGTTTGCAGGACGCTCAAACGCTGGTAAATCGAGTGCACTTAACCGTCTAACTAACCAAAAAAGCTTAGCCAAGACATCAAAGACCCCTGGTCGTACTCAATTGATCAACCTGTTTAAAGTGGAAGAAGGTTGTCATATCGTCGATTTGCCAGGATACGGCTTCGCTCAAGTTCCCGTTGAGATGAAGAACAAATGGCAGAAGTCATTAGGTGAATACCTACAGAAGCGCGAGTGCCTAAAAGGCTTGGTGGTTCTAATGGACATTCGTCATCCAATGAAAGACCTCGACCAACAAATGATTTTCTGGGCAATCGACAGCCGCATCCCTGTGCAGGTACTACTAACAAAAGCAGACAAACTTAAAAGTGGGGCTCGTAAGCAAACACTACTTCAAGTACGTAAGCAAGTAGAAACCTTTGGTGGTGACGTATCGGTTGATGTGTTCTCTTCGCTGAAAGGTCTGGGTGTCGACCAACTGCGTGCCAAACTGGATACTTGGTTTGCACCAGCGTTCGCACACCTGCTTGAAGAAGATGCGCCAGAGAACGGTGAAGAATAATTAACATATTTTGTTAAATTTTTTCGCATAGCCCTGCCTTTTGGTGGGGCTTTTGTTTATCTGCAGCGCAGCCACATGAATTTCAGACAATAAAAATCCCCGCCTTCCTGGCAGGGATAACGGGAGAGAAAAACTGGTAATTATTGTTATGTGGCGAAGCATTACTGAACTAAGATTCGATTACAATAGGTTAAAAAACAATCTGCACTTCATTCTTTATCACACCACACCGCCACTCTCAGTAAATAACTTTAAAACTCAACAACTTAAGAAATGGCAAACATCAGATAGGCGTAACTTAGTTTCTTTAAAGAAAAAATTATAGTGTGACTGGTGTAAATTTACAGGATGAATAAAATGAAGAAAGAGATAGGAAATAGTTAAGTTTTGCAATGACTTAGCGAAACCAGCAGGGAGACTTTACGCATTCGAGGATTAACTTATTGTTCAGGAAGAAAATTTTTCTTTCGCCCAATAAAAAACGCCCCAGTCAAAAACTGACTGGGGCGGCTGAATCAGCCTAATCCAATAACGTGAAACAAAAGGTCTGAAAGATAGAACATCTTACCTCTGTACCCTACGCGAACTAATGTACAACAATTGGTCAGATATGCAAAGTATTTTTGTAGTTTTTTTTCATGAAAGTTTTGTTAAACAACATAGCGGTGAAAAATCAGAATACTTTTTTACTGGCAAAAAAAAGCCAGCATTTGTGCGCCAGCTCATATTAAATCAGTTGAATTGAGCAGAAACCGTCTAGTGCGCCTGATCCCAGTTATCACCATGACCTGCATCTGCCACTAGAGGGACGTTTAACTCTGCTGCAGACTCCATCAATTCTTGTACTTTACTTTCAATTTCGACTAAAGACGACTCTTCAACTTCAAACACCAATTCATCGTGTACTTGCATCAGAAGTTTGACACGACCATCACCTTCAGCTTGAATCCACTGATCCACTAACAGCATCGCTTTCTTGATGATGTCCGCAGCCGTACCTTGCATCGGTGCGTTGATCGCCGCACGTTCCGCCGCTTTACGACGCATACCGTTGCGCGATTGAATTTCTGGAAGGTGCAGACGACGACCAAAGATGGTTTCTACATAACCTTGAGCAGAAGCAGTGCTACGCGTATCTTCCATGTACTGCATCACGCCAGGGTAACGCTCAAAATATTTATCCATGTACGCTTGCGCTTCACCGCGAGGAATACCCAGTTGCTTGGCAAGGCCAAATGCGCTCATGCCGTAAATCAGACCAAAATTAACCGCTTTGGCACGACGGCGCTGTTCACTTGATACATCTTCAATCGCTAACCCCATAATTTCCGCAGCCGTCGCCGCATGGATATCTTTTCCATGGCGAAACGCATCAAGTAATGCTTGGTCACCAGAGAGATGCGCCATAATACGCAGTTCAATTTGCGAATAGTCGACGGCCAGAATCTTGTAGCCTGTCGGAGCGATAAACGCCTGACGGATACGACGCCCTTCTTCATTGCGAATAGGGATGTTCTGCAAGTTTGGATCGGTTGACGATAGACGACCCGTTGCCGTTACCGCTTGGTGGTAAGAGGTATGCACACGACCCGTTGAAGGGTTGATCATCTTCGGTAGCTTATCAGTGTAGGTCGATTTTAGCTTCGCCAGACCACGGTATTCCAAAATCAGTTTCGGTAGAGGATAATCCAGCGCAAGTTCTTGTAATACTTCTTCATTCGTCGAAGGGGTGCCTGATGGCGTCTTCTTAACGACTGGCAGCCCCATTTTCTCAAACAGGATCGCTTGCAACTGCTTCGGTGAGTTCATGTTGAACTCTTGCTCTGCGACTTCGTAAGCTTTTTTCTCAAGCTCTTCTAGACGGGCCGCAATTTCCACCGATTGCGCACCAAGCTTCATATCATCAATCAATACGCCAGTGCGTTCAATGCGAGATAGCACTGGCACAAGTGGCATTTCGATCTCTTCGTATATCGATTTCAACTTATCATCTTGTTCGATATTCGCAGACAAGCGATTGTGCAAACGCAGGGTCACGTCCGCATCTTCGGCAGCGTATGGCGAGGCTTGATCAAGTTCGATTTGGTTGAACGTAAGCTGGTTCTTACCTTTGCCTGCAATCTGTTCAAACGAGATACAACTGTGTTGTAGGAAACGCAGCGCAAGGCTATCCATATCGTGCTTGCCACCAACGCTGTTATAAACGTAGGACGCCAGCATGGTATCGTGCTTGATGCCTTTCATCTCGATGCCGTAGCGAGCCAATACTGAAGCGTCGTATTTCAGGTTCTGACCGACTTTCGCTTGAGCGTCGTCTTCAAGAATCGGTTTAAGCTGTGCTAAAACCCAGTCACGATCTAGCTGTGCAGGTGCATCTAGGTAGTCGTGTGCAACCGGAACGTAAGCCGCCACACCTTCATCGATCGCAAATGATAAACCAACGAGGTTCGCCACCATGTAATCTAGACTGTCGGTTTCCGTATCAAACGCGAACAGCTCCGCCGCTTTCAGCTTATCTAGCCACACATTAAAAGACGCTTCATCAAGGATGGTTTCGTACTGACTGCGATCGATTTTCACCGCAGAGGTATCCATATCGGTTTTCGACGCAGAAGATGAACGTACTGCACCAGCAGATTCATCCGCTTCAACCACACCATTGCCGCCTTCTAATAGTTCATTTAACCACGATTTGAAGGTTAACTGGCCGTAGAGCTTGATCAACTCATCTTTGCTTGGTTCTGCTTTTAGTAGCGACTCTGGCGTTTCTTCTAACTCGACATCCAGCTTGATGGTCGCAAGTTCATAAGACAGCATGGCGTTGTCTTTGTTATCCACAAGCTTCTTCGCCATGGTCTTCGACCCACGGAAACCAAGTGCCGCGATGTCGTCTAGGTTTTCATATAGCTTGTTTAGACCGCCAATGCCTTGTAGCAGCGCGGTTGCAGTTTTGTCACCGACACCAGGAACGCCCGGGATGTTGTCGACTTTATCGCCCATCAGCGCTAAGTAGTCGATGATCAGCTCTGGCGGGATTCCAAACTTCTCCACCACGCCTTCGCGATCCATAACAACGTTCGTCATGGTGTTGATCAAGGTGATATTGTCATCCACCAACTGCGCCATATCTTTATCGCCAGTACTGATCAATACAGGCATGCCTTGTTGAGACGCTTGGTAAGCGAGCGTGCCGATAACGTCATCAGCTTCCACACCAGGGACACAAATGAGTGGCAAACCCATGGCGCGGATCACATTGTGGAGAGGTTCAATTTGGCAACGAAGATCATCCGGCATCGGCGGACGATGTGCTTTATATTCCGGGTACATATCGTCACGGAAGGTTTTTCCCTTCGCATCAAAAACCACAGCAATACGATCAGAAGCAAATTGGCGCATCATACTGCGTAGCATGTTTACCACACCGTAAACGGCATTCGTTGGGATGTCACCATTACTCATCGTGCCTGGGTAAGCATGAAAAGCGCGATATAGATAAGAAGAGCCATCGATCAGAATCAACGGGTTTTCAGGAATACTTGCCATAATTGTCTGTATCCAAATCAATACGTAAGAGATCTGCTTAGAATGCCATGACTACCGATCTGAATCTATCTTGTTCGCTCGATCCAGTTCGCGTAAATTTTTTGATTTTATTCATAAATGCACCCACCACCTGTGGATAACTCTGTTTATAGAAATTATCCACCACTTATCCAAACGAAACAAAAAAACAAAAAAACCAAAATAAAGCCATGTTTAGAAAGGAATTATCAGATCAGGATCAGCAAGATCAATGATCGAGAAATGATCATGCTATGTGGAAAAGTTTTATCAGGTGACGTCAATGAGAAATCGTATAAAAGAAAAAGCGACCCAGATTAGGGTCGCCTAGCAAAAATGGTAAAGCCAACTTAATAAAGACGATCGCTAAACCCAAAAGCTATAAATTACACTGGAAGCAATGTGAGCAATGTCGTGTCAAAAAGAATTCGTGCAAGTTCTGGAAAAATGTTTCATTACCTTCTCAACACTCGGTTTATCAACTTTTGTTAATCAGTAATTCAACGTCCTTGTGACTTTTCCTCATTCCCTAAAACACCATTGATAATAATGATTATCATTTAACTGCCAACGTGCAAATGAGAAAAAATCTCATTTATTTTTTTACAGCGCTTTAATGAAATAAATTCGAGATTCGCGAAGATTTGGTTTTTCTTCAAACTTTTCAATAATGTAGTCATTTCTTAGCAGTAAACGTAGCATCGCTGAGAATTGATTACGTGATTTCACTTTTAGCATCTTATAACCCTGTTCTGCGACCCACTCTTCTTGAGCCTCTAACAGCATTTGCGCTACGCCTTCATTGCGCGCTTCTGGTGCTACTCCACCAAACCAGCTATAAAACGTGTAATCATCAAATTCATAGCCGATTTTAAAACCAAGGATCGCACCCGCTTTCTCAGCGACTAAGATTAAACTCTTTTTATCACCAAGGCGTGCTGCCATGGATTCAACCGTTTCACCACGTGCAAACTCAGTTACACGTGCTACGACTTGGAGCGCCTCTTCCAGCGTGCCTTCACGAATCAGCATTGTCATTGTTCTACTCTCCAGAAATAAAAGTGCCCAAGTAACATCAGGTCATGTACTTATGACTGAGGTTACTTGGGTGCATGCAGGCCGACAACTGTTGCTACTCAGGCTTTTCTCATTGAGCGATAATTACTCTTCTGACGCTTCTTGAGTCATATTTAGGTGCTGAGCCGCCTGCCCATTTTCTTGTGCCAACCACTCTGCGACATCTTTAGCAAAGTAAGTTAGGATGCCATCTGCACCAGCACGTTTGAAGCAAAGCAGAGATTCCATTACGGTTTCGCGCTCTTTTAACCAACCGTTCATAATTGCAGCTTTGTGCATCGCGTATTCACCAGAGACTTGGTAAGCAAACGTTGGTACTTGTAGTTCTGTCTTCACACGGCGAACCACATCAAGGTAAGGCATACCAGGCTTCACCATCACCATATCCGCACCTTCATTGATGTCGAGTGCCACTTCGTGTAGCGCCTCATCGCTGTTCGCCGGATCCATTTGGTAATTTTTCTTGTTGCCACCTTTTAGGTTCGACGCCGAACCGACGGCATCACGGAATGGACCGTAGTAGTTTGAGGCATACTTCGCAGAGTAAGCCATGATTTGGGTGTGAATATGACCCGCTTGCTCTAAAGCTTCACGAATTTTACCGATTCGGCCATCCATCATATCTGATGGCGCCACGACGTCTGCGCCCGCTTCTGCATGAGAAAGCGCTTGTTTGACCAGTACTTCTGTCGTTTCATCATTCATCACGTAGCCATTTTCATCAATGATGCCGTCTTGGCCATGAGTCGTAAATGGGTCCAGTGCCACATCGGTGATCACCCCCATTTGAGGTACGTGCTCTTTCAATTCGCGTACTGCACGCTGAACCAAACCTTCAGGGTTGTATGCTTCCGCAGCGCATAAACTTTTCGCGTCTTGGTTTACAACAGGGAAAAGCGCAATGGCTGGCACACCTAGTTTGGCTAAGTAGTGGGCTTCTTCTAGCATTAAATCTATCGATAAACGCTCTACACCCGGCATCGATGCCACACTTTCACGACGATCTTTACCCATCAGAATGAACATTGGGTAAATCAGATCGTTTACTGAAATTTGGTTCTCAGCCATCAGACGACGACTAAAATCGTGCTTACGCATACGACGCATACGGCGCGCAGGGAATGGACCTTGAATTGATACAGACACCATTTTCTCCTTGTCTGGACGGTTAGGATGATCACATCATCTAGTGGGCAAAATCATATCACTGTTGTTCCACCTTGCGAGTAGCAATGTACAAAAAGGCGGTGAAAAAAACTGAAAATGACCCAGCACTCACACTCAAGTATAATTCTCATCAATCCCACTCAACGATGAACCATAGAGACTGACGATGATCGATACCCATGCTCACATTTACGCTAGTGAATTTGATAACGACCGCGATGACGTAGTGAAACGCGCCTTAGAACAAGGCATTAATAAAATCCTGCTGCCGAACATCGATCTAGAATCTATCGAACCCATGCTGAAAACTGAAGCGGTTTATCCTGAGGTTTGTCACTCGATGATGGGGCTGCACCCGTGTTACGTTGACGGCAATGTCGAACATACACTTGAAATAATCCGTGGTTGGTTCGACAAACATTCGTTCATTGCAGTGGGTGAAATTGGCATCGACCTGTACTGGGATAAAACCTTCCGCGCTGAGCAAGAGATGGCGTTTGTCACTCAGTTGAACTGGGCAAAAGAAATGGATTTACCCGTGGTCATTCATACCCGCGATTCCATCGAAGAAACGCTCACTCTGCTGCGCCAAGAACAAGATGGTCGCTTGCGCGGCGTATTCCACTGTTTTGGTGGCAGTATAGAAGAGGCGCAAGCGATTAATGAACTTGGTTTCCATTTAGGTTTGGGTGGCGTATCAACCTTTAAAAACGGCGGTATGGACAAAATCATTCCACATCTAGATATGAACTGGGTCATTCTAGAAACGGATTGCCCTTACTTAGCACCCGTGCCGCATCGTGGTAAACGCAACGAGCCAGCATACACATCATTGGTTGCCGCTCGTGTCGCTGAGTTGACCAACTCAACGGTAGAAGAGATTGATCGCATCACGACTCAAAATGCGACCGCGCTCTTTCGCTTATAACGGTATAAGAGCACCAAGCGATCAAAAAAGCGGCTTCGATAAGCCGCTTTTTTACATTCTGGAATGGATTACTCTTCCACTTCTGCCTCTTCATCTTTGCGAGTGTAAAAGCGAGCAAAGAACAAACCGACTTCAAATAGCAAACACATCGGAATGGCTAGCAAGGTTTGAGAGATAATATCCGGTGGGGTAAGCAACATACCGAACACAAACGCACCCACAATGATGTATGGACGCTTTTCTCTTAAGTCTTGCGGTGTCGTTGCGCCGGTCCAACATAGCAAGATAATTGCCACAGGGACTTCAAACGCGATACCAAATGCCATGAACAGCGCAAGTACAAAGTCGAGGTAACTCGATATATCGGTTGCGAACTCTACGCCACCTAGCGAGATAGCAGTAAAGAAGCCAAACACCAGTGGGAATACCACAAAGTAAGCAAACGCCACACCACAGTAGAACAACAATGAACTAGAAAATAACAGTGGCATGATCAATCGACGTTCATGCTTGTACAAGCCTGGCGCAACAAAGGCCCATACTTGGTACAAGATAAACGGCACCGCAATAAACACCGAAGCAATTAACGTCAGCTTCAATGGTGTAAAAAACGGCGAAGCCACATCCGTTGCAATCATAGTTGCACCCTCTGGCAGTCGTTCAACCAATGGGGCTGAGACAAACTCATAGATGTGGTTAGAAAAATAAATTAGCCCGACGAACACCACCAACACTGCCAAGATGGCACGCAATAGTCGGTTACGGAGTTCTAGCAAATGACTAATTAAAGGTTGTGTCTGCTCGACGGTAGACATGGCAAACCTCTTTTATAAAGCTGATCAAAAAGGAGCTACCATCTTGTGTAGCTCCTCCTACTGAGACTATTCGGCTTTTTTATCTGCCGCTGTAACCTTGATCTCTTCCGCTTTCTCAACGGTTTCAGTCGCACTTGCCTCGTGTTTCGTTGGCTCTGCGTCTGATTTGGTTGGCTCTGCGTAAGGGCGGTTTACAGATTGCGCCGCTTTCTTCAGTTCATCGACCGAAGATTTAAGCTCCGGAGACAGATCTTCCATCCCCATTTGCTCTGCTTTGCGCAAATTTTCTTGCAGCTCTTGGACCTTCAGCTCATGTGACAGTTCGTCTTTCACGCTGTTTGCCATGCTCTTAGCAGCACCGACAAAACGAGAAACACTACGAATAGCATGAGGCAAACGCTCCGGTCCAAGAACAACCAGACCAACGACAGATATTAATACCAGTTCCCAAAAACCGATATCAAACACTTATTACGCCTGCTCTTTGTCTTTTTTCGTTTCAGGTGCAGCTTCTTTTTGCTGCTGTTTTTCTAAACTTTTTGGCTCGAAGTCTGCGTCTTTTTCTTCTTTCTTCGCAGAGTCATCTTCGCTCATTGCTTTCTTGAAGCCCTTAACGGCACCACCTAGATCGCCACCGATACCACGCAGTTTCTTAGTTCCGAATAGCAATACAACAATTACAGCAATGATTAGAAGTTGCCAAACACTGATACCACCCATTCTTTTTACCTCGGGTCTTTAAACAAATTTATTTTAAGAGTTTAACGTCTAACGACGATAAGCTCGCCAACTAAGCAGCCAAAATGTGACACCAGCGATGCCGCTAGCGACCGATAACTGTTCATAAGCGTGATCCACTAATATTGCCGAGCATACGACTAAAGTGGCTCCAACACCAAATAAAAACTTTCCTGTCGCCTGCTGACGCTTACTCTGACGGTAACCTTGGTAAAGCTGATCCATGCGTTGATTCATGGCTTTACCTTGTTTGAGGCTATCGTAAAGCAGCTCTGGCAGTTCCGGTAGTTTCTCTGCCCAAAATGGCGCACGATCTTTGATGGCATTCACCAAAGCTTGTGGCCCCACCTGGTTCATCATCCACTCTTCAAGGAAAGGTTTCGCTGTCTCCCACAAATCAAGTTGCGGGTACAACTGACGACCAAGGCCTTCCACATACAACAGCGTTTTTTGTAGCAATACAAGTTGCGGCTGCACTTCCATATTGAATCGACGCGCGGTGTTGAACAGGTTCAACAGTACGTGACCGAAAGAGATTTCACACAGTGGTTTAGCGAAAATTGGCTCACACACAATGCGAATCGCAAATTCAAATTCGTCGACGTTGGTATCCGCCGGAACCCACCCCGAGTCAACGTGCAATTCTGCCACGCGACGGTAGTCACGATTAAAGAAGGCGAGGAAGTTTTCCGCCAAATAGCGTTTGTCTTCACTATTAAGTGTACCAACAATCCCGCAATCTAGCCCAATCCACATTGGATTCTCTGGATGCTCGGGTTTAACAAACACGTTGCCCGGGTGCATGTCGGCATGAAAAAAGCTATCTCGGAACACCTGAGTGAAAAACACACTCACGCCGCGTTCCGCGAGCAACTTCATATTCGTACCATTCGCCTTCAAGCCTTCAATATCAGAGACCTGAATACCATATATTCGCTCAGAAACCATGACCGTTTCATTACTGAAGTCAGGAAAAACTTCTGGTACATACAGTTCTTCACTGCCCTCAAAATTGCGACGCAGTTGGATCGCATTGGCGGCTTCACGACGTAAATCAAGCTCATCCAGCAGCGTTTTTTCGTATTCACGCACCACTTCAACGGGCTTTAAGCGACGAGTTTCGGGCATTGCTCTGGCGACTATACGCGCCATGCGATGCATCAGCTTTAGATCGGAATCAATCACCGGACGAATATCTGGACGGATGACCTTTAATACCACTTCTTGGTGAGTATCTTTTAGGCGTGCAGTATGCACCTGAGCAATCGACGCCGACGCCAGTGGCTTAATATCAAAATCAGTAAACCACGTATCTAACGGCCCCCCCAGTGCCAACTCCATTTGCTCCTTCGCTAACTGCCCATCAAATGGCGCGACTTGGTCTTGCAAAAGCGCAAGTGGATCAGCGATATGTGGAGGGAAAAGGTCACGGCGGGTCGACATCATCTGACCAAACTTAATCCAAACCGGACCAAGCTCTTGTAAGGCAAGACGAAGACGCTCGCCCAACGGTTTTTCTGGGTGTTGGTTCTTAATCCAGAATAGGCTTTTGCGCATCAATAGCGGCGCTTTGGTCAGTTGATGCTCAGGCAACAACTCATCCAAGCCGTATTCCAGCTGGACTTTAATGATCTGGTATAAGCGCTTTATTTCTGCTGGCGTCATGAGTTCTCCAGCGCAGGCTTATCCGAATCGAATTTGTTTAGTAGTGCGTTTAGGCGCGCTTCAACACGAGAAGCTTGACTGCGAACGTCATCCACTTGGTCACAGAAGTGGGCGATTTCCAGCGGTGCTGGCGCCAATTTCCACTCTTCCGTCACCACTTGAGCTAGGTGGCGTTGGTGTTTTTCTGCTTGAGAAGCAAAGAAACCGCCGACGTTTTTGGTGCCTTGCACAAAGGTGTGAGCTACGACATCACCCGTCACGCGAGACAACCATTCTTCGATATCTGGTTTGCAATCCACCATCAATTGAGAGAATTTCTGTGCCAATTGGATATCGCCTTCTAACTCAAGTTTATCTTGTTTGATCAGGCGAGTGATGTTGGCTTGATCGCGCAGTTCAGGCAGTACGCTGAGATTCAGCGACAAATAACAATCTGGTTGCCCCTCGTAATTGCCAAGCACATCGATTTGCTGGCTGAAGATAAACGTCAGCGTCTTATTGATTTCTTTCAGATGGATTTGAATCACCTGACCTTTCAGACGTGACAAACGACGACCCAGTTCTGGATCGTCTTTAATCAAGGTGTTCAGCGTTGTTTCAATAACCGCCGTGATAAGAGGTTCAAATGGCATGCCGCTTATCCTTAGAATTTGTAGCCGCGGTGTAACGCCACAATACCACCCGTTAGGTTGTAGTATTTGGTGTTTTCAAAGCCCGCCTCGATCATCATGCCTTCCAGCGTATCTTGATCTGGGTGCATGCGGATCGATTCTGCTAAGTAACGGTAGCTGTCTGCATCGTTCGCCACCAACTCACCCATTTTTGGCAACAGGTGGAAAGAGTACGCGTCATACACTTTTGACAATGGGTCTAGGATTGGTTTTGAGAACTCAAGCACTAACAGACGACCGCCTGGCTTCAATACGCGGAACATAGAGCGCAGTGCTTTGTCTTTGTCAGTTACGTTACGTAGACAGAAACTGATCGTGATCACATCAAAGTAATCGTCTGGGAACGGCAGTTCTTCTGCGTTCGCTTGTACGTAATGCACGTTACCCACAATGCCGTTGTCGCGTAGCTTGTCACGACCGACGTTCAGCATCGAGTTGTTAATGTCCGCTAGGATCACATGGCCTTGGTCACCTACAATACGCGAGAATTTCGCGGTTAGGTCACCCGTACCACCACCTAAGTCTAGAATACGCTGGCCTGGACGAGCGCCACTGCAATCAATAGTGAAACGCTTCCAAAGACGGTGGATACCACCTGACATCAGATCGTTCATGATGTCGTATTTCGCTGCCACTGAGTGGAAAACTTCGGCAACTTTGGTCACTTTTTCTTCTTTTGCCACTGTGGTAAAACCAAAGTGGGTAGTGTCATTATCTAACGCTGTATTTGATTGCACGCTTGTGTCCGTCATTCTGATTCCTCTTCGGCAGCACTTTCTCACTTCGGGGCGTTTGCTAATTGATATGGTCGCCCACTGCACTGCGGTCGATTAGTTTACTTTATCCTCAGCCGGATGTCTTTCTACTAAAGAAGCATTTTCCGAAAATGACTCACTCTGCGCCAACTGGGCAAGATCAGGAGAAATAGGACGTTTTACCTCAACACCAAGTTGCTTAAAGCTTTCCGCTTGGCGGATCACGTTGCCACGCCCCGTAGCGAGCTTATTCATCGCCCCTTGGTAAGTTTGATTGGCTTTATCAAGCGCGCCGCCTAACCCCTCCATATCATCAATAAACAGGCGCAATTTGTCGTACAGTTTAGCCGCACGTTCCGCAATCAATTGGGCATTTTCGTTTTGGCGCTCGTTACGCCACAAGTTATCAATCGTGCGCAGTGCCACCAGCAAAGTTGTCGGGCTAACCAAAATGATGTTTTGCTCCATCGCGTCTTTTACCAAACTCGGATCAGCTTGAATCGCGACTTGGAATGCAGGCTCAACCGGAATAAACATCAGTACGTAATCTAGGCTCTGGATGCCTTTTAATTGATGATAATCCTTAAGGCTTAAGCCTTTGATGTGTGAACGCAGCGCGGCAAGGTGTTCGCTCAACGCCTGCCCACGTTGAATATCGCTCTCTGCATTAAAATAGCGCTCGTACGCCACCAGCGCCATTTTCGAATCGACCACCACTTGCTTGTTCTGCGGTAAATGAACAATCACATCCGGTTGATAGCGTTTGCCCGCTTCGTTTTGCAAGCTCACCTGAGTTTGGTATTCGTGCCCTTCGCGCAAGCCAGATTCCGCTAACACGCGAGCCAGAACGACCTCACCCCAGTTGCCTTGCTGCTTGTTGTCACCTTTCAAGGCTTGGGTTAGGTTGACCGCTTCTCGGGTCATGTGTTCGTTCAAGCGTTGCAGGTTCTTCAACTCATGCACCAACGTATGACGCTCTTTGGCTTCTTGGCTAAAGCTGTCGTTAACTTGTTTTTTGAACCCTTCCAACTGCTCTTTCAGTGGAGAAAGCAAACCTTCCAGACTCTGACGGTTTTGCATATCAACTTTGGCGGTTTTCTCTTCGAACAACTGATTCGCTAAGTGTTCAAATTGTTGCTTTAAACGCGACTCTGCGTGTTCCAAAATTTGCAGTTTTTCCGCATTGGCTTGATTGATTTGTTCGTGCCGCGCTTGCTGCTCACCAAGCTGAGTTTCAAGACGCGACTTGTGCTCACGCATCAGCCCTAGCTCATCAAAATACTGCTGACGCTCTTGTTTTACCGCTTCGAAATAGCGCAGTTTTTCCATCGCCGCCATCAATTTTCCGTGCGTTTGACGCACCTCGAAGGCCGCTTTATCGCGTTCATCATCAAGCTCATCTAATTCTTGCTGCGCATCGGACAAACTTTGCTTCACTTGCTCAAGTTGTTGGTGATGAAACTGTTTTTCCGAATGTAATTGCTGTTCAAGCAGCTGAGTTTGCGTGGCAAAATGTTGTTTGACCCACCAACCCACCGTCACGCCGCTAACCGTTGCGGCAAAAAGAGAAGAGAAAATGAGAGATTGGTACTCAAGAATCCATTGCATAATAGTGAGTTAGCCTGTGCTTTTTATCTTTAACAATGGTATTTTCATACTGGATAAATGTCCAGTTTGTTGAATGAAAACTCCTCGCATACACTAGATGAGGTTAACCTCAAACGGTTATATTTCACCCGAGAGGTCATCATGCCCTCGAGTTTCCGTACAACATACTCACTCCTGTTCATATTTTCGACAACGAGCAGTACATCATCATTACATAGAGGCATCATGAACGAGCGTCGCGCCCTAGGATTTGGGCTTTCAGCGGTATTACTTTGGTCAACAGTAGCAACCGCATTTAAATTGACTTTGGCGGAATTCACACCGATTCAGATGCTCACCATGGCGAGCATCGTATCCGCCATTGCCCTAACGATGGTGTGTGGTGTGCAAGGCAAGCTCAACCAACTCAGTACCACTTTTCTTTCTAACCCTTGGTATTACTTACTGCTTGGTTTGATTAACCCACTTGCATACTACCTAATCTTATTTAAAGCTTACGCTCTTCTGCCCGCCTCTCAAGCTCAAGCAATCAACTACAGCTGGGCGATCACACTGACGCTCATGGCGGCCGTTTTCTTGGGGCAAAAAATCCATGGCAAAGATTGGATTGCCTGCGGTTTTAGTTACTTAGGCGTGATTGTGATTGCCACCAAAGGCAATGTATTGGGAATGGAATTCGAAAGCCCGCTTGGGGTGGGGTTAGCTCTGCTTTCAACCCTGCTTTGGGCAAGTTACTGGATTCTCAACACCAAAAACAAAGCAGACCCTGTGGTGGGCGTACTACTGGGCTTCTTAGTTGCGATTCCTCTTGCGATTGGCTTGAGCCTCTATGAGGGGGCAAGTTGGAGCCAGATTTCTGCCAAAGGTTGGGCTGCGGTGACTTATGTCGGCCTGTTTGAAATGGGGGTGACGTTTGTGCTGTGGCTTACTGCGCTCAAATTGACCGAGAATACGGCGCGTATCAGTAACCTGATTTTTGCATCGCCGTTTATCTCTCTCGCCTTACTTGCGACAATCATCGGCGAAGAGATCCATCCATCCACTTTGATTGGTCTTGTGCTGATCATCAGCGGTTTGGTGATTCAGCAAGTTCGCTGGAGTAAAGCTTCGCAAATATCTGAGCCAAGTTGATAGCAAAAGCTCGGCTTTATCATTTTTCAATGCAACTGAGTCCACCTAAATGGCACTATTGACGTGGACTCTGCCTCTGGCTCTCTCTCAAAAATAAGCAATCTCCTGTGCAAACACCGCGTATTTCATTAGAGGGCACTCCCAAGCGAACATTTAATTTTTTAAGTTCCAAATTGGGCAGAATCGAGATAAAGCTCTACCCAACTTGGTGACGCTCATTCGGTATTACGCCCACTGACCTGCCACAAAACCACTCGACCAGCACCATTGGAAATTGTAGCCACCAAGCCAACCGGTCACGTCCATCACTTCGCCGATAAAGTACAAGCCTTTGATGTTTATACATTCCATGGTTTTTGATGACAGATGATCAGTATCGACACCACCTAAAGTAACTTCAGCCGTACGGTAGCCTTCGGTACCATTTGGTGCCACGGTCCAGTTTTCTAGACGCTCAACAATGGCAGCCATCTCTTTTGGATTAAATTGCTTAAGTGGCTTGTCTGCCAGCTCTTTACGTTCAACCAGTACTTCCACCAAGCGCTTTGGCAGCACTTTGGCGAGGGTATTCTTAAGAGACTGGTTTGGGTGATTTTCGCGGCTATATTCTAATAATTCAGCCACGTCGTCATTTGGCACGAGGTTAATTATCACCTTCTGACCTGCTTTCCAGAACGATGAAATCTGTAGAACGGATGGACCAGACAAACCACGATGCGTAAACAGCAAGGCTTCTTTGAACATGGTGCCATCTTGCGCGGTGATTTCGGCCGGGATCGCAATGCCCGATAACTCAGCGAAATCTTCTTTGTCTTCTTTATGCAAAGTGAAAGGCACCAGACCTGCTGTTGTCGTGATCACCGGGATCTCAAACTGCTCGGCAATCTTGTAACCAAATGGTGTTGCGCCCAACTTTGGCATTGATAACCCGCCCGTAGCTACCACCAGAGACTCACACTCAATGATGTCTGTTCCTGCGTATAAACGAAAACCCGCATCGTTTTTTTCGATTGAGTGCACGTCACAGTGGTAACGCTGCTGGACGTTTGGCATGTCGCACTCTGCCAACAGCATCTTTACGATGTCTTTTGCCGTAAACGCATCAACACAGAATAGCTGTCCGTGATCGCGCTCTTCAAACTCAATTCCATACTTGCTGACCATTGAGATGAAATCCCAGTTGGTGTATTGGGACAGGGCCGATTTCACAAAATGTGGGTTTTGGCACAAGTAGTTGCTCGCTGAGACATCATAGTTGGTAAAGTTACAGCGCCCACCACCAGAGATGAGGATTTTACGTCCCGGCTTTTTGGCATGATCCAGCACGAGTACACTGCGGCCTCGTTTGCCCGCTTCTGCGGCACACATCAAACCCGCAGCACCTGCACCAATTACAACAACATCAAATTTCTTACTCATCGGGTAGCTCTTATGCCCTGCTATACAAAATAAAAAAGGATGTGCTAAATGCACATCCTTGCTTTCGATAAACGCTATTCTAATGGGAAAAGCGCTTAAATTCCAAGTGCCGCTTTTAGACCTAAAGAATAAAGGCCGCTAACAGGGTGACACCAAGTAAAACCGTCGAGAGTACGAACAGTTCACGTACTCTCTCACATTTACCGGTAAACAGTTCATCATGATGATGATGATACTCTTTACTCTTAATGTAGTGAAACAAACGCACCTGCTTAGTCACATTTCCGTGAGTGGTGAAGAACCCATTACCATCCACTTGCTGATAAAGCAAAGGATGCGCTTCACGCATAATGTGAATTAGAGAACGAAGAGCGGTGAGATACCGGACCATGTTGACGCCCGTTACTACCATTAGCGCAAATAAGATTGTGTCTCCACTGATCATCTTTCCTCCCTACACCTTCAATGATGCTCAAAAGAAAAAGACGACTGCTTCGTCCTTTACCCGCTGTCTCCTGCGCTCAGAACGCTTTATCCAGCAGGAGCATCCATGATTGAAGATGAACCTTCTTTTGCCATTTGTGCTAGATCTTTGTCGATAAAGAACAGAGCCTTACCATCTTCACCAACCAGTTCTATCTTGTCTAAAATCCCTTTAAACAACTTCTCTTCTTCGTGCTGTTCAGCCACGTACCACTGTAGGAAGTTAAACGTCGAGTAATCTTGGCTTGTAAAAGCACCATGCGCCAACTTATTGATTTTTCCGGTGATCATTTTCTCATGCTCGTAAGTTTCACGGAAAACATCACCTAGGCTGGCAAAATCATGCTTTGGTGCTTCAATCGCCCCCAGAATTGGCATTGAGCCAGTTTCACTGACATAGGTGAACAGACGTTGCATGTGCTCCATCTCTTCTACTGCGTGAGCGCGCAAAAGTTCAGCCGCACCTTCAAATCCTTTGTCTTCACACCAAGCACTCATTTGTAAGTATAGATTGGATGAGAAAAATTCTAGATTAATTTGCTCATTCAATTGTGCAACCATAGTTTGAGACAGCATGTTAACTCCTATTTATATGCATGCGTATAACGCCACTATAACATGATTACTATGGCAAAGGTTTGTGCCAAAAATAATGATATGAGATCACTTCAGCAAAATTTTCTGGGACTTAGTGCTAATCTGAAACTATGCCCAAGTGACATCAAGATGTAGGATTCAAAGCCTTGATACTGGTTTCCGTTCGAAGTTACTTGGATATTTTATCCCATCAAGGAGAGTGCAATATGAGTTACAAACACATACTTGTAGCCGTCGACCTATCTGACGACAGTAAAGTGTTGATCAATAAAGCCGTGTCGCTAGCTAAACCTCTGGATGCGAAAGTCTCTTTCATTCATATCGATGTGAATTACGCCGAACTCTACACTGGGCTTATCGACATCAACATGGCAGAAGCCCAACATCAAGCGATGGAAGCGTCACGAACTCAACTCGCCAATTTTGAAGAATATGCGGAATACCCTATCACACATACGCTTGTGGGTAGCGGCGACCTTAACAATGAATTGTGCGATACTATTAATGAATACAACATCGACTTAGTGGTATGTGGCCACCATCAAGACTTCTGGAGCAAGATTCTATCTTCAACGCGCCAACTGATTAACTGCTCCCCTATCGATATGCTGGTCGTACCGCTGAAAGATTAATTGGCGCAGCAATAAAACTTGGTTAGACTGCGGGCAACTTTTGTTGTTGATAAAGATTCTCATCCATGGCTTATCTCTCTGCAGTCACCCTACTTTGGGCATTCTCATTTAGCCTGATCGGCGTTTACCTTGCCGGTCAGGTTGACTCCTGGTTCTCCGTGCTGATGCGCGTTGCACTGGCAAGCGTCGTTTTCATTCCTTTCTTAAAATTCCGTGGCGTAAGCAAATCCCTGATCGTGAAATTGATGATTGTCGGTGGCTTCCAGCTCGGCTTGATGTACTGCTTCTACTACCAGTCTTTTCTGCTCCTCTCTGTACCAGAAGTATTGCTGTTTACAGTGTTCACCCCTATTTACGTCACTTTGATTTATGACTTCCTAAAAGGACGCTTTTCACCCTGGTATTTGGTCACAGCAATGATTGCCGTCGCAGGTGCTGCGTGGATTAAATTTGCAAGTATCAATGAGCACTTTTTGATGGGCTTTTTGGTCGTACAAGGGGCAAATCTGTGTTTTGCCATCGGTCAGGTCGGCTACAAATACATCATGGAAACCGAATCGGTTGAGCTACCTCAGCACACGGTGTTTGGTTATTTCTACCTCGGCGCATTATGCGTGGCGACCATTGCGTTTGCTTTAATGGGCAACTTAGACAAGATGCCAACCACGGCAACGCAATGGGGCATTCTGACTTACCTCGGCTTAATCGCATCAGGCTTTGGTTACTTTGCGTGGAACAAAGGCGCAACCATGGTCAACGCAGGTGCGCTAGCAGTGATGAACAATGCATTGGTTCCTGCAGGCCTGATTGTGAACATCGTGATCTGGAACCGCGATGTTGATGTAATGCGACTAGCGATTGGCGGGGCGATCATCATGCTGTCGCTGTGGATTAACGAGACTTGGGTGAAAAAGCATGTCGAGATGAGTTACGCCAACAAATAACCCTATAATAAAAAACACGCCCTCTCATCAGGGGCGCGTTTTTTTAAAACCTGTCGCTAAGAAGGTGAATGCGAGTTTTAATGCATGGGTGTTTGCCGTTTATCGCTCATCAAAGTGTTTGGTGATGTTGGTAACAGCACCTCTAGTTTGGCGTTGCGCGCTTCCAATTTTCGCTGACGTTTAAGTAACTTTTGCTGCTTTTTAGCTAATTTAAGCAACTTTTTCTGCTGCTTGTAGTGTTTCTTAACCGCTTTCTTCGCCTTCTTCAGCGCTTTCTTATCTGACAAATCAAACATAGCTGGCGCATCGAGCTTGATTGCTGATGTAACGGCAGCGACTTTCGCTGCCAGCTTTTTCTCTTTCACTCGTTCCACCACACGCTTCACAATCGCCGCTTTCTCTGCGCTTTGATCAGAAGTCATGATGATTGATGTGTCTTGAGTGAGTGATGGGGTTGGCAGTGCTTCCGCCAACAAACCACAAGCCTGTTGCTCGGACAGCAACTTGTCTTGGCACTTTTGAGGAGGAATCGCAGCAGGCTTGCATAACGTGTCTTTCGATGCAGAAGAACGCGCACAAGAGCGACAAACAAACTTAGGCGCAACGACGAGGCGGTGAATATCACCCAAACTCTCAGCAATCTGCTTGCGGTTCATCTTACATAAACGTTTAGCCATACTACTTCTCCAACGTCCCAATTATCGATCGCATCACACAAAGTGTAATAATAATGATTATTAATTAGATATACAGTCAGTATGTATAATTAGCAAGTGAAAACGGTGAGAAAAGTGATGAAACGAAGAGAGTCTCACAGCGCCCAAATTGAACGCTGTGATGAGATGTATTTAAGCGTCAGACAGTTAGATAACTTAGGCCATCGATGCCTTAACATACACATCGAAACGGTTCTTTTTGGTTTCGATCGCCATACTTGGTTTTTGCTCATTAAGCCAGCCAGCATAGTCCGGTCGCTTGACCACAACACGCTTACTTGCCAGTGCCATTGCTGGCGCTAACAAGCCATCAGCATCAAGATCGGCACCCACTAAAGATTGGAATACGCGCATCTCTTTCTTCACTAGGGCTGATTTCTTTTTGTTTTCTGGGTGTGGGTACATCGGATCAAGGTAGACCACATCTGGCTGCACAAATGCTTTATCTTGTGCGAGCTGCTCTAGCGCATCATGGCTAGAAGCGTGGATCAGCGACATGCGTTCTGATACCCAAGTACCGATTTCTGGATCTTGCTTCGCGCGCGCCAAACCATCATCAAGCAATGCGGCTACGACAGGATGACGTTCAACCATCTGCACCTTACAGCCCAAAGAGGCCAATACAAAGGCATCACGACCCAAACCAGCTGTACCATCCAACACGGTTGGGGTTGCGCCCTTATTCAAACCCGCCGCCTTTGCGATGGCTTGCCCTTTACCACCACCGAACTTACGGCGATGCCCCACTGCGCCACCAATCAAATCAACAAAAATCGCACCTAGTTTTGGCTCGTCCACTTTACGCAACTCTAAACGCTCAGTCGTTAGGACTAAGGCAAAATCACTATCATCAGTGTGAGAAAGCTGCCAACGCGCAGCGAGTTCATCAAGGTGAGACTGTTGAGATGGGTCTTCACAAATCAATTGCAGTTGCAAAAGGAGGCTCCAGTAAAATCGGTTTAACTGCCGCTGAGTGTATACCCAAATAACCTATAGATGCTAGGTTCCGCCAAATTGATTTCACCCGGTCATGCTCTTAACAAACAAGCATGACTGTACGAAGTTCCGTCGATGCGTATAGAATGACCTTTGTCTCTCATCCTTATGGAACAATTTGTATGAATGTCAGCTTGCCTAAACTGGACGATCTCGACCGCGCAATTCTTAAGACTTTAATGGCCGACGCTCGAACGCCGTATGCGGAAATGGCAAAACAATTTGATGTTAGCCCGGCAACCATCCACGTTCGCATCGAGAAGATGAAAGCAGCCGACATCATCGAAGGGACAGAGGTGATCGTCAACACCAAAAAGCTCGGCTATGACGTATGCTGCTTTATCGGCATCAACCTCAATGCCGCGCGCGACTATCATTCGGCGCTAGAAAAACTCAATGCGCTCGATGAAGTGGTCGAAGCTTACTACACTACCGGCGCATACAATATTTTCGTCAAGCTGATGTGCCGGTCGATTGAAGAGCTGCAATTTGTCTTAATTGATAAACTGCAAGCGATCGACGAAGTGCAATCCACCGAGACCCTGATTTCGTTACAAAACCCGATCAATCGCAACGTAAATCCATAAAACACAGAATCCAAGAACAAAAAATGGGCAGCCACGTGGCTGCCCATTTTCATTCTCAATCGAGATTACGCTGCGATACCAGAATGGCGCAGTAGCGCATCGATTTCTGGCTCACGACCACGGAAGCGCTTAAATAGCTCCATTGGTTCTTCACTGCCACCCATTTCTAGGATGTTGTTCAAGAAACTTAGACCGGTTTCTTTGTTGAAGATGCCTTCTTCTTCAAAGCGAGAGAACGCATCTGAAGACAACACCTCTGCCCATAGGTAGCTGTAGTAACCTGCACTGTAACCACCAGCAAAGATATGACCAAAGCTGTGAGAGAAACGCGCCCACTCAACGGCTGGTACAACCGCCACTTTCTCTTTCACTTCTGCCAAGGTTTCAAGCACACGAGCCCCCACTTCTGGATCGTATTCAGTGTGCAGAGTGAAGTCGAACAAACCGAACTCGAGCTGACGTAGGATGCCCATCGCCGACTGGAAGTTCTTCGCTGCTAGCATTTTATCTAGCATCGCTTTTGGTAATGGTTCACCGGTTTGGTAGTGACCAGAGATGAACGCAAGTGCATCTTCTTCCCAACACCAGTTTTCTAGGAACTGACTTGGCAGCTCAACGGCATCCCAAGGCACGCCGTTGATGCCAGATACTGCGCCTGTTTCTACTTGCGTCAGCATGTGGTGGATACCGTGACCAAACTCGTGGAACAACGTGACCACTTCATCATGCGTGAACAGTGCTGGCTTGTCGCCCACTGGACGGTTGAAGTTACACGTTAGGTACGCCACTGGCGTTTGTAGCTCACCTGATAGCGTCACACGACGACCACGACAGTCATCCATCCACGCGCCGCCACGTTTGTGTTCACGTGCGTAAAGATCGAGGTAGAAGCTGCCGCGCAGTGCGCCTTCTGCATCAAAGATATCGAAGAAGCGTACTGATTCGTGCCATGTATCCACGTCTGAGCGTTCTTCTACTTTCATACCAAACACGCGGTTTAGCACTTCAAATAGCCCACTAACGGCCTTTGATTCAGGGAAATACGGACGTAGCTCTTCATCCGAAATTTGGAACAAGTGCTGCTTTTGCTTCTCACTGTAGTACGCGATGTCCCATACGTTTAGCTCGCTAACACCAAACTCAGCGTTAGCAAACTGGCGTAGCTCTTCGATTTCACGCTCACCTTGTGGCTTCGCTTTAGTAGCAAGATCGTTCAAGAAACCAAGCACTTGCGCTGGACTCTCTGCCATTTTGGTCGCCAATGACTTTTCGCTGAAGGTGTTAAAGCCTAGCATGCGCGCGATTTCATGACGCAGTTTTAGCTGCTCAGTGATGATTTCTGAGTTGTCCCATTTGCCTGCGTTTGGACCACGATCAGACGCACGAGTCACATACGCTTCGTACACTTCTTTACGTAGGTCTTGGTTGTCACAGTAGGTCATGACTGGCAGGTAAGATGGGATATCTAGCGTGATTAGGTAGCCATCGAGCTCTTTTGCTTCTGCCGCCGCTTTTGCTGCTGCTAGAGCCGACTCTGGCATACCCGCCAACTCTTTTTCATCAGTAATGTGCTTCGTCCAACCCATGGTTGCATCCAATACATTATTAGAGAATTTTGAGCTCAGCTCAGACATGCGCTTGCTGATTTCACCGTAGCGATGCTGCTCATCAGCTGGCAAACCAATACCCGACAATTCAAAGTCACGTAACGCATCAGTAATGGTTTTTTGCTCTGCGCGAGTAAGAGAGGTAAAGTCGTCGCTCGCTTTGATCGCTTTATACGCTTCGTACAAGCCTTTGTGCTGACCAACCCAAGTACCATACTCAGACAGAATTGGTAGGCAGCTTTCGTACGCTTCACGTAGCGCTTCACTGTTCACGACTGAGTTCATGTGACCCACTGGTGACCAAATGCGGTTCAAGCGATCATCTGCTTCTTCAATCGGCGCAATCACGCTTGCCCAAGTTGGATTTGCGTTGCCTTTGAGTACCTCATCAACTTTGGTACGGCAATCTGCAATCGCCTGCTCCACTGCAGGTTTAATGTGTTCTGGTTTGATTTGCGAAAACGGAGGAAGATCCGTAAACGTAAGAAGTGGATTAGACATGAATAATTCCTTTTGTGTTTTGGCTCTGTAATTGCCTATCTATATTTATAGAGATAGGCCAACTCAATGCACAGGCAAGTCAACAACATGGATGGGGGATCTCCGTTCCCTTTTTCTATGCCGCGATGACCAAATGGGTCAAAGAGCGCTTACTCTGTCCTTGAGTCTTATAGATTTCGTCATGTCATAAGAGAATATGTCACTCAAACACAACGCGTTTTAGTATCGTTACAAGTAACTAAATATGGGTAGCATAATGAAATTTCAATGCTATTCCCGCACCAACGGTGTTTCATTTACGTTGAATTGAACGGAAGTTCTACATATTCGAGTTACTTGAGTATAATACCTCCATAAATCGAAAATCACAGACCACACTCACTCAAAGAGTGTTTCGAGAGTTTAATTTGTTAAGTTACCGCCATAGCTTCCACGCTGGCAACCATGCTGACGTGGTAAAACACATCGTTCAAAGCCTCATTCTTGATGCGCTGAAACAAAAAGAGACACCATTTGTTTATCACGATACCCACTCGGGTGTGGGACGCTACGATCTGACTCACGAATGGTCTGAAAAAACAGGTGAATACAAACAAGGCATCGCGCGTATTTGGGATAATCCAAACATTCCAGAAGACATCGCCAGCTACATCGATTCAATCAAAGCGTTGAACAACGGTGAGAAACTGCGTTACTACCCAGGCTCACCACGCGTAGCACGTGCACAGATCCGCCCTCAAGACCGCATGGTGCTGACAGAACTGCACCCAGCCGATCACCCGTTGCTGGAGCAAGAGTTCCACCGCGATCGCCAAGTAAGCATCTACAAAGAAGATGGTTTTAAGCGTCTGAAAGGCAGTCTGCCACCGCAAGAGCGTCGTGGTTTGGTGTTGATTGACCCACCCTACGAGCTGGCCAAAGAGTACCGCGATGTGGTGCAGGCGATTTACCAAAGCCACAAACGTTGGGCGACGGGCATTTACGCCATTTGGTACCCAGTGGTAAACCGTTGCGACATCGAAGACATGATTGAAGGTTTAGAAGGTCTTGGCATCCGTAAGATCTTGCAAATCGAACTTGGCGTATCACCAGACACCAATGAGCGTGGCATGACCGCATCCGGCATGATCGTGATTAACCCACCGTGGAAACTGGAAAGCCAGATGAAAGAAATTCTCCCATTCCTGCAAGAAGCGATCGCACCAGCAACGGGACACTGGAAAGTCGACTGGATAGTTCCAGAGTAAATACCTCTGCTCTTTAGGCTTTTAAACGCAACGATTTCATCGTTGCGTTTTTTTTTGATTTTTCGTTCATTTTGCATTCCCAAATACTCGCTTTATTCCGCTTTAGTATCCTTTCATCGCTATTTGTCATAAGCAATGTCACTTTTTCCCATTTAGGAAATTACTAGACTCGATTTATGATAGGGACAACGGATCCTGCCCAAGTGACTTCAACAAACTTGGGCAGGTAACAATTCATGTCGGGATGTTGAGTTCATCACCCACCACCCCAATGTAGTTGTTGTCAGACAAAATTAATAAGCTCTTGGAGAAAGTAATGGCGACTCATTTTGATTATATCTGTATCGGCGGCGGCAGCGGCGGCATCGCATCAGCAAATCGTGCGGCAATGTACGGTGCTAAAGTAGCGCTTATCGAAGCTCAAGACCTTGGCGGTACCTGCGTAAACGTTGGTTGTGTGCCAAAGAAAGTGATGTGGCACGGCGCGCAGGTTGCAGAAGCAATGAACCTGTACGCAGAAGACTACGGTTTTGATGTCGATGTAAAAGGTTTCGACTGGAGCAAACTGGTTGAGAGTCGTCAGGCTTACATTGGTCGTATCCACCAATCTTACGATCGCGTTCTTGGCAACAACAAGGTAAACGTTATCAAAGGCTTTGCTAAGTTTGTTGACGAGAAAACGGTAGAAGTAAACGGTGAACACTACACCGCAGATCACATCCTGATCGCAGTGGGTGGTCGTCCAACGATTCCAAACATCCCAGGCGCAGAATACGGCATCGATTCAAACGGCTTCTTCGAGCTAGCTGAGCAACCAAAACGCGTTGCAGTTATTGGCGCAGGTTACATCGCGGTTGAAATCGCTGGCGTTCTGCATGCACTTGGTACAGAAACGCACCTATTCTGCCGTAAAGAATCACCACTACGTAGCTTCGATCCAATGATCATCGAAACGCTAGTAGAAGTGATGGAAGCGGAAGGCCCAACGCTACACACCCACTCTGTTCCAAAAGAAGTGGTAAAAGAAGCAGACGGCAGCCTAACTCTGCACCTAGAAAATGGTGAAAGCCAAAACGTTGATACCCTAATTTGGGCAATCGGTCGTCACCCAGCGACTGACGCCATCAACCTAGCATCAACTGGCGTTGCAACGAACGACCGCGGCTACATCAAGGTAGACGAATACCAAGAAACGAACGTGAAAGGCATCTATTGTGTCGGTGACATCATGGAAGGCGGTATCGAGCTAACACCTGTGGCTGTTAAAGCGGGTCGTCAACTTTCTGAGCGTCTGTTCAACAACAAACCAAACGCGAAGATGGATTACGATTTGGTTCCAACCGTGGTATTCAGCCACCCACCAATCGGCACTATCGGTCTAACGACTCAAGAAGCAGAAGAGAAGTACGGCAAAGACAACGTCAAAGTCTACACATCTGGCTTCACTGCGATGTACACCGCGGTCACTAAGCACCGTCAACCATGTAAGATGAAGCTAGTATGTGCTGGCGAAGAAGAGACGGTAGTTGGTCTACATGGCATCGGCTTTACCGTTGATGAAATGATTCAAGGCTTCGGCGTAGCAATGAAGATGGGCGCAACCAAAGCAGATTTCGACTCTGTTGTGGCTATCCACCCAACGGGCTCAGAAGAATTCGTGACGATGCGTTAATCACGCGCGAATCGCTTTGCGGATTTAATCAGATAAACAAAAGGGTCATCAATGACTTGATGACCCTTTTTCTATTCACGTTTTCCAACGTTTGGGGGTGTTTCGGAGCTGTTTGCGCGTTTTACTTAACTGCGCGAACCAATTCAGCAATACCTTCCCAATCGCCATTGTCCATCATTGCCGTTGGCACCATCCAAGTACCGCCACAAGCGACAACGGATTTCAGCGCTAGGTAATCTTCCACATTAGATGGGCTGATGCCACCCGTTGGCATGAACTCCACTGGATAAACCGCAGTCAGTGCTTTAAGCATGTTCACGCCACCTGATGGTTCTGCAGGGAAGAATTTTAGGGTACGTAGACCCATTTCCATCGCTTGCTCAACCAAGCTTGGGTTATTCACACCCGGAACGATAGTGACATTGCGTTGCTGACAGTATTTCACTGTGGTTGGGTTGAAACCTGGGCTCACGATGAAGTCCACACCCGCTTCAATCGCGATGTCCACTTGCTCTGTTGTCAGTACGGTACCAGCACCGATCAGCAGCTCTGGGTACGCTTTACGCATGATGCGGATCGACTCAGCCGCCGCTTCAGTGCGGAATGTTACTTCCGCACATGGTAAACCGTTTTCTACCAACACTTTTGCCAGTGGCAGAGCGTGTGCTACATCGTTGATTGCGATAACTGGGACGATTTTGATTTCTCTTAATCGTTGTTCAAGTGTTGTCATGGGTAACCTCTAAAGAGTAAAGCATAATGTTGCTACGATAATAAATGCGATACCACCAAGTAAAGTTTCCATTATCGTCCAAGTTTTTAGCGTGATCTTCTCATCCATATTTAGTAAACGAGATACTAGCCAGAAGCCAGAGTCGTTAAAGTGAGAAAGTACCGTCGCACCGCCTGCGAACGCAATAACGATAAAACTAGGTCTCACTCAAACCCGTTGTTACTGCTACCACTGGCGCGATAAGTGCTGCGGTAGTGGTTAGCGTTACGGTTGCTGAGCCTTGAGCCACACATAGACAGGTAGAGATAACAAACGCTGCTACGATCACTAGCATACCTGTGTCAGTCAGAACGTCTGCTAGTGCATCGCCGATACCACTTGCACGCAGTACGCCACCGAACATGCCGCCCGCACCTGTTACTAGGATAACGCCACGGATTTGCGCCAATGAGTCGCCACACAGGTTCTCAAGTTTTGCCATGCCGTAGTCTTTTGCGAAAACTGCAAGACAAACAATTAGGGTAATTAGTAGTGCAACTGGCGTTTTACCTAACATACGTAGGAACTCAACAAGGCTGTTTTGCCATCAATTACACCCGCAAACGCTAATGATACGGCGATCACCTCACACACATAACATTCAACATTGACGTGCCTGTTAACTGGTTCGGCTCTCGATCCGCAAACAACCCTTTTCTATCTTTGCCCCAGTAAGGCAGTTGCATCGGCCAGCGGTTTTTCTCCATGAAGCCTGATTGACGCAGTGCTTTAAATTCACCAACCGTCGCAAGCGTCATCCCCATCACTTGGCACACTTTCTCCGACGTCGAGTAATCTAAACGATTCCACGGTTTACCATGCTCCATGTAAAACTGGTTTTGGTTGTCTGAGAAATAAGGCACGGCATACGTCACCCCTTGCCATTGTGTTTCTAAGCGCAGTTCAACATTGTTGCTGTTTATGGCTGACTTGGTCGCACTTTGGGCAACTGCCGCCGATTTCGCTTTAAATGCATCGGTATCAGGACGAGTTACCGATGCTATCGGTTTAGGGGCGGGTTTGGTCTGTTTCTGGGCTTTCGCACCCAACTTGTTGACGACTCGAATAAAAGCGTCTTTATAATCCGGCAAGGTTTTCACGCGATGTAAATCTTCCTTTGCCTCAGAAAAATCTAAATACGGTCCAATCAAACAGCGATAGTCATTATTTTCTCGCTTCATCCACACATCAGTCGTGATCTTGCTGTAAATCGGTTTGGCATTAGCAAGCGGCATCGGCTTAGGCAGCAAACCACACTGGATCCAGAAAAAATCATTGCCTCCCTGCGGCACTTTTTTTCCCCATAACCCTTTACCAATTGGACAAGATTGCTCAAGCACTGGCAATTCTTTATGACTGGCTTGTGATGCATCACAGAGCACGTCATTGGCCAATGCTGGCGCAGAAAACTGGCCGCACACAAGTAGCAGCCCTAAGCTCAGACTGAATTGAACAATACGAGGTGAGTGGTGTGCCTTCTTCATTTTCATACGCTTCACTCTAAACAGATAACATGCAAAATTACTAGGGTATACAAAGTAGTAAGCAAAAAAAGAGCCGGATTTTTATCCGGCTCTCAGTTTAGGAAATAATCAACGCGATAAGCAATGACTTGGTTGGCTTTTCTTAACCTTTATACAGTTTTGGGTTAAACACATCACGTAGCCAGTCACCTAATAAGTTGATAACCAACACTAAAGTAACCAGAACAATACCCGGGAATGCAGTGATCCACCATGCACCGGAGAAGATGTAGTTAAAGCCGATGCTGATCAGCGCACCTAATGACGGCTGATCGACAGGAAGACCCAAACCGAGGAATGACAATGCCGCTTCCGACATGATCGCGTTGGCAACCTGTACCGTCGAGATAACCAAGATTGGCGATAGACAGTTCGGCAGAATGTGACGGAACATGATGCGAGGCGCTTTAAAGCCCATCACACGTGCTGCCTCTACGTATTCTTTTTTCTTCTCTGCCAATACCGAGGCGCGAATCGTACGCGCATATTGCGGCCATTCTGCCACACCAATGATCACCACCAGCATAACGACAGCATATTGGCTGTAGAAATCACTGCCAAAGCTGGCTTTGAAGATGGCCGATACAATGATCGCCACCATCATGGTCGAGAACGACAGCTGCACATCCGCAAAACGCATCAAGAAACTATCAATACGACCACCGAAATAACCCGCAGACAGGCCAATGATGATACCCAGAATCAGCTGCAGACCTACCGCTAAAAAGCCGATAGTCAGTGATAAACGCGAGCCATATAGAATGGTCGATAAAATATCACGACCTTGCTCATCGGTGCCGAGCAAGAAACGCTCTTCTCCTCCCTCCATCCATGATGGTGGGAGCTCAGAATCCATGATGTCGATAGACGTTAGGTCATATGGGTCTGTCGGTGCCAAAATTGGGGCGGCCAACGCCAATACCAGGAACATCATAAACACCGTAAAACTGGCCATCGCCACTTTGTCGCGTTTGAAGTAATACAAGAAGTCCGAGTTTTTAAAACGCTCCCACGCGGACGGTGCGGATTCAGGAGCGGCCGTTACATTTGATTGGCTCATGATTAAGCTCCTTTTCCAGTTAGATTCACAGTTGGGTTGATGATGCCGTACAGCAAGTCAACGATGGTATTGGTTACCACGAAGATCAGACCAACAAAGATAACGTAGGCAGTGATCAACGGTGTATCGACACGGTTGATTGCCTCAAGGAAAAGGAAACCCGTACCCGGCCATTGGAACACGGTTTCAGTAAGAATGGTGTAAGCCACCATAGTACCAATCTGCACGCCACCGACCGTCAGTACTGGTAGCATGGTGTTTTTAAGTGCATGTTGGTAATAAATTTTATTTAAGTTCAAACCTTTTGCTTTAGCGAACTTGATGTATTCCGAGCTGAGTACTTCCAGCATTTCAGATCGAACCAAGCGGATAAACAGCGGTAGCATGATAGACGCTAGTGCCACACACGGCAGAATTAAGTGTTTGAGACCATCAATGGTGAAGAAGCCGGATTCCCAGCCGAAGACATTTGCGGTTTCTCCTCGCCCGTAGGACGGTAGCCAGCCCAGCTCAATGGAGAAGACGTACATCAGCATGATCGCGGTTAAAAACACCGGGATCGAGATACCAACACTACTCATCGCCATGACAAATTTGGTAAAAATGCTCTTCGGATGAATTGCGGAATACACCCCAAGAGGAATCGAGAGAAGAATAATAATGAGCGTCGCACCAAACACGAGCTCAAGCGTTGCGACCAGCTTATCAAGGATCACCTCAACCGCAGGTCGTTTGAAAAAGTAAGATGTACCTAAGTCACCTTGTAGCGCATTGCCCACAAAGCGAGTGTACTTTGTGATAAAGGGATCGTTCAGGCCCAGTTCGTCACGCAGCGCTTGACGCTCCGCTTCTGAAACCGATTGACCTACAAGCTCACGCAGCGGGTCACCCAGGTTATCCTGAATGGCAAACGCCACCAAACTGATCACAAACATCACTATCAGTGCCTGAAACAGGCGCTTGACCAGAAACGAAAACATTCCTTGCCCCTTAACTATCCATAGATCTCTATTCAGAGAGAAAATTCAGTCTAAAAAAAACTCAGTCCGACTGAAACAAAACTGAGCCGAGTGCTTTAAGTTGAGGAGGGACATCATCCCTCCCTCCTCAAAAGCGACCAACCGTGATTACTCAACCACTAGGTCACCGAAGTAAGGCATTACCATTGGGTTCACGATGTCTGCGGCTTTCACGTTAGACTTTGCGCCCCAAGCTTCACTTTGCCAGTGTAGCGGTACGAATGCGGCGTCGTTGTATAATGTCGCTTCAACACCTTTCAGCATCTCTGCACGCTTCGCTGGGTCCGTTTCTACGTTCGCGGCTTCAACGATTTTGTCCATTTCTGGGTTTGAGTAGTAACCACAGTTGTACTGACCACGGCCTGTTTCTTCGTTGCGAGTCATGGTTAGGAACTCGTTGAAGTTCGCTGAATCTTCCGTATCGGAGTGCCAACCGATCATCAACATGTCAGCCGCACACTTATCAAACTCTGGCCAGTATTGCGCTTTAGGCATGGTCTTCAAATCAACCTTGATGCCGATCTTAGACAGCATTGCTGCTGCCGCTTGTGCCACTTTTGCATCATTCACGTAACGGTTGTTTGGTGCCATCATGGTCAGCGTAAAGCCGTCCTCGTAACCCGCTTCTTTCATCAGCTGTTTTGCTTTTTTCAGATCGTAGCGAGGAACCAATTTGTCATCGTGACCTACGTAACCTACTGGACTTTGTTGACCAGCCGCCGTTGCGAAGCCTTTCATGATTTTCTTCACGATACCTTCGTTATTAATGGCGTGAACAATCGCCTGACGAACGCGCACATCTTTCAGTGCTTCGTTACTGTTTTGGTTCATTTGGAACGTGATAATACGCGTACCTGGTAGCGTGACTAGGTCGATGCCTTCTGCGTCTTTCACACGCTTGTGATCGTTTGGCGCTACTGGGTGAATCATATCAACACCGCCAGAAAGTAGTGCGGCTACGCGCGTTGCGTCTTCTTTGATCGGTACTAACGTTAGCTTATCAACGTTACCTTTCGATTCTTTGTCCCAGTAATCTTTGAAACGTTCGAATTCCACTTTTACGCCCTGCTCACGAGACGTCACAATGAATGGTCCCGTACCAGAAACATTGGTCGATGCAAATGAGTTACCGTGCTTCACGAGCTCAGACTTGTCTTTGCCGTCAGCTGTCTGACCTGAGTAGAACTTGCTGTCCATTGGGAAGATGTACGTTGCCGTTTGTAGCACTAGCGGGTATGGACCCTTGGTCACTAGATCGAACGTGTAATCATCTACCTTGATGATTTTCTCGTATGGGTCAAAGATAGCTTTAAAGTCTGGAGAGCTTTGTAGACGCTCGAAAGTCCACACCACATCGTCAGCCGTTAAGTCATTACCAGAATGAAACTTTACGCCTTCACGTAGCTTAAAGCGAACCGTTGTGTCGTTAACGCGCTCCCAGCTCTCTGCTAGTCGAGGCTCAAAGTCCATTTCTTGAGTGAAACGAACGAGAGGGTCAAATACCATGTGTGACATTTGCAGTGTGCCACCAGAAAGCTGCTCATGCGGGTCTAGCGATACTGGGTCAGCGGCGTAGCCCACTTTGATATCTGCTGCCATCGCATTAAAGCTTAGGCCTGCTGCCATTAGCGCCACTGCTAATTTGCTTTTCATGGTTTTCATTTGCATAACTCCTTCATGCGGGGATCCGGATCCCTTGTTGTTGTGTTTGCGTCTTTGCTATGACTGAGGTTTGTTGACCTTGATGGTCCGCCAAGCGAAAAACTTGGTTTATGCCATTTTGATTTCTTCTCTCAAACCTGTGAATTCAGGCATCAGAGAAATCAATTTCTTACTGTATTCATGCTGAGGAGCAGTAAACAATTGCTCAGTGGGTGCGACTTCCAATAGCGTGCCCATCTGCATAACACCTACTCGATCACACATCTGACGAATAACCGGCAAATCGTGACTAATAAACAGCATGGTGAGGTTCAGTTCACTTTGCAGATCTTTCAGTAAATTCAGGATTTGTGCCTGTACCGATACATCCAACGCTGATGTCGGTTCGTCACAAATCAGCAGTCGAGGACGGGTCGCCAGTGCGCGCGCAATCGAGATACGCTGGCGCTGACCACCGGAAAATTCATGTGGGTACTTCACGCCAGCCATTTTGCCCAAACCGACATGATCGAGCAGGTCATTCACAATTCGGCGCGTTTCCGCTTCATTCTTAGTAAGCTTATGGAAACGAATTGGCTCCGCGATGATGTCAAAAATCTTCATACGCGGGTTCATTGACGTGTATGGGTTCTGGAAGACCATCTGCATCTGACGACGCAGTGGGCGGCGCGCTTTTTCCGATTTCAGCGCCGTAAGGTCGATGCCTTCGAAACTCACTTGACCAGAGTTTGGCTCATACAAGCCCGCGATCACACGTGCAATGGTCGATTTACCAGAACCAGACTCCCCCACTAGACCAAATGTCTCACCCTCGTGCACTTCAAAGCTGACATTGTTTGATGCTTGCACGTACTCGCGGCGGCTTTCAAACAACGAATCTTTGGTCACGAATCGTAAATTCACGTTCTTCACGTCCAATAGAGGACCTGTGTACTCACGTTGGTCTTGGCTTTGGCCGAGCCAATGATTTTTAATGTCTAGTGGCTCCATCTCTGTCGCTTCTTCGATGTAACTTACCAATGGGAAGCGATCGAGTTTTGCGTCAGAGCGAGGAACGGCAGAGATCAAACTACGTGTGTATGGGTGGTCCGGATCGCCTAGCACTTTTGCCGTTGGGCCAAACTCGACCAAATCGCCACGGTACATTACTGCAACACGGTCAGTGACGTTAGACACCACACCCATGTCGTGTGTGACCAACATACAGCCTACATTATTCTTGAGACACAACTCACGAATAAGGTTTAGGATCTGGTCTTGGATAGACACGTCGAGTGCTGTCGTTGGCTCATCGGCGATGATCAGATCAGGTTCACCGGCCAGCGCGATAGCAATAACGACACGCTGGCGCATACCACCTGAGAACTGGTGAGGGTACTGTTTTAGGCGGTTTTCGGGTTGGGGAATCCCAACTTGCTGCATCAGAGACAACGCACGTTGGTATGCCTCTTCATCCGACACTTTCATGTTGGCGTGGATGGTCTCTTTTAGCTGCTGCTCAACCGTAAATAGAGGATTAAGAGAGGTCATTGGGTCTTGGAAAATGAAACCAATCTTCGAGCCACGAACCTTGCGCATCGCCTCTGGGGACAGCCCAGAAATAATTTCGCCATCAAGGTACACATCACCACTCGCAATGCGACCTGGAGGGCTTAGCAAATCAATAACGGCGTTACCAACGGTGGATTTACCCGCACCTGACTCGCCAACCACTCCCACTATCTCACCCCTTTCAATATTAAAAGAGAGTGACTTCACCGCAGCATGGACACCGTGGCGTGATGGGTACTCAATACGAAGGTTTTTCACCTCTAATAGTGACATTTCAGACCTCTACTGCCTTGTCTGTGGTATCAAATCGCGCGACCTAGCGCCATTTATAACCTGAATGAATCCGTTCAAATTCAGAATAATACTCTGAAATTTTAATGCGGTGACAATTTGTCAAAGATCACACAAAAAAGCAACAATTAAAGTATATTCCGCCGAAAAAACATTAATTACACGCATAATGAACGAATAGAAATGCATTAACAAGTATTTAACCATTTTAATTGCGCACTATTTTTGTGCGCCAAGCACCATAATAAACAGAAATATGCTCCAAATTTAAACACAACCTCTCATCCAACAGTATCCATACTATTCACAGGGATAAATTAACATTTGAAAAACAAGATCCTGTTTACTAGCAATTTATTCGACACAAAATGTTACTAGCAAAATAGTCCGTACCAAAAAAAGCTAAAGGTCATGCGTGCGGCATGAACCTAAAACGTGAGCACATCGGCAAAATAAATGAAATCGCTCACCTCCCCCAAGTTATGCGTGTTTTATGCGGTTTAGTGGTTGCCCACAAAAGCGCTCACTTTAAACCTCACCATAAATCGCACAGTCTTGCGGAAACAGGCGAATAGAGAGACTGATTTCGCGCTTTACGCTGTTATTTTGATTGGGATAAGGGATAATCAAGATCCCATCTCGAGTTGTGAATGAAGGAGCCCCTGTGCTTAAAGCGATTTTTTTTGATATGGACGAGACCTTATGTGGCACTTCTCAAGCCGACAAAGTCGCTGGACAAGAGTTTTCCGCTTGGATCCAGAAAACTTACCCACAGGTCATAGATTCCGAGGCCTTTGTACAACGCTACTTACAAGGCGTATATAAAAAGCTAAATAACGAATTTCCTCACCTTGTTTCGTTACTGCCAGATGAAAATGCGTTCCGCTGTGGTCTAATCCAAACCATTCTGGCAGAGCATGGTATTCATATCAACACAGCACAAGCTCAACAGGCTCAACACTATTTTGATTCCGCTCGTATGAGGGCATTTACCTTCTTGCCGGGTGTGAAGGAAATGCTGAACAATCTTCGCCAGCATTACAAACTCGTGGTGATCACTAATGGCCCTATCTTCTCCCAGCATCCCAAACTCAAAGCAACTCAAATGAGTGAATGGGTAGACCACATTATCGTCGGCGGTGAAGAGCCAGAAGAAAAGCCTGCTGCAAGCATCTTCCATAAAGCACTCAACCTTGTTGACGTGAAGCCAGAAGAAGCGCTCCATATCGGTGATTCTCTACTAGCAGACATCGCTGGCGCCAACAATATGGGTATTCTAAGCGTATGGGTTAACGCAACAGGCTCGACAAACCCAACCGATATCAAGCCGAACTATGAAGTGAAAGAAACGGTTGAGTTAAACGAGATCCTAAAAACCCTTGCTCAATAACAAACTAAATTAACCCTAGCCACCGCGCTGGGGTTTCTTTTGTCAGATCGAAAAGCATTTAGATCATGGGTGGTCAAAAGCGCCTAGAGCTGTACATTTCTGGAGAGCTTGAAATTAAGTGCCAATTTTTGAAGATGACAAATGCCAAAAAGCCCCAGTCATTCGACTGAGGCTTTAAATCGTAGTCGGTGAAGAGCCATATTCTAACTTCAGGCGAACCCCACTTGGGTTCAAATCCATGGATACATTGCCGACTAATGCAGTCCAAGCGATGTAATAAGCTCTAAAACGACGAAAGCCTGCTAAAAAGCAGGCTTTCTAATGATGGTCGGTGAAGAGGGATTCGAACCCCCGACCCTCTGGTCCCAAACCAGATGCGCTACCAAGCTGCGCTATTCACCGACTTATGTTTCGTTTGATTTTCTCAAATCCAACAGGACACTTCAACTAAAGAAGTCACCTTAAATAATGGGGTGGCTAACGGGATTTGAACCCGCGACAACCGGAATCACAATCCGGGACTCTACCAACTGAGCTATAGCCACCATCAAATTTGTTTCGTTTACCGCTCTAGTATAGCCATAAACTAAATAGTGGTCGGTGAAGAGGGATTCGAACCCCCGACCCTCTGGTCCCAAACCAGATGCGCTACCAAGCTGCGCTATTCACCGACTTATGTTTTATCTTGATTTAACATCAAGAAGGGAAGCAATGCTACCGCATTCTAGCCTAAAAGGAAAGAATGGGGTGGCTAACGGGATTTGAACCCGCGACAACCGGAATCACAATCCGGGACTCTACCAACTGAGCTATAGCCACCACTAAAATTTTTACCGATAACCTTTTGGCGAATGGTACGCCCGAAAGGATTCGAACCTTCGACCTTTGGCTCCGGAGGCCAACGCTCTATCCAACTGAGCTACGGGCGCATGCCCTATCGGCGGAGAGGAATAATACGGATATCATCCTATGCCGTCTAGTACTTTTTTTACTTTTTTTATTGTTTGGTCTCTTTTTCGACAGTTAGCCACCTTAAAACTGGCTTTTTGGTGTGATTCACGCCCTGTCGTGGATAACTTGTGGTTTATTGCAACAACTTATCGGGATATAATCACCCATTATTTACATCGATTTAACAGTCGCAACGTTGTTGTTTAATCAATTTACGCCACTCGATAAAATTTTTTCAAATATTTTTTCGAACTGGTTTCAATACTCTAACTATATAAATAGGTAAGTCACTTACCTCGGGAATGTGAAGTGGGTTTAATGGATATGTCTCGACGAATGATTAGCGTTTTGTTCGCTGCCTTAACTTTTTCTACGGCAGCTTTAGCTTCTGACATCAGCCAAACTGAATACGATGCGATCGCAGAGCGCATCAAACCTGTCGGTGATGTGTATCTAGCTGGTGCAGAGCCTGTAAAAGCAGAGCCAACAGGACCACGCGATGGCGCTTCTGTTTACGGCACGTTCTGTATTGCTTGTCACGCTTCTGGTGTGAGTGGCGCACCAAAAACTGGCGATGCTGCTGATTGGGCTCCACGTATTGCTCAAGGCAAAGATGTAATGACCGATCACGCGATTCAAGGCTTCAACGCAATGCCAGCAAAAGGCTCCTGTATGGACTGTTCTGATGATGAAATCATTGCAGCCATCGACCACATGATCAAAGACCTATAAACCATCATTTAGAAATGAGAAAGGCTTGCCAAATGGCAAGCCTTTTTGTTTTGTGCCGTCATCGACGATAACGCTATTTCTTAAACATTGAACGTAAATTGGCGATATGTGCTTGTCCTTTCGCCATGCGCTCTTCTTGGGAGACTGGCTTTTTGTTGATTTCCCATTCCACATCATCAAATGGTAACTCATCCAAAAAACGGCTTTGGGTCGGTTTAATCAATTCACCAAACTGTCGACGCTCTTTACACATCGTAAAAGTCAGCTCGCGCTGCGCACGTGTAATACCGACGTACATCAAGCGACGCTCTTCTTCGACGTTGTCTTCATCAATACTGGTTTGGTGCGGCAATATCCCTTCTTCCGAACCGATCAAGTATACAAACGGGAACTCTAGACCTTTTGATGCATGAAGCGTCATTAGCTGCACCGCGTCGCTGTCTTCATCTTCCTCACCACGCTCCATCATGTCGCGTAGAGTTAACCGCTGAACCACTTCTTTTAGCGTTTTTTCTTCCTGATCGTAGTTATCCCCCTCGAGGTCCGACACGATCCAAGAGTAAAGCTCCGATACGTTCTTCATTCGCATCTCCGCCGCTTTTGGGCTGGCAGAAGTTTCATACAACCAGTCTTCGTAGTGAATATCTCGAACCAGCGAACGCACGGCTTCAACGGTGTCACCTCGCTCAGCTTGATCAGCGATCGCTACTAACCAGTGAGTAAAGCGGCGCAGGTTTTCCAATCCACGACCAGTAAGGTGCTGCTCAAGCCCCATTTCAAAACTGACTTCAAACAGACTCTTACCGCGCATGTTGGCGTAACTGCCTAGTTTTTCTAAAGTAACAGGGCCAATTTCACGTCTAGGTGTGTTCACAATACGTAGAAAGGCATTGTCATCATCAGGGTTCACCAGTACTCGCAGATAAGCCATGATATCTTTGATTTCTGAACGGGCAAAGAAAGACGTACCACCAGACAGCTTGTATGGCACTCGGTTCTGCATCAGTGACTTTTCAATCAAACGTGACTGATGATTCCCTCGGTATAACACCGCGTAATTTTTATACTCAGTACGATTCAGGAATCGGTGTGCAATCAACTCTCCGGTGACACGCTCGGCTTCATGCTCTTCATTTTTCGCCAATAGTACCTTGAGTTTTTCACCGTCTGGAATTTCTGAGAACAGAGATTTTTCATATACGTGTGGGTTATTGGCGATCAAGATATTTGCCGCACGCAAAATACGGCTCGTCGAGCGATAGTTCTGCTCTAGCTTAATCAAACGCAGATTTGGGTAATCTTCACCAAGCAGCACCAAATTTTGCGGCTTCGCCCCACGCCACGAGTAGATAGACTGGTCATCATCACCAACGACAGTCAAGCGCCCTCGCTCACCCACAATCAATCTTACCAATTCATACTGACTGGTATTAGTATCCTGGTATTCATCCACCAACAGGTAGCGAATACGACTCTGCCAACGCTGGCGCACTTCTTCATGATTTCGCAGCAATAATACTGGCATCAGTATCAAGTCATCAAAGTCGAGCGCGTTATAAGCCTTCATCTGCTTTTGGTACATCTCAAAGCAGAAAGCAAATAACTGTTGCTGCTCACCTTTTGCCTGCGCTTTAGCTTGCTCTGGCGACAACATGTCGTTCTTCCAATTAGAAATACAGCTTAGCAATTGACGTAACAAGTCTTTGTCTCCATCCAACTGCTTTTCTGTCAGTTCTTTTAGCAATGCTAACTGGTCTTGGTCATCAAATAACGAGAAACCCGACTTTAGCCCAAGCGCTTTGTATTCACGCTTGATGATATTAAGACCTAAAGTGTGAAAGGTCGAAACCATTAACCCTTTCGCTTCCGCTTTACCTAATGTTTGACCAACACGCTCTTTCATCTCACGCGCGGCTTTGTTGGTAAAGGTGACTGCTGCGATATTACGAGCCTTGTAACCACACTGCTGAACCAAATAAGCGATTTTATTGGTAATTACACGAGTTTTACCCGAACCAGCCCCTGCAAGTACCAAGCATGGGCCTGATACGTACTTAACGGCTTCGTCTTGTCTAGGGTTCAGCTTCATAACAATTCTCTGTGGGTGGAAATAGTGGTGCCTATGATAAAGGGGCGATCGTATGAAATCTACGGTCATTTTCACGTAAAGTTTACGCTGACATTTGCAACACTCTGTTGTATTTCCAACTAGGAATCAAGCTATAATGAATGAACGTTCATTCATTTGGTGATGGGGTTATGACCAATAACACTACTGGCGATAAATACGAGCAAATCATTGCTGCCGCAGAACGTTTGATTGCGGAATCAGGCTTTCACGGCCTTTCTATGCACAAGCTTGCGGCTGAGGCTGGTGTTGCGGCAGGTACAATTTATCGTTATTTCTCAGATAAAGAACATCTTTTAGAGGAAGTTCGCCTTAACGTAACCAAACGTATTGCGAACGCTGTTCAGGCAGATGTTCATGACAACATGGCCTTGAAAGAACGTTACTGTACTATGTGGCTCAATATTTGGCGCTTAGCTGGTTCAAATTCAGACATAATAAGCAGTCGTGTCCAATATGAATCATTACCCTGTGCAAATCGTAAAAATACACGGAAACTTGAACGACAAATGTTTGCCCAAGTAAATCGCCTTTTTGATCAAGGCAAAGCCGAGGGTGTTTTCAAACCCCTCGATAACGAAATTCTTTCAGGGTTAAGTTTTGAAGCTTGTGTCGCACTTGCTAGAAAACATGCTTTGGGGTTTTATCAATTGGATGACGATGCGTTGGAAGCAACCATCGAGGCCAGTTGGGATGCAATTATTAAACACTAACTTGGAGTTCTTATAAGAATGAAAAAGTGGACTTTCTTTATGTTACTTATCGCAATTCTCCTATTTGGGAGCGTGATAGGTTTCAACTTATTCAAGCAACAGAAAATTGCTGAATACATGGCGAATCGTCCGGAGCCAGAGTTTCCTGTAACGGTCACGGAAGTAAAAGCGGTAGACTGGGTACCGGTGATTGAAGCAATTGGCTTTATCGAACCAAACCAAGGGGTTACGATTGCTAACGAAACCAGTGGTGTGATTGATAAAATCACTTTCCATTCAGGCACACAAGTTGAAGAAGGCCAACCTTTGGTTTATCTAGACTCTGATGTGGAAAAGGCAAACCTAAAAAGCATTCAAGCAAAACTACCTGCTGCTCAAGCGAAATACAAACGCTACCAAGGCCTCTTCAAAAAAGGCTCTATCTCTAAAGAAGCGTACGATGAAGCGGAAGCAAATTACTTCTCACTTAAAGCGGATATCGAAAGTCTAAAAGCGACCATCGACCGTCGTGAAATCAAAGCTCCTTTTGCTGGTGTCGTTGGTATTCGTAATGTTTACCTTGGTCAGTATCTACAAACAGGCACTGATATTGTACGACTAGAAGATACAAGCGTAATGCGTCTGCGTTTTACCGTACCTCAAACTGATATCTCTCGTATCACACTAGGCCAAGAGGTAGATATCTTTGTTGATGCTTATCCGGATAAGTCTTTCAAAGGGTCAATTTCAGCAATCGAACCGGCGGTTAACGTACAGAGTGGTCTAATCCAAGTTCAAGCAGACATTCCAAACAGTGATGGTAAGCTTCGTAGTGGCATGTTTGCGCGAGCAAATATCATTTTGCCGAAGTTAGAGAACCAAGTAACACTGCAACAAACTGCGATCACCTTTACCTTGTACGGTGATAACGTATACATCGTGACGGACGAAAATGGCGAAAAACGCGTTAAGCAACATGTTGTCAAAGTAGGTGAACGTACCAAAGACATCGCGCATATCTTAAACGGTGTAAAACCAGGAGATGTGGTAGTGACATCAGGTCAAATCCGTTTGAGCAATCACGCTAAAGTAAGCATCGTTGAAGATGATGCCCTTACCCTACCTACAGTAACACCAATGCTTTAATTGGAGGCATCATGCGCTTTACTGATGTTTTTATTAAACGTCCAGTTCTGGCGGTATCGATCAGTTTTTTGATTGCGTTGCTTGGTTTACAAGCTGTGTTCAAAATGCAGGTTCGCGAATACCCTGAAATGACAAATACGGTGGTTACCGTCACCACCAGTTATTACGGTGCAAGTGCTAACTTGATCCAAGGATTTATTACTCAGCCCTTGGAGCAAGCTGTTGCTCAAGCCGATAATATCGATTACATGACTTCATCTTCAGTTTTAGGTACTTCAACCATTACCGTTAACATGAAGCTGAACACGGACCCAAATGCAGCGTTGGCTGACATTTTGGCGAAAACAAACTCCGTACGATCTCAGCTTCCTAAAGAAGCGGAAGACCCTACCGTTACCATGTCGACTGGTTCAACAACTGCAGTACTGTATATTGGTTTCACCAGTGATGAGTTGTCTTCAAGCCAGATCACCGACTACCTTGAACGTGTAATCAACCCGCAACTGTTCACGGTAAACGGTGTATCAAAAGTCGACCTTTACGGTGGCATGAAATACGCACTTCGCGTATGGCTAGATCCGGCGAAAATGGGGGCTCTTAAGCTGGCTGCGACGGATGTAATGGGCGTTCTGAACGCAAACAACTACCAGTCGGCAACTGGCCAAGCAACGGGTGAATTCGTTCTTTATAACGGTAGCGCGGATACTCAGGTATCTAACGTTGCTGAACTTGAAGCGCTAGTTGTGAAGACAGGCGACGGTGACGTGATACGCCTTGGTGATATTGCCAAAGTCTCGTTAGCAAAGAGTCACGATGTTTACCGCGCTAGTGCAAACGGCAAGGAAGCTGTGGTTGCAGCAATCAATGCGGCACCAAGTGCAAACCCTATCAACATCGCAACTGATGTACTGAAGCTGTTGCCTCAACTTGAACGCAACTTGCCAAGTAACATCAAAATGAACGTGATGTACGACTCAACCATAGCGATCAATGAATCGATTCACGAGGTTGTGAAAACGATTGTCGAAGCCGCTGTGATCGTACTAATTGTGATCACCCTGTTCCTAGGTTCATTCCGTGCAGTAATCATCCCTATCGTTACTATCCCACTATCATTGATTGGTGTTGCGATGATCATGCAGGCGATGGGCTTCTCTTGGAACTTGATGACGCTGCTGGCAATGGTACTCGCCATCGGTCTGGTGGTGGATGACGCAATCGTTGTACTAGAAAACGTTGACCGTCATATTAAAGAAGGTGAATCACCATTCCGTGCGGCAATCATTGGTACGCGTGAAATTGCGATTCCGGTTATTGCGATGACACTAACCTTGGGTGCCGTTTATGCGCCAATCGCACTGATGGGGGGCATTACGGGTTCACTATTTAAAGAATTCGCGCTAACACTAGCTGGAGCGGTGTTTGTTTCAGGTATCATCGCACTAACATTGTCTCCGATGATGTGTTCAAAAATGCTCAAAGCTAACGAACAACCGAGCAAGTTCGAACAAAAAGTTCACCTCATATTGGATGGCATGACCAATCGCTACGAGAAGATGTTGAGAGCTGTAATGGCACATCGTCCCGTGATTATGGCATTTGCGGTCATCGTCTTTGCTAGCTTACCGGTTCTGTTTAAGTTCATTCCAAGTGAGCTCGCACCTTCTGAAGATAAAGGCGTTGTGGTTCTGTTGGGTACCGCTCCATCAAACGCGAACTTGGATTACATCCAAAACACCATGAATGACGTAAACAAAATTCTGTCTGATCAGCCAGAAGTAGAGTACGCACAGGTGTTTAACGGTGTTCCAAACTCAAACCAAGCGTTCGGTCTCGCGACACTAAAACCTTGGAGTCAGCGTGAAGCAAGTCAGGCAGAAATCACTAAGCGCGTTGGTGAACTGGTGTCTCACGTGCCTGGAATGTCTGTCACGGCTTTCCAGATGCCAGAGCTACCTGGAGCTGGCTCAGGCCTACCGATTCAGTTCGTGATCACTACGCCAAACAGCTTCGAAAGCTTGTTTACTATTGCCAGTGATATTCTCGCTAACGTATCGACTAGCCCGATGTTCGTGTACTCAGATCTTGATCTTAACTACGATTCAGCCACGATGAAGATCAGCATCGATAAGGATAAAGCTGGCGCTTACGGCGTGACCATGCAAGACATCGGCGTAACGCTAAGTACCATGATGGCGGACGGTTACGTAAACCGTATCGACCTAAATGGCCGTTCATATGAGGTGATTCCTCAAGTAGAGCGAAAATGGCGTCTAAACCCTGAGTCGATGAAGAACTATTACGTTCGATCGGTTGACGGGGAAGCGGTGCCTCTAGGCAGCTTAATTACCATTGATGTAGTTGCTGAGCCTCGCTCACTGCCCCACTTTAACCAGCTAAACTCAGCAACGGTCGGTGCAGTACCGTCACCAGGCATCGCGATGGGTGATGCAATCAATTGGTTTGAAGATATTGCTCAAAACAAATTGCCTGCAGGCTACAACCATGACTACATGGGTGAAGCGCGTCAATTTGTAACCGAAGGTAGTGCACTCTACGCAACATTCGGTTTGGCATTAGCAATCATCTTCCTAGTACTGGCGATTCAGTTTGAATCCATCCGCGATCCAATTGTGATCATGGTATCGGTTCCGCTAGCGATTTGTGGTGCATTGATTGCGCTCGCCTGGGGAACAGCAACAATGAACATCTACTCACAGGTCGGCCTGATCACGCTCGTTGGTCTAATTACCAAGCATGGTATCTTGATCTGTGAGGTTGCGAAAGAAGAGCAGCTACATAACAAGCTATCGCGTATCGATGCAGTAATGGAAGCGGCGAAAGTTCGTCTTCGTCCGATCCTAATGACAACGGCTGCCATGATCGCGGGCCTTATTCCACTAATGTACGCGACAGGCGCTGGTGCCGCTCAACGCTTCAGTATCGGTATCGTCATCGTTGCTGGCCTAGCAATCGGTACACTGTTTACGCTATTCGTACTGCCTGTGATTTACAGCTACCTTGCTGAGAAACACAAGCCACTACCAGTGTTTGTTGAAGACAAAGACCTGGAAAAGTTAGCGCGAGTAGATGAAGCAAAAGCGGCTCATCGCGAGTTAGCAGGAAACAAATAAGCGTCACAAGCTAAGAACAAGGTCACTTCGGTGACCTTTTTTATGACCACTCTCTTTTTTGTCATCTAAAATGGCGACATTCACGTATCATTTACATAAAATGTGGGCAAATCAAAAGGAGTTTTAGCCACTATGTTTGACCCAAAGAAATTAGAGCAAATCGCTAAACAAATTCACGACTCAATGCCGCAACCTGTCAAAGAGCTAGGCGCTGACGTCGATCAGAAAGTTCGACAAGTTATCCAAGGCCAACTTAACAAGCTCGACGTTGTAAGCCGTGAAGAGTTTGATGTTCAGACTCAAGTATTACTCCGGACACGTCAAAAACTGACCGAAATGGAAAGAAAATTAGCCGCGCTTGAAGAAAAGCTAGCTGATAAATAGTTCTAAAATGCTCCTCTAGTTGAAGCGTTTTTCCAATGTCAGGCTTGATAATCGAAAAAAACAAAAAGGCTTGGTCAACGGAGACCAAGCCTTTTATTTAGATGTTGTGTTATATGTTGTATTTATTGACCCCAGTCTGTCTGGAGTTCTTTGCTCACTTCAGTTAGCGAATTACGCAGAATTAAGGTTTCATTTCTAGGAGAAGGCTCGGTGTTTACGATACTAAATGAGCACCTTCGACACCGAAATGGAACCTTAAAGCAAATAATTAGCCGCCTACCGCGATGTTCTTCATATCCGTCATGTACCCACGTAGCTCTTCACCGATATACTCAACCGGATGGTTACGAATAGCGTCATTTACAGCGATTAGCGTTGCGTTATCAACTTGGTTAGATATTAAGCCTAAACCTTTACCAATCACGTCAGTTGATACTGAAGGCATGAATTTCTCACGCAGTAGCGGCGTTGCTACGTTTGCAAAAAGGTAGTTTCCATACTCTGCTGTATCTGAAATTACTACGTTCATTTCGTATAAACGCTTACGTGCTACTGTGTTGGCGATAAGCGGTAGTTCGTGCAGTGACTCGTAGTACGCGGATTCATCGATGATGCCAGAAGCCGTCATTGCTTCAAACGCAAGCTCTACACCGGCACGAACCATTGCAACCATTAGGATACCGTTGTCAAAGTACTCTTGCTCTGAAATTTCAACGTCACCTGCTGGGTAGTTCTCAAACGCCGTTTCACCTGTTTCTTCACGCCAGCCTAGAAGGTTTGCGTCATCATTTGCCCAGTCAGCCATCATAGTGCTTGAGAACTCACCTGTGATGATGTCATCCATGTGCTTATTGTAAAGCGGACGCATTAGCTCTTTCAGCTCTTCAGAAAGCTCGAATGCTTTGATTTTCGCAGGGTTTGATAGACGGTCCATCATGTGTGTGATGCCACCGAATTTCAGTGCTTCTGTGATGGTTTCCCAACCGTACTGAAGTAGTTTACCTGCGTAGCTTGGATCAATGCCGTCAGCGATCATCTTCTCGTAACATACGATAGAGCCGGCTTGTAGCATGCCACATAGGATAGTTTGCTCACCCATTAGGTCAGATTTAACTTCTGCAACGAATGAAGATTCTAAACAACCTGCACGGTGACCACCAGTGCCTGCAGCCCATGCTTTAGCGATATCCCAGCCCTCGCCTTTAGGGTCATTCTCTGGGTGAACTGCAATCAGTGTTGGAACACCAAAACCACGCTTGTACTCTTCACGTACTTCTGTACCTGGACATTTAGGTGCAACCATAACAACCGTTAGATCTTTACGGATTTGCATGCCTTCTTCAACCACATTGAAACCGTGTGAGTAACCTAGTGCAGCGCCTTGCTTCATTAGCGGCATTACCGTTTCTACAACGTTTGTATGTTGCTTGTCTGGCGTAAGGTTGATTACTAGGTCTGCTTCTGGGATTAACGTTTCATAGCTTGCTACTTCAAAACCGTTCTCTTTTGCGTTCTTGTAAGACTGGCGCTGCTCGTCAATCGCTGCCTGACGAAGAGCGTACGCTACGTTTAGACCAGAGTCACGCATGTTTAGACCTTGGTTTAGGCCTTGAGCACCACAACCAACGATAACGACTTTCTTACCTTTCAGGTAATCCGCTTCTGTTGCAAATTCGCTGCGGTCCATGAAACGACAACGACCTAATTGGTCTAGCTGCTCGCGTAGGTTTAAAGTATTGAAATAGTTAGCCATCTTGGTGCTCCTTAACATTCTTCCATAGAGGTCGGCATTTCTCTTACCGAATGGTGTCATACTAAAACAGACATTCTGTTGCTGAAAGTGATATATTCACAATTAATCATTGCAATTTATGCAACATGGAAGTGACGATTTAATGAATATCAAAAGCCTGCAACTGTTCATTCATCTGTGTGACAGTAAAAGCTTTGCTAAGACCGCATCAGCAATGCACATTAGCCCATCAGCTTTGAGTCGACAGATCCAAAAACTCGAAGATGAAACTCATCAACTACTGTTTCTGCGTGATAACAGAAGCGTGGAATTAACCGTCCAAGGTAAAAAGCTATTACCCGTTGCTTTAAAAATTATCAGTGAATGGCAGCAGTATCAAAGCCATATAAAAGGAACTGAGGATGAATTAAAAGGCGAGATACGACTCTTTTGCTCCGTCACTGCAAGCTATAGCCATTTGCCAGAACTGATCTCTGAATTTCGTCTGCAACACCCCTTCATTGAGTTCAAACTATCGACAGGCGATCCAGCGCAAGCCATCGATAAAATCTTGTCCGACGAGGCAGATATTGCAATATCTGCAAAACCAGACCAACTACCCGCTAAAGTCGCCTTCGAACCCATTAGTGAAATACCGCTGTCTGTAATAGCTCCGCTTGGAGTAAGCACCTTCGCTGAAGAGTTACAAAAAGATAGACCAGACTGGGCTGCAATTCCGTTTATTCTCCCTGAAGCCGGGACAGCAAGAGAAAGAGCGAATGTTTGGTTTAAACAGATGAAGATTAAACCAAATATCTATGCACAAGTTGCTGGTCACGAAGCGATTGTTAGCATGGTAGCTCTAGGGTGTGGTGTCGGTATTGCTCCAGATGTAGTAATCAACAATAGTCCAGTAAGAGAAAAGATCAACAGACTCAAAGTCCTACCAATCAAGCCATTTGAGCTCGGTGTCTGCTGTGCAAAAAGCCAACTTGAAAATCCGTTAGTAAAAGCACTATGGGAAGTTGCTGAGAGCAAATATATTTCTTTATAGAAAGGACGATATCTCTATGCTCAAGTGACCTCAAGATACAGGATTCAGAACTCTGTTATTAATTCGAGTTCTAGGAAAATAGCTTTGGAAATAATTAGGTAACAAGCTCTCAAAGCCATAACTTTAGAGCCTAATGTTATATAGTTTACTAATGATTCTAGTCAGTAAAGAGCATAAAAGACTTATTTAGGCCGATATTAAAAGCCAGTTATTAATACAAAACGCTTTGGGAATGCTAGTCAAATATTACACATACGAAAAAGCCCTAGCATTGCTGCTAGGGCTTTGTCTGAATAAATGGCGGAGCGGACGGGACTCGAACCCGCGACCCCCGGCGTGACAGGCCGGTATTCTAACCAACTGAACTACCGCTCCACACGGAGATAAAACTTTTGTTTTATCCGATACTTGTCGTTCAGAACAAGTACCTTAAATTAAAAGCCTGGCGATGTCCTACTCTCACATGGGGAAGCCCCACACTACCATCGGCGCTATTTCGTTTCACTTCTGAGTTCGGCATGGAAATCAGGTGGGTCCAAAAT